>JBFYLO010000030.1:0-64940 GCA_041305385.1 Microcaldota archaeon | reverse complement strand
ACATCAAGAACATAGTGCCAGTAGTGGCCCTGTTGATGTTCATCATGGCAGGAGGCGTATACGCAATCGGCCAGGTCCTTGGTGCTGAAACCAGGGCAAGGGCATCCGTATGGGCGACTGCGATGCTCGTAGGAGGCGTTCTTGGGCTGATAATCTCAGCTTCCGCAGGATTTCTCCTGACGATGTTTCTCACAGCAGGAGTTGGAAGCTCAACCATTACCATGTCCATAGGCTCAGAAGCTACCTGTGTTGCAGACTAAATATGGTGAGAGACGATTTCTTTTTTCTTTCTTTTATTTTCCCGCTTTTTTGCATTCTTCTCTCAGCGACTGGTCGTATATCGCATTGCAGATTTCAGGATTTTTCAGCTTAACCGATACCTGAAACAGGCATTCGTCCCGTTTTCCTTCTAAGGAGAAGCAGACGCCCTGGTCGCCCAAATCAGTTGCAAGCGCCAGGAGACAAACATCAGTGGCTTCATCTGAAGAAGACGAGCAGTCTGAAGGATTTTTCGTGATTGATGCGAAACGGTAAAGGCAGTCCCCTGCATTTTCAGCAGTTGCAATCCTGAGGCACACTTCCCTTTTTCCAGAAGAAATCGCATAACGCAACAGACAGGTTTCAGTGGGTTTCGCGTTTCCCCTCTCAGCAGCAAGGCATAGCTCGGGGCTCCCTGCTGCAAGGGCCGCCCGGGCAAAGCACTCGCCCCTCGCATCCGTCAACGCCAGTTTCTCGCAAATCATCTGGTCAGCCGTACCTGGGTGAAGTTCCAGATAACAGCGGTCCCTGTAGAAGTCATTGCGTATCCTCTCACACAGTCCTTCATCCCCTCTAGCCACTGCGAATTTTGTTATGCACTCGAAGACGAGGCTTCCCTCGAGCTTCTGGCAGTCTTCCGGGGAACTCACCAGAGGCTTGGGCAGCTTGAGCCCCATCGTCTTGAGGTCAGGCATCACGAGAAGGGACAGGAAGACCATGAGCATTATGAAAAGCGCAAATAAAAAGGACCTGAGGAAAGGTTTCATAATAACCATACTACTTTTTTTTCAATTAATATAAATGGCTTTCCCTGTGGACGTGGGCGAGACTGCAGTCGCCGCGAGCTTGCGCGAGGAGCAGTTCTACGGGGTTACTGTTCCCAGAAAAAGAGGAGAAGCAATCATGCTAAAGTTTTTATACATACCTCGCAAATAGGTAGGCATGGGCTACTTGAGGGGACAGTCTGGCACCGAGTACCTGAGCAACTATACCATCGCAGGAGTCGTCGTAATTATAATAATTGCAGCGCTGTTTTCCTCTGGAGTCCTGGATTCCCTCTTCAACCCTCCGGAAATCTGCGTCTTCCAAAAGGGCATTCAATGCGAGTCCCACTACCTGAAGAAGGGCGACCCAGCGGCCAAGCTCACGATGAAAAACCAGTTCGACGATGCAATTGTCATCTCAGGAGTTATATGCAGCGCCCAAGCGATAAACCCTTCCACTGCCCTGCCTGTTGATAGAGTATGGAACGATCCTCTGTCTGCCCCTCTTGGAACCACTTATCCCTCCGTCAATGGGCAGCACGTCTCGAGCACCAGTCAGCCGTTTGTCCTCGCAAGGGAGTCATTCGAGCTTAAAGTGGTATGCTACCAAGCAGACGGCTCGGGGTTCATAGACTCCCTGCCCTCGACTGAGAGATTTAAGGGAATCGTGTTCATCCAATACAGGCTCAATTCGAGCCCGAACATACCGGGTTCGAGTTTCATGCACGTGATACAGGGAAACCTTCAGGGGAAGCCGAATTAGAGTCTATTTCCCCACAAGTTGTATTCCCTCAAAAGCAATTCTCGGAGAGACGAAACTCCCAACTCTCTCCTGCTTTTTCTCAATCGCCGTTATTCCCTTAACCAGCTCGAAAACATTTCCGGAAATCACATTCCCGCGCACAGGCTTTCCTTTTTTCCCGCCGCGAATCTCAAAGCCCCTGTCCACGGAGACCGAGAATTCCCCGGTAAGGTCATTCGCGGTGTGCTCGCCGAAAACCGAGCAGACGAGAATTCCTTTGCCGCAAATCTCGAGGGCATCCTTCTCATTGCCGTTCTCCACAACCAAATTGCTTGACCCGATGCCGGGCTCGGAGCCGTATGAGGAACGCCTGCAGTTCCCAGAGGAGGGGGAGAGCGAATCCCTTGCCAGGGCAGCAGTCTTCAAGTCGAATAGGAAATTCGAGACTACCCCGTTCCGGATTAGGTTCTTGGGCTTGCAGGGGCTCCCTTCCCCGTCGAAAGAGGAGGAGCCGGGCCCGCGGAAGAGCGGGTCATCGGTGAGCGTGAGCTCCTCCGAGGAGATTTTTCCCCCGAGCTTGTCATGCAGAACCGAAACCTTCCTATGGGCGCGCTCGCCGTGAAACGAAGGAAGCAGCAGCGAATAAAAGAGCGATGAGAGGGCCTCGGCCTCGAACACAGCTGCCATCGGGCCGGTCTTCAGCGGTTTGGCCTCCGCTGCTTCGATTGCCCGTTCAGAGGCCTCCTTCCCTATTCCAGAAGGCTCGAAGTCCAGGAATCGCGAATCCCTGAACGACGAGCCGCTGCTTTTCCCGTGGGTGCAGTGGAAGAAGCATGAGATGTATGTTGAGCGTCGCGAGATGGAAAGCCCAGCGCTGTTTTCAATCTCCATCCGGCTTGAGCCGTAATCGAGCCCTGCCTTCGCTGCCTCGGCAGGCTTCTTGACTGACTCGGTCCCTTGCTTCAGCATGCGCACGCCTTCCTCTTCGCTCAGGGACTCGACCCGTTTGTCGAAAGTTTCGACTTCACGGTAATCGAAAGATGATGGAAAATGGAAACCGGATTCATGGGAGAATTTGGAAAGCGCAAGCGCTCTTTTTATCCCCCCTTCAGCGTCCCCTCCTTTTGCAAAATACGAAAACCCCACCCTGCGGTCCTTGAGCACCCGGATGGCATAGCCCTCGCTCGCGGAGAACTCCTTGGTCTCAACGTCGGCGCCCTCTTTCGAAACTGAAAAAGAGGAGCCTGAGAGGCGGCAGACTTCGGATTCATCAGCCCCAAGCTTCTCGGCGAGAAGGACAAAATTTCTCATGCTTTTCGCTTGTTTCCCGAACAAATAAAACACTTTCCAAAAGAATCCAGCATATGCCTCGCTTAACAACAAAAAACGAAGCTTTATAAAGTTGTTTCAGCATAATATTTTAGAAATTCTTGCAGGTGGTTATGTTGGACTCCAATTATCTGGTCTTCCTAGACGGAACGCAAAAAGGACAAGGAAGTTATATTTTCGAAAACTTTACCACTACGTTTCCGGTGTACTCCGGCACCGGAATTGATTTAGTGGCGCGGCAAAAAAAGTTCGAAGCTAACCCAGACATGAAAACCCCCTGTTTTTTCCTCATAGCTTTGGATGAGCAACTGAAAGTTGGGAATGATGATTTAAAAGCCGTTATAAGCAAAATACGCGAAATAAATCCAAGCGACAAAATGTTCATAATCTCTACACATCCAGGTGAAGCCACTAACGCACAATTGGACAGACTCCTCGCCACCCGTCCTCCCAACGTGATTTTGTTCAAAGATGTAACTCCTGCCAAAGTGCCAGAAATTACGGAACAGATAGCGAAAAAACTTGAAAGAAAGACCGTGCAGTCATCCGGCCACAAGTTACCTGGAGACGGGACATTGTCTCAACGAAACCACCACCTATTTCCAAATAGATATGGTGTGAACTCCGGCCCAGGAAAGAAGGTGCACAATCAACAATTCCCGAGCAGCAAGCAATCGTTGTTTTGAAGTTCGCATCAGAAAACTTGGCAGCAGACGTGTTGTTGTACAACTCTTAAGTAAAGTTGCTTTCTACTCCAGGAGTACCCAGAGCTTTCCGTTGAGATTGAATTTGCTCCATTCTTCCGCTCGTTAAGAGAGATAATAAGAAACTGGCTTCGAAATCGCGCACCTCTTTCGCGCGCGTGCGAGGAATTCGATTTTTTTTAACGCCAACCGAATAACTTTATAAAGGTGGCGATTCCAATGATTTTCATGGCGAGCAAGCGAGGCCAGATAACAACAGAATACGTCATAATAGTCGGCTTCATGCTCATCATCCTGCTGGTGCTCTGGGCCCAGACAACATTCACCATAAGCAGCACAACTGCTGACCTGCGGGTCGCCTATGCGAAGCACGCTGTCACGAAAATCGCCGAGGCTGCCGACGCGGTCTATGTGCAGGGCCCGCCTGCGAAGTTCTCCATATACGTTACCATGCCGGACAACGTTGCAAGCTCCAACGTGAGCGGCCACGAGATTTCCATAAGCGTCTATACTTACGACGGGGTCACCGATGTTTATGAGGAAACGCTCGGCAACGTCACCGGGTGCCTCAGGCATCAGACGCCCGGCACCCACAGGATTTCAGTGGAAGCCGTGCAGATAGGTTCCTCCAACTGGATAAACGTAACAGATGGGGAAGGGGGATACTGCGGCTAGGGCTGCAGTTCCATACCGGACTTGAACGAGGGTGGGGGTTTTGAAAGGAAGAAAAGGCCAGGCTGCCATAGAACTGTTTGCCCTGATATCAGCATTGATAATCATATTCCTTGTTGTCATGGTCATCGAGAGGGACAGGGATGAGATGATATACGCCCAGCGGACCGAGATGGACGGGAAGCGGATTGCGGAGGTCGTCTCCACCGAGATCAACACTGCAGTGATAGTCGGCAGGGGGTATTCCCACAGGTTCTCCATCCCGGAATATCTGGCAAGCCACACGGGCTACTCCCTTTCAGTGAACACAACGCACCAGTTTGTCGAGATTTCCTGGACCGGTGGCTATTACATAATGCCGATAATAACATCAAACGTCACCGGGAACCCGAGAGTAGGTTACAATCTGATTTCAAACCAGAACGGAGAGGTTGTAATATCCCCGGGCTGATAATTTGAGGAAGGCGCAGCTGCTTACTATCGACTTCGTCCTGAGCTTAGCGATTTTCGTGTCCATCCTCCTGACTCTTGTGACAGTCTGGAGCAGCATCGACGCCCAGGTCAGGGATGTCGAGAGCAGAAGGGAGCTTCAGACACTCTCACTCTCAGTTTCCGACCTTCTGGTGAGAAATCCGGGCAACCCCATTGACTGGAACTCCACCAACGTAAAGAGCATCGGCCTCGCGACTGAAGAGCGGGTTCTTTCCCTGAACAAGATAACTGCCATTATGGGCATGGGTTACGATGATGTAAAGAGCAGGCTCAGGCTTGGCGGGCTCTCAATGCTTCAATCCGACGGCACGGCCTACGATTTTGATGTTGTTTTCGTGGATTCTGACGGCTACAACCTCACGAGCGGGGTGGTCAGGAGTCCGATTGCTTACTATGCGAGGGACCGGAACAGGGCGAGAATTCTCGAAAAAATCGAGGGCTCCGGGCTCGTATGGGACCTTTATTGGGGCAACGCCGAGGCCCAGATTCCGGGGGGAAGCTTCGGGGCCTACTCGCCTAGACACAGGTACAACATACTGGGCCTCGCCCAGCAGGTTGATTTCTTCAACCAGTACCTGGTCATGAACCAGAGCTCCTACCGCACTATAATAATAGAGAACCTTGACCCGAGCGACCCGGGGATAGGCCTCACAAACGACTACCTCAACATAACCGGGCTTCAGGAGTTTCTCTCGAACGGCGGCATACTGGTAGTGGTCGGGCAGGGGGCTGAGGGCGCAAACGTAATCGATGAGAATTTTTCAGTCCACGGGGCCTACCAGGCAGGCGGATGGGGGGATGGAGAAGTCGCTGACCCTTGGCACATGCTCCCCAAAGACTCTCTGGGAAGGGGCGTCAGCTTCGGCTCGAGCAGGTGGTACCTCTATTCCGACCCGGGAGACGCGGAGATTAAAACAATCGTTTCCCAGGAAGGAGAACCTTCACGCTGCATGATATGCCGTTGGAATTATGGATTCGGCAGAATATACTACATAGAGGATTTGGAAGGCTCGCTCGAGGGCGGAGCCCCTCTTCAGGACTCCGTTGCAGTAATAGGTGAGCAGCTTAAGTTCGGCCTTTCTCCCGCCTTCCAGTCGCAGGTTGTGATTGTCCGGAGGACGGCGATTCTTGAGGGCCCAGAAAGGGAGCCCGTAGGCATGACCTTGAGGGTATGGAAATGATGAAGCGAGGGGTTTTTTTCACAATGGATTCGGTTTTCGGCCTCATGATACTGGCAACCATATTCGGGGTCTTCGCCCTTCTTTCAATCGAGACGGTCTCAGCCGAGGTGATGCACGAGGACCTGCACGTCCACGCCGAGGATACAATCGACGTCATGTCCAAGCTCAGGCTTTGGGACATCCGGCATGAGCCGGTAGTCAAGGAAGTCATAGCCACGAATGCAGTCGGTCCCGAGGACATCAACAAAACCGTGCTCGATGTGGTCGGCGCCCTCTGGGCGGAGAACACGACCCAGGCCAATGTCGCTGTTGCGAGAAAGCTCGTGGCTTCCATTTTCTCCGGAACAGTTCCCCCTAATTTAGACTGGGCGATTCAGATAAACACGGGGGAAACCATAGAGACTGCCTACAACACGAGCGAGATGAGGTCCGGAAGGCCGATGAGCGCAGTGAGCCGGAGGCTCCTCTCAGGCTACATGAAGGGGAACCGGACATACGGATTCACCACGCGCGCGTTCCTCTCCAACACATTCAGGAATGATGTGGATTATGTTTTCTTTGGAGGTTTCGTGGGGCAGGGCAACATAACCGTGTACTCAAGGAACATCCCCGCAGATGCAACAGTAAACGAGATTTATATGGAGATGGCACTCGGCGGGAACTTCACGCTCTACGTTGGCGGGACATCTTGCGGCCACTTCGAAAGGCAAGCAGGCCCCTATGCAGTGAGCAACTGGTCAATCACCGACCCAGCATGCCTAAGCCAGGTCTTACGGGGAACGCCGACCAGACTCGATTTCGTATTTGACCCCCCGCTCACCGACGATTACATCGGCGGGGGATACATCCACATAAAATACGCGAGCTCGAGCTTCTCATCGCCGTCGATGACCACCCGCTTCTACAACTTCCCCGGGATTCAGGGTTTCGTGAACCTCTACGATTCGTTCTTCGTTCCCGGCAGCATCACGAGCATAAGCGGGAGGCTGCACCTGAGGAGCGACTATGACATGCTGCTCTACATAGGGAATCGCACCCCTGTCAACCTAACCGGCTCTCCCCTCACACAGACGCTGAGCCTGACGGATGACAACTTCTCGTCCCTCATATACTCTGAAATAAGCTCGAAGACTGTCCCGATTCGTCTCGGCACCCCGGCCGCCACGCTGCAAGTGGACTCTTCACCCGGCGACATCATGCTCGTGACAGACGTTTCCGGCAGCATGCAGTGGTGCTCGGACCAGACGGAGGGCTGCTGCGACATTCCCACAAAAGGCACATGTCTCCTGGGTGACAACTGCTCGTGCGGCTCACCTGGCGAGAGCTGCAGTCAAACCAACAGCTCTTTTACAGAAGAAGGCGTTGATTATTGCGGATACAGGATTTTCGCCAACTGCGTTTCACCGAACCAGAATAGAATCAACATCACCATAAATGCCTCGAACGAGTTCCTCAGGATAGTCCTCAACAGCACCAACAACAGGGTCGGCATAGTGGAATACAGCGGCCTGGGCCGCGCAAGGGGCCTTCAATCCGATCTCTGGATCCCTGCCCCCACATTTCAAATACCGGGCATAAACATAACTCCTGGGAGCGGCATTCCCGGCAGAATGAGAAATTACACCATAACCGTAAACATACAGAACATCGGTGGGACAAACTCCGGCCCGTTCAACCTGACGCTCTACAATGCTTCGGTCATCGACCAATGCACCATTGATGCCAACAACACGCCTGCCAATACTATAGGCACCGTCGAGGTGCCCGGATTAGATGCATCCCAATGGGCCAGTGTCTCTATCAACTGGACTGCCAATCTTTCGAAAAACACCTATATCACGGCCTATGCTGACCCTGAGAACAGCATATCCGAAACCGACGAATGCAACCAAAAAAAGAACGCGAGCATAAAAATCAGCAAACCGAACATAAAACTATCAAATATAACGAGCTACAAGGTGACGCGGCATGGCTACAACTTCACAGCTTCTTCTATGGGCACACTCTGCCAGAACGCCTCGAACACCACGATCACGATAAGAGCCGTGGAAACAAGGGGAATCGAAGTCAGGGACGTGGACATGAACCTGTCGATAGACACAACTTTCCCGAACGGGACGAGGCTCTATGTGCCCCTCGATTTCCGGAGGATAAACATCAGCGCATCCGGGACAGTGGTCTATAACATCGTGCTAGGCGCGGATTTCATGGAGGGCATTGTGGGCGCTTATGACATGTGGGATAACGATACGGCGCTCCGCTTCCGGGGAACTGCAGATTATCTCAACCTCATCGAAGAGTCGATTGAGACTGATAACACGGCGGAACACACCCTGTTCCCGCATCGCCCGAACATCAGAGTGAACACATTCACCATGGTCCCAGACGGCCTTTGCGCAGGCGTCCACTCGATTCAGTTCACCTCAAGGGCGTGGATTGGCACCTGCCCGGTTGTGGACCCGTTCGACCTCACAATCTACCAGGAAGGGGTTCAGATAATAACCAATGCCGTCTACATAAACGAAAGCCAAGGGATTTTCTTGGGGTACTACGACTCCACACCCTTATTCGCAGACACCATTACAGACGATTTCACCGAAAACACAACATTCACCCTCTGGGTGGACAACCCCCCTGCCCCGAACGGGCTGGTGGCTGAAAGCGACGAGGCCGATAACACGGCAACGCTCATGCTCGAAGTCATGGAATACCCGGACCTCGTGGTTCCAGGAATGAACGTGTTCAGCGGAAACCACATGAATGTCTGGAGTCCGAGCCGCGCTGCTGAGGGCGATAATTACCACGGGATATGCTTCGGTGAGAACGTCCCGCTCGATTTTATGGTCACCGTTACCAACCGAGGCTGTCCAACAACGGATGATTTCAACGTCACCCTTTCCTCAACTCCCTATGGGGGTTCCGCTCCGGTCACGCTTCTGGGTACTCACACCCTCCACGGGCTGGCCCAAGGCGCGACCTCATACGAGCATTTCAACATTGTCCTGAATACCATGGAGGACCTCCGCATGATTGGCTGGGCTGACCCAGAGAACGTCATCGTTGAGGAAAACGAAGACAACAACAACGCAACCTACATATTCCAGGAGCAGGTATCCAACCTGAACATAACGAGAATGCACGTAGTCCCGGATATTGGCGCCCCGCCCTACTACGACCCGCCCGAGTATCTGGAAATTGGGTCATTCTGCCGTGTGCTCGGGGTCGGGGTCAATTACACTGTTGACATGAACATAACGAACGATGGTCCCTGCAACATATACCAGCCCTTCAACTCAAGCTTCGGCTTCTCCACGACTTTCGGAACCAACTCGCTAAACCTTTACCAGCAGACATTCAACGGGCTCAACAGGGGCCAGGTGGCAAACCTCCATTATGTATGGGACGGCATAAATCCTTTCCTCGGGGTTCACGTCTCCGAGCAGCCGGAATATGGGTTCCACATAAACGGATTTGTTGATTTCATCCCGAACAGCACTGGCAGCATAATCCTCTCTGGTCTGCATCGGCCGCCTGCCGGGCAAGGTTACATCTGGGAGAACCACGAGGCATACGGAGGCCCCACTGACAACTACTTCTGGTCATATTTCGAAAACAGCTGGGTCCGCACCGCAGTGACGAACATCAGTGCTGCCAAGGTTTCAGATGAGCTGGTCCAAATCAACGCGACTGTGCGAAACAGGAACGCAAACTGCCCCGCCCCCCGCGACTTCGATGTGAACTTCTTCGCGCCTAATTTCAACGGCATAGGCGACAGGATAAACAAGACCAACACGCCTGCCTTGCAGCCAGGGGAGTCCGCCAACGTGAGCGCGTACTGGTATACGACCCTCGCTTTCGACACGCTTTACAACATCTATGCATGGTCAAACCCGGGCTATGCGGGCGGCGCGACTGGCCCCGAGGATGCATTTTACGATGAGGACAGCTGGCAGTGCCATTACTCCATCCCGCCCCCATCAGATTGCCTCGCCATAAACCAGACGACCATATTCATAAGCGGCGCCGGGCACGGTGCGCCATTCATCGAGCACCTCAAGCAGGTTCTGCTGGCTCCGCCGCAAAAGAAGCCGATGCTGAGGATTTCCGAGTTCCTAGTTTCCCCCTCCCGTGCAGCCTGCGGCTCTCTCTCCAAGTTCAGGCTTACTGCGACACTCGAGAACTACGGGGAAGGGGCAAGCGACGGGGGAACAGTCGAGTTCTATGCTGAATCGGAAAAAATAGGTGCCGTCGATATCCCGATAATCGAGCCAGGCAAATCCGCCCAAGTGGCCATGAAATGGGAAACCCTTTTGTCATCCGACATCACTTTCACCGCAGCAGCCGGCTCCTCTTCCAAATCCTTCCTGGTCAAGGACCCGCCGTGCCCGAACTCTCCAGACACGACACTCTTTCCGGATGGCATCGTGGATGCGCATGACTTTACCAACGACTTAACGGAGCTCAGCGCTTTCGTGAACGATTCCGAGACGTGGTACGAAACGTGCATCTGCTGCGGGATAATCCGGGCAACCAACATGTTCATTGCCCAATCCCCTCCAGGCAGGATTAGGTCGATGGCGGTGATGAGCGACGGCAGGGCGAACCGCGGATGCGCCGGGATGGGGCCAGGCATGACTGGCGACGCAATCGAGGACACGGTGCAGGCTGCGTGCAACGCTTACAACAACCACGGAATCATCATCTACACCGTGGGGTTCGGGGCGGATGTTGATGCTGACACGCTCAACAGGACCGCCCTATGCGCAAACGGGACATACTTCGATGCGAGGGACACGAGCATGCTCATGGATGCATACAGGGCGATTGCAGCCCAGCTGCTCAACCTCAGCTACAGATACCAGGTCATCGAGACAAGGGGAGCGAACCAGACAATCCTATACCCAGACTCCTACCTGCAGTTCACCTACACTCCAAAGTCCGAGCCGCTCGAATACAGGGACCTGATTACGACTGTCGAGACCGATGCCTTCCCGAGCTGTTCTGGCCAATTCCAGGTGCCTGCTGCGCTGACTCCCCTGAATGTTAAGGTAACCTCCTACTCCGGAAACCTCTGGACGAGTGGAGTGACCATTGACAATGGGACAGGCAACTGGCCGGTGTTCAACCTCTCATATTTCGGAAACAGCTTCTCGAGCCTCGGCGACCCGTATGTAATAGAGTTCGACCCGACTGACCCGCTCGGGCCAGGGGCCCAATATCCAGGGATAACCTCCAATGCCCCGGCTGTGATTACAGTCAACGTTTCCACGGGCGAACGGCCAGGCGTAATCAGCGCGACATGTCCGAACAGGAACAGGGCCATATACGAGGCGCTGATTCGCGGCTCTGTCCCGTTTTCTTCTGTTCTGCCTGAAATAACCGGAAGGAACGTAAGGGTATACTACGACCTGGACGGCGACGGGGTCACGGACGGGAACGTGACGTTGCCCGTGGGCAAGGACCTCAAGGATGTCCCCTTCGATCCGACGATTGTGGAGATGCCCTTCATAGAGCATGAGAGCGAAACGAATGCAGTGGCAAGCACTCTTCTCGAACTCATGGGGCAGCTCAACTTCATAACTGACAACTCCTGCAGCGGTTCACCCGAGGCCCCGGGCTCGCAGTGCAACCCGATAGATGTGAAAATCACGGAGGATATAATAATGCGGAGCGTAGCTATAAACGAAGTCCCGTATATGTACGGTCCAGTTGATGTGGGCGTGGTGACTTGGATAAAATGAGAGGATTTTTCTTTACCATCGACTCGATTTTCGCGCTTCTCATACTGATGTCCGTAGTCTACCTCTTCACCCTCGTCTCCCTGGAGTCAGTCTCTTCCGAATTGATGCAGGAATCCATCTATTCGCAAGCCGGCGACATGATTGGAATGCTGGCTAGGCTCAGGCTTTCTGACATCTGGAGCGAGAAGCAGGTCAGGGACCTTTACTACGCGGGCTATGTGAATGACAAGGACCTCAACAACACAATCCTGGAGGTGGATGGCGCCCTGTGGTCCCTCAACAGGTCGAACGACACCGAAGCCGCCAGAAACCTTACCAATGCAATACTGACGCACATGGTTCCGGAAAGCGTCCACTGGGCGTTCACGGTCCACAACGATACGCTCTCCAACACTTCGCATTTGGACCCCGACAGCAGAATCGTGACAGTGAGCAGGCGCATGGTCTCCGGCTACATGAAGAGCAAGCCCCACGTTGGCTTCACCGCGAGGGCGTTCCTTTCGAATATTCTCGGCAAGCAGTCGGCGCAGTATTTCTTCTTCGGCGGTTTTATCGGAGAGGGGAACCTCACTGCAGTCGTCAGGGGAGTTCCCTCGGATGCCAACGTCTCGCTGATTTACATGGAGGTTGATGCAGGCGACAACTTCACCATGTCCATAAACGGGCAGTACTGCGGGCAATTCAACAAAAGCGGCGGGAACTTCTCCGCAGACGCCTGGAACATCACAAACTCCCATTGCATAGGAAACATATCGAAGGGAGGCTTCAATAATTTCACAATTAACTTTACTGGCGGAAACCTGACCAAGAAATACATCGGCGGCGGATACATAAAGGTCGTCTACGACACCTCCCAGCTGGGCGAGATAGTGACTGGGTCAGAGCGCTACTACTTCCCAGGCATCGATGGCCTAGTGAACCTCTATGATTCCTTCTACGTGCCAGGGGAACTGAAGCAAATAACCGCCTACCTGCGCCTCCTAAACAACTACACCACGACCATGGTGGTTGCCAACAAGACTGTTTATGAGGCCAGCGGCACAGACGCCATACAAGAGATTTACATACAGGACATAAACTTCTCTTCGGTCCTCAACTATGGGAACCTGAGCCAGGTCACAGTCCCGCTCAGGCTTCTTGCAGGCGCGAACCTCACTGGCGGGGGCCTCGGCATAGCGGACATAGTGCTCATCACCGATGTTTCCGGGAGCATGGACTGGAGGATAGGTTATGATGATGATACAGACGGAAGCGAATGGAGCAACAACTGCTCTGATTCTCGCATGTATACCCAGAGAAACACCCAGCGCCTCGCCCTTGCCAAATGCCTTGACAAGCAGTTCATAAGCATAGTGCTGAACGGCTCCACAGGCAACAGGGTGGCTCTCGTTTCATTTAGCACTTCTGCGACAAACACTTCGCTGTCTACCGATGCGTTGTATCTAAACGAAACTATAGAAGACTATGATGCTAATGGCGGCACATGCATCTGCTGCGCCATAAACAAGGCGCGCGAAATCCTGCAGGCGCAGTCAAGCATCAACAGGAAGAAGTTCATAGTCGTCATGAGCGACGGGATAGCCGGATATCGGTGCACCCCGGTTGGCAGCTGCTACTGGTGGAGCGGGGAAACGAGCCCGACCACCAGCGCAATCTATGGCATGGACATCCTGAACGACACATTCGGCTTCGCAGTAGGCAGAAACCCCTCTGGGGGAGGAAGGGTGCTGGCCTGGAACGGCGTATCATGGTCTCTCCAGAGTGACCCAGCCACCATTCTCCGGGCGGTGCACCTCTATAACCGCACACTTGGCTTCGCAGTCGGGGACAGCTGCGTCATACGAAAATGGACCGGCTCATGGGCTGCGGATACTCAACCAGGAGGATGCGGGAGCACACTCAGAAGCGTTTTCGTAGTTAACGGCACTCTTGCATACGCAGTCGGAGACAACGGACGGGTTCTCGTCTGGAACGGGGCCACTTGGTCATATCTATACAACCCAATAGCAGGCGCAGGCGCTCTTTATGCTGTGAGAATCAACGAGAGCAGGAACGAGGGCTTCATCGTGGGCGCAGGAGCAAGCGGGGGGAGTGTCATTTACCAATGGACATATCCCACTTGGACTGCCATGGCCTCCCCAACTGCAAACACGCTCAGGGCACTGGCTTTCGTGGATAACTCGACTTATAGGGCCTACGCGTTTGGAGATGCGGGACGGATAATCAGATTCGATGGCACCTCCTGGTCCCTGGACAGCGCACCCGCCCCAGCGATAAATTACTATTCCGGCCTTTTCGTAAACGGCACTCTCGGCTACGCGATGGGCGCCAATGGGAACATAAGCGAATGGGACAACGGGGAGTGGGACAAGAGGTACAGTCCGACCACAAGTGCGCTCCGTACATCCGATATGGTGAACTCCACCTTGGGTTTTGCCGCTGGCGATAACGGGCGAATACTGCGGTGGTCGATTCCTGTCTGGAACGGAACCGAGACCATCGGATATGCCTGCTGCAACGGTACGAGCCCCAGGAATTGTCTGGACACGGGAATCGATTCTTGCTATGCTGCAGTCAACAACGCAATCTGGAGTTCCTACTACACAAACCAGACTGTCCTGAATCTCACCGTAGATGCCGTGGGCTTCGGGCCAGTTGTGAACTGCACAAATGCCAACTGCACGCTCAAGGGAATTGCTGATGCGGGGAACGGCACATATTATGTGAGCAGCAACGCAAGCGAGCTCCAGTTAATCTATATGATGCTGGGCGACAAGATACGGACAATCGCAAACGTGACCCAGGAGATAAGCCTCGAGGGCAACATCAGCACGACGCTCTACCCCGAGTCCTACCTGGAGTTCGATTTCGAGTATGACGTGCCCCCGCTCGGCTACAGGGACATATCCATCATACAGGAGACCGACCCTCTCGGGAACTGTTCCGGGAGCTTCTATATCCCGGAGTGGTTCGAGCCTTACGAGGCGCGGGTCACCTCCTACTCTTCCAACTACTGGACCCACAACGTCACGGTCCGGTCAAGCAACACCGGAAATCAGTGGAGAAACGTGTTCAACCTTTCCACATACCTAACTCCATACGCCAAACTCGGGGACCCGTTCATCGTCAGGTTCCCGTCCGGGCTCCTAAAGTCCAACGAAACCAACTACATAAATGTTACGACTGGAATAGCGGCGAATAACAACAGCAAGGAATGCCCGACTGCGAACAGGGTCATCTACAAGGCCAGGTTCCAGGCATCGGTCCCGTTCTCAAGCGTTCTTGACCTGGCAGTCGGCCGAAACGTCACAATCTACTATGACCTTAACGGGGACGGGGTGCAGGATGGGAACCAGACCATCCTGCTTGGCTATGGGGTAGAAGGAGTAACTTTCGACCCGACGCACGTTGAAATGACTGGCCCGGGCTATTCCGACCCTCGCCTGCACCCGGAATATAACTCCATAGATGATGCATTTATAAGGCTTCTCGACTACATAAATTTTGATTCGAGCAGATACTCGGGACCAGGGCCGCTAACCTGTGATGGGACCGAGTGGTCGGGGTCGGAGTGCAACCCAATAGACGTCGAGCTTTCACCCGACATATTGATTAGGGTATCATCAGTTACGGAGGTTCCATACCTCTGGGGACCGATAGAGATGGGCGTAGTGGCGTGGGTAATCCACGGTGATTGAGAATGGCCTCGGCAGGAATCTTTTACTCTTTGATGGTGTTGTCCCTTCTTGCGCCCATAGTGCTTTACATAACCAGCTACATGGGCGCGGTGCAGACCCAGGGCGAGCAGATGACCGTGAAATTTGAGGGCATAGAGCTCGCCAACTACGCGGACTCCATAGCCCTTGATGTCCCGCGCGTTCTTGACATTGCTTCAAAAAGGGCAATTGTCGCCGTCATCGACTACACCGACACCTATGGCCGGACAGTCAACGATTCCGATGGGGAGCTGAAGCACCTGATACTCCTGAATAATTACTCGAACGGAGCCTCGGCTCCGATAATGATGGACAGCTCGTTCGCCAACTGGATTAGGTCCACTGAGCTGATAGGGGCAAACCACGGATTCATCGCGAACATCTCGGTGATGAACCTAAAGATAAACCACTCAGACCCGTTCACCCTGAACTTCTCCATAGAGCTCCAGGCGAACATCACCGACAGGGGCGGGAACATGAAGCTCTTCCGCATCTACAATGCGACGACCCTCGTTCCCATCGAAGGCTTCACCGACCCGATTTACCCCCTGAACACGCTTGGGTCGATTGAGAGGAAGATAAAGAAGGCGAACATGACCATCAACGACACGACCTCGCTTTCCTACATGATAAACGAAAGCTGGTACACGAACAGCAGCGAGGCCCCATCGTTCATGGAGCGGCTTCAGGGATGCCTCAGCACCAAGGACGTTCCCCACAACTGCACCAACAAATACCCGAACATGGGCATCGAGAGCTTCGTTAACTTCTATGAGCTTGTCCAAAGCGCGCCCAAGGGCATGCCAGTGAGGCCGAATTCGACCATGGTCGACCACCTGTATTTCAACTCGACATTCTTCCAGGGGTGCAACGTTACTGGAATCACCTACGAAGGCACTCCCGTGGACCCTGGCACCGGCGTGACCATCATAACGAGCAACCCCAACAACTGGTTCAAGATGGATAATGACCACGCTGCCATTTACAAAATAACTCAACCATGTCCGTGAGCGGATTGATATGAAAATTTGGAAAGCCGGCAAGGCGCAGACGGGAATGGAGTACCTCATGACCTACGGCTGGGCGATGCTCATAGTCGGCATAATAGTCCTTTTGCTGATGAGCCTGAAGGTTTTCGACGCGAATTTTTTCAACGTTTCCAATGAGTGCTGGATGTTCTCCAGCTTTGGAATACCAGACTTCAAGGTAACCCCCCATCCTGATTCCCCGGAAACCCGCTCAGTCATCATATTCCAGATGATAAACAACAGGGGCACCAACATAACTGTTTCGGGCATCACGCTTAAGGACCAGGACGGGAACGACGTGCCCATCGGATTTGGTGACAGCCCGCAGTTATACGTCTGGCAGTGCCCGGTGGGGTCAGGCACATGCACAGTCAACGCCACTGCGTTTCCCTTTAACATGACTGCGGGACAGCGGTTCATAGTTAACGGGACCATGGAGATACCAGGGGACATGAACCTGGTCTTCACAACCAAGCTCGCCATAAACTACACCTCCCCGCGCTCCGATGTAATACACACCGAAACCGGGATGTGCAGGGGAAGGATTGAGCCGCCATAGGTGCTTAGGAAAGGATGATACGATGGCCGAAGAGAAGGAAATGAGCACTGTCATCGACCGCGTGCTGGACTTCATCCAGCGCAAGGGCAGGACTACGATAACAGAGGTATCCGTTTCCCTTGCCCTCAACCCGGCGCAGGTGGAGCATCTCGCTGCCATTCTCGAGGAGAGCGGGATGATAAAGGTCAAGTACGCGCTCATCGACTCGGGAAAGACCGAGCTCATATCCAAGCAGCAGCTGGAGACGAAGAACGAGGAGGTCGATAGGCTGAGGCAGGACGTTGAGAGAATCAAGAACCTCGGCTCGATGATAAACAAGGACATAGAGAAATTCGAGTCCGACTACAAATCCATCGAGAGGGATGTTTCCCAGTGGATGGTGGAGGCGGAGGGAACGCTCCATGCCATTAAGCAGAGGAACGGAAAGGATCCCGGCTCCCTCAGGCAGGCTGAGGAGATAGAGCGGATAGCCAAGGACTTCGAGAGCAGAATCACCGTCTCGGACCAGAAGGTCGTCAACGACTCGAAGACGCTCCAGGAAAGGTTCAAGGAATTCCACAGGCGGGTCGGCGAATTCAGGTCATCGGGCTCTTCGGCGGAGAGGACGGAGCAGCCGAAGCCAGGAGGCTTCAAACTAGGGGGCCTGTTCGGCAAAAGAAATTGAGGCAATGGAATGAAGATCCTTGACAAATACAAAATAGTGTGCGACGGGGTTCCGGCAGAGGTAGACATAGTAAGGAGCGAGAACGAGTTCGTCGACACCTATGAGCTGAAGCAGATAAAGCTCCACAAGGCCACCGAGGCGGCCCTCAAGCAGCTGCGCGAGAGGATAGTCGAGGAGGTCGGCCTCAGGACCCCGGAGATGCTGGACACAAAGGCCTTCGACTCGGTCAAGAACAAATTCATAGAAAAATCAAACGAGCTAGTGAAAAACCAGATGGCGGAGATAAGCGACGAGACTAGGAAGATTCTGGTCGGAAAGCTCACCCACGACCTCATAGGCCTCGGGGACATGGAGCTCATTCTCGAGGACCAATACCTGGAGGATCTCTGCATCACTTCTGCGAAGGAGCCCATGTGGGTCTACCACCAGAAGCACGGCTGGCTGAAGACCAACTTCGTTTTCGACAGCGAGGAGCAGATTGCCAACTACTCATCCATAGTCGCAAGGAGGGTCGGCAGGCAGATATCCAACCTGCAGCCGCTGCTCGACGCTCACCTCGAGTCAGGAGAGCGTGTGAATGCCATCCTGTTCCCCATTTCCAACAAGGGAAACTCGATGACCATAAGGAAATTTGCAAAGAATCCCTGGACAATCACGAAGCTGCTCACGCCGGAGATGCGCTTGATGAGCCCCGAAGTGGCAGCGCTCCTCTGGCTCTGCATGCAGTACGAGATGAACATCATAGTGGGCGGAGGAACCGCCTCGGGTAAAACATCAATACTCAACGCAGTGCTCCTATTCACCCCGCCCAACCAGCGCATAATCAGCATAGAGGATACGAGAGAGATACTCCTCCCCGAATACCTCCAGTGGACGCCAATGGTCACCAGGCTGCCGAATCCGGAGGGCAAAGGGGAAGTTACGATGCTCGACCTCATGGTGAACGCCCTCCGCATGAGGCCAGACCGCATCATCGTCGGTGAGATAAGGCGCCAGAAGGAGGCAGAGGTGCTTTTCGAGGCCATGCACACGGGCCACTCGGTCTATGCGACGCTCCATGCCGACAATGCCGAGCAGGTGAAGAACAGGATGACCACCCCGCCCATCAACCTCCCCGAGAACATGCTCGAGGCCGTGCACATAATCCTCGTGCAATACCGGCAGAGGAGAACGGGAGTGAGGCGCACATTCGAAGTGGCCGAGGTTGTCGGCAGGAGCGGCAAGTATGCCGACGTCAACGTAGTCTACCGCTGGAACGCGAAGAATGATTCGCTGGACAAGATTGGGCAGCACAAGCGCGTGACCGAGGAGATATTGTCATACAGCGGAATGAACGAGAGGGAGATGGAGGCGGACCTCGCCGAGAAAAAATCCATCATCGATTATATGGTAAAGAACTCCATATTCACGATTAACGACGCCGGAAGGATTGTAGCCCTCTATTACAGGGATAGGGAAAAAGTCGTCGAGATGATAGGCGGCAAGGTCAAGCCCGCCGAATTGCTTAAAAAGGCGCCTGCACAAAGCGTAGTCAGCGAGCAGATAGACGAGCCAGAGGACTCAGAGGAAAGGCCCGCCACTTCCAAAAAAACAGAGGACGAGAAACTAGACATGGACGAGTGGAAGGAGCAGCTCAACAGGCTCAGCACGCTTATAAAGAGGGAGAAGAAGAAGGAGAAGGAGGATTAGGAGAGGCGTTGAAATGATGCGAATACCATTCAGCATATTGCCGGTCCCCATAGTCCTCTCAATGTCAAAGAAGATGATAGGCATAGGGAGCATCGTAAGCGCCATAAACCCGGGCCTTAAGATTGACCTAATCCAGGCGGACATAAAGATGTCCCCGAAGGAGTACGGCGCAGCGGCTTTCCTGGTTGCAGTCAGCAACGTCGTGATACTGGGTCTCGCGCTCTCGCTCATAGGCGTCTTGGCGAAGCAGAACATAACAATATTCATAGTGGGAGTTTGCGTCATAGTCGGGGCGGCGAGCTTCTTCTCCGTCCTCATGATGCCCAAGGTCAACGCGTCGAAAAGAGTGCGCTCCATGGACAACAACCTCATCCCGGCCCTGAGGCAGCTCCTCATAGAGGTTCGTTCAGGAGTAACGCTCTTCCAGGCGATGAGCAGCGTGACCGAGGGCTACGGCGAGGTTTCCATAGAATTCAAGCGCATCGTCGAGCACATAAACGTCGGGGTGTCGGAATCCGAGGCCCTCAACGAGGCGAGCAAGCGCAACTCTTCGTTCAAGTTCAGGCGTGTCCTCTGGCACATCTCGAACTCCCTGACCGTGGGGTCCGATATCGCGGTCAGCCTCTCCGATATGATAGACGAGCTCACCCGCGAGAAGATGGACGACATAAGGAGGTACGGGCAGGAGCTGAATCCCTGGACCATGATGTACATGATGCTCGCAGTAGTCATCCCCTCGCTCGGGATAACAATCGCCGCCATTATACTGTCCTTCCTGAGCATATCCATGCCCAAGATGCTGGTGCTTCCAGGAGTCATAGTGTTTCTTGTCCTGTTCCAAATGTTCTTTATCAATTTTGTAAAATCAAGGAGACCGATGGTGGAATAGATGGCAAACCCGCTCAGCAACGTGTTCACAATTCTTTCATTGCTGTTCCCAAAGCCAGTCACGGCGCTATGCAACCAGCTCCTCATAGAGGCGGATTTCGAGATGAACGCCCGCCATTACCTCGGGGCATCTGCGACCATATCGATACTCGCGGGAGTCGTCATGTTTTTCGTTTCAGCCTCTCTGCTCAAGAACGACATTCTCGGGTTCATCGTGGCCATCGCTTCATTGCTCATCATAGAGTCGCTGTTCTTTGTGTTCCTCTACATAACCGCCGACAACAGGGCCAAGAAAATAGAGGACGTTCTCCCGGATGCCCTGTTCATGATATCCGCGAACATCCGGGCAGGCATGACTGTGGAGAACGCCGTTATGGCCTCTGCCAAGCCGGAGTTCGGCCCGCTCGAGGAAGAGATACGCCGCATGAGCGCAAAGACATTCGGAGGCGCATCGCTCAACCAGGCCATGGTCGAGATGGCGAACAGGGTCCGCTCCACCACGCTCAAGCGCGCAGTGAGGCTTCTCGTCGAGGGCAACTCGCTCGGAGGCCAGATGGCGTCCCTGCTCTACGAGGTCGGGCAGGACATGCGCAACGTAACCCAGTTGAAGAGAGAGCTCATGAATCTCACCCTCATGTACACCATATTCATCGTCTTCAGCTGCGTCATCGCATCCCCGCTGCTGTTCGCGACATCCGTCTATTACACGGACCTTTCCGAAACCATCTCGTCGCGCGTATCCATAAACCCCAACGAGCTTCCTTCAGGGGCGACGGGCTTCCTGGGAAAGATGGGCGGCGCCAAGGACAAGGACAGCAAAATAACCGGGGAGGACATGAAGAACTTTGCCACCGCATGCATAATCGTAACCACGTTCTTCAGCTCGCTCGTGCTCGCCCAGATAAGGCACGGAAAGCTCAACCCGGCCCTCAGGTACATCCCGATTTTCATGACCGCGGCGCTCGTAATATTCTTCGCAGCGCAGTGGGGCCTGAAGACGATGTTCAAGTCCCTGATGCCGACCTAATGGGGCAAAGTTAGAACGAGTCCACAACCCTTATTTTTACCCCGCACTTGGGGCACCGTTTCTCTTTTCCCAGCCCATACTTAGAAACCGAGAACCCGGCTCTCTCAACAAGCATCTGCCCGCAATTGTAGCAATATGTGTTCTCGCCAGGATGCCCGGGAATGTTGCCCACGTACACAAAGTGCACGCCCTCTTCCAGGGCAATCCTTCTCGCCCTTTCAATGGTCTTGGCCGGAGTCATGGGCGAGTTCAGCTTGTTCGCCGGGTGATAGGCGGTGAAGTGGAGCGGGATGTCCGGGTCGAGGTCAGCGACCCACTTCGAAAGCTCGTGAAGTTCTTCATCGCCGTCGTTCTTTCCAGGTATCACCAGGTTAATCAGCTCAACGTGCCCCTTCTTGTGCAGCAGCCTTATGGACTCTAGGACGGGCTCGAGGCTCGCCCCGCAAATCTCCTTGTAGAACTTGTCCCTCATCGACTTCAAGTCAATCCTGCTCGCGTCAATGAGCTTCATCTCCCCGACAGCTTCAGGGGTCATGTACCCATTAGTCACGAAGACATTGTACATCCCCTTCCCCCTCGCCAGCTTCGCGATGTCGAGGGCGTATTCCATGAAAACCGTCGGCTCGGTGTAGGTGTAAGCAATCCCCCCGCAGCCTTTCGCCATCCTAACAATCTGCTCAGGGCTCAATTCCTCCCCGTAAACCTCCCTCGCCTGGCTTATCCGCCAGTTCTGGCAGTGGATGCAGCGGAAGTTGCAGCCAACTGTGGCCAGCGAGAACGCGGAGGTTCCTGGGAAGAAATGGAAAAAAGGCTTTTTCTCAATGGCGTCGACTGCGTAAGAACAGGGCCTCCCCCACACCAACGAATAAAGCGTCCCCCCCCGGTTTTCCCGCACTCCGCAAAAGCCCCGCTTTCCCTCGGGAATCGTGCATCTCCTGGAGCATAGCGAGCAGGACACCTTTTTCTCCGGCAGCTTCTGGTACAGAATGGCCTCTTTCATCAGCTTACCTTTTCCTCCTGAACTTTTTGCCCGGCTTATTCCTTTCCCGCTCAATCTTACCCGCCCCGCCCGATTCCGCAGGTTTCCAAGCCAAATATTTAACTGCGAGCGAGACAGCGCCTGCCAGCAACCCGAGAATTATCGCGCTTATCACCAAATTCAGGAGGAGTACGAATATCATCACGAAAACCCACGCTTCATCCCAGGTCATCGGGCTTCCGGATGAAACGGAGTTTGCAATAACACTCTGTATCAGCTGGTCGAACGTGGCCGCGTAATTTGGGTTGAAGTAAAGCAGGGCCATGTGGGCGATTATGTCAGCAGCGCCTATGGCAAACCCCAGCGCCAAGCCTGCGAAAACTGCATTCCAGGTCCCCATCCCCTTCTTGCGGGCATTCCAACCTACATACGCCGCAACCCCGAGGTAAATCAGCGTCGAGATCCCCGAGAGCCCGGAGACCTCCAGGTAAGCGTCAAAAGAAATGAATGAGAGCAGCGAAAGCCCGACCACCAAAGCAATGTAGAGAATGAACGGGTTCTTCCATAGGCCGAGATACTCTTCTTGCTCTGAGCCGAAAATAATCATGCAACCACCAGAACCATTTTCCTTGTTCTGTTTTAATCCTTTTTGCATTCGAACTTCCCTGAGGGAAGGGCGGAGAGAATTTCATCCACCGAGGCCCCGAGGTCTTTTGCGATTTCCCTTGAGGCCTCGCCCTTTTCCTTGTCTCCGGGCTTTAGGGAGATTGATTTGGAGAGCTTGATTTCCGAGGAGCAGGGAACAGACTTTAATCCCACTTCATCTACTCCTATCCTGAGCCCCAACTCGGTGTTCCTGAACCAGTTCCTCTTGCCGGAGATGACAAAGCTTCCGGTTCCCAAATACTCGCCCTGCGCTTCCTTTGAGACCTGAGATTTCTCCACAGAATACACATCAACGCTCGAGAGCCCAGCCTTCCAGGCGCTCGAGTAGGATGCGGCGAACTGGGCAGTCTCCCTGAGCACTTTCTCCGGGGCCCTCTTCCCGTTCTTCAAAATTGTTGCCGGGGCTCCCCGGATGTCCGCATGGAAAAACAGGTCCTCATCCCCGAGCTGCTTCCAAACAAGCTCCTCGTTTTGCTTCGCATCTCTCCCAGCGAGAACCATGAATCCCCCGCTCTCGAACCAGTGGAACCGCTCGAACCATTTCTTCTCCCTCTTGACCCTCACGGCCTTTCTCACAGGGGTCTTGGAGATTTTCATTTCCTCTCCCTCAATCGCCTTCCGCGTATCCTCCATCGCCCTGGCAGCGCTCTCGGCTTTCTTCCTCAGCTCTTTGGCTTTCTCGTAATAGACGGAAGCGTTCTCATGGACAGTTTTCCCCATTTCAAGCTCGAGCCCCTCGGTCATAATGCATTATATACTTGTCCTGTTAAAATAATTTCTATGCAGGATTCAAACGTACCTACTGGGGACCATGGGAACCAAACAAACATGCAGAGAAAGAAAACTCCTCCAGTACGGGCGACAACTCCCCAGATAACCCGCTACATCTCAAAAACTCATGCCCCTCAGCCAGCCACCATCAGGAAGGAGGCTGCTGAGCAGGTATTCGCGACGCTCTTCCACCACTACGGCGCTTGCATGAACACAGTCGGGATCCTTGCCAACATAATACATCCGAAATCAAGCGAGTCCCAGGAGGTTAAGGACAGGATTAACCTGGTTTTGGAAAAATTAATGCCTATCTCAAACTTCCATATCCGGTATCGAGAGGTAGTCCTCTCAGACGCCGTTTACCAAGATGTCTCCTCCCCGGACCTAAAAGGAAAGAATGAGGGGGAGATGGCCAAGGAGTTCATAATGGCGCTGGCTGAAAAGGCAGTGCCCGTCCTCCAAGACGCCAAGGTCCAGCTTTCATCCATTCGCGGAACGGACGATACGAACAAGAAGCTCGACACCGTGGTTTCCGAGTGCGAGACAGCCATTAAGTTTCTCGAGGATGCAAAAAAAGCGAATTTAGGCCCGAAACTACTGACATACGATTATATCCCCGGGCAGAGAATGGCATTCTTCGGCAATAGGGCGGACCTCGCAGCAGAGGTGCTCGCAGCATACAAGCACAATCTCAACAATGCATTGACTCCGATTAATGCGGCGGCATATGGCCTGGAGCAAAGTGCCAAGGACCCGGCACTCTCCGAGTGCGGTAGGCACATACAAACGCACGCTCAGGCCATCTCCTCGCTCCTCACCAAGCACTCCGAGAACCTGGAGGGCGGCAACTCCTCCAAGTTCAGGCTCGCAGGCGATTCAGACCAGGTTCTCCAGTCAGTGGTTGAAAAGCTCGGGAGGGAAATCAGCCCGCACCTGAAAGCCATCGCTTCCGAACTAGTCGGAATTTGGAGGGGAGTCAAGGGGCTTGGCAGTAAGTTGGACAACGATGATTCCAAATTGGCTTTCAATGCGTTCATCTTAATGAACAAGGGCGTCATACGGGTCAACGATTTCCTCGTGGCTGCCAGGAATACCGACAAATTCGACCGGGAACCATTGGACAAGACGCGCAACCAGTATATGGCGAAGATAACCCTGGATTCCATGGCCCACATCGCTGACGGCTCACTGGCTGGCACAGGGCTCGCAGACTTATGATGAACCATTGGGCACCGCCTTCGGTTCTCGAGAAACTTTAAAATACTTGTCCTATAGAAGTATACGAAATGCAAATACTGGTAGTCGACGCCAATTTTCTCATGAGCGCATACAGGTTCAAAGTGGACTCCCTGCTCGCGCTCCGGGACCTCGTTGGCGAATACGGGCTCGTGACCTCCTCCTCGGTGATGGCCGAGCTCGAGGGGCTTTCGAGAAGCAAAAGCCCGTCGGGGAAGGGCGCTGCCCATGCCCTTGAAACCTTGAGGGGGGCGGGAGCGAAGGTCATCCGGACCTCGAAAAATGCCGATGAGTGGATTCTCGACTATTGCTCCTCGACCGGGGCGCTCGCGTGCACCAACGATGCGGCCCTGAGGAAGAGGCTCAGGGAGGCCGGGGTCAGGTCAATCGTGCTGAAAGGAAGGTCAAAAATCGATTTCGAATAACGCTCAAAAAGGGTGATGCTTGATGTATAAGGTTTCGACAATCTCTGACATGGTCCGCGTGCCTCCGAAGTATTTCTCCACGGAGCTCAACTCGACCATAGTCCATCTGCTCAGGGAGAAATATGAGCGGAAGGTGGACAAGGACCTGGGGATAGTGCTCTCCTTATGGAACGTGAGGGACGTCAGCGAGGGGACAGTGATTCCCGGGGACGGCGCCTCCCACCATAAGGTGAATTTCGACGTTCTCTCGTTCATGCCTGAGGTTAACGAAGTCGTGGAGGGCGATGTCAGCGAGGTGGTCGAATTCGGCGTATTCGTCAGGATGGGCCCGCTCGACGGGCTGGTGCACCTCTCGCAGATAACCAACGATTTCCTCTCCTATGACAAGAAGGTCCCGGCGTTCATAGGCAAGGAGAGCAAGAAAATGCTGAAGAAAGGGGATATCGTGAGGGCGAAGATTTCGACAGTCAGCCTGAAGGGCTCGATACCGGAGACCAGGGCAGGGCTAACGATGAGGCCAGAGGGCCTGGGGAAGCTCGACTGGATAAAAAAGTGAGGCTGATGACATGACTGACAAGGCATGCAAGAACTGCAGGCTCATAATAACTGAAGGCCACGTGTGCCCAGGATGCAATGGAAACGAGCTCACTGACAAGTGGTCCAGCTACGTGGTCGTCTTCGACCCAGAGAAGTCCGAGATAGCGAAGAAAATCGGGGCAAAGGCGCCGGGCAAATACGCAGTAAGAATAAAGGGTTAGGATGCTGAAATTCATACCTGGCTTGCCCGCGCTCATGGCAGGGCAGGCGCTCGTTCTAGCTGATTTGCATATTGGCTTAGAGCACGAGCTGTTTGGGAAAGGGCTCAGAATAGGTTCTCAAACCCAGAAAATGCTCGATTCAGTTCTCGGGATAGTGGAGGACTACTCGCCTGAACTGGTTGTTTTTTTGGGGGATGTCAAGCACAACGTACCAGACACGCCACTGGAAGAGACACGCGACATCTCACTCTTCTTCGAGAAGGTTTCCGCAAGGGCCAAAGTGGTGGTTACTCCAGGAAATCATGACGGGAATCTGAGGAGGTACCTGAAAAGCCAAAATGTTGAAATCTCCCCCCCCAGCGGTTTCGTTCTCGGCGATTTCGGTTTTTTTCACGGGCATGCCTGGCCCTCCCCAGAGGCGATGTCGCAGAAAACCGTGGTGATGGCGCATCAGCATCCCTGCGTGGAATTCTCGGACCCATTGGGCGGAAGGCACGTGCTCAAGGCCTGGTGCATAGGGACGTTTTCGAGCAACATTCGAGAGCACTATCCCAACGCGAAGCCAGGCTCCAACGTAATAATCACCCCGGCGTTCAATCCCCTGACGGGCGGGGCAATACTAAACCGGGACCCGCCAGAAGGCCTTCACGGGCCACTGATGAATAATAAAATCTTTAAATTAGAGGAGTCCAAAGTCTACTTACTCGACGGCACCCCGCTCGGCGAGGTTTCATCGCTGATTCCGAAGGGGGGCCAATCACAGGAGGGATTTAATGGGAAGCAGAAGAGGAAGTGACCAGCTGATGGTTTGCGCAGGATGCGGCCGAAGCATTAGGAGAAGCAAGTCAGTACGGTACGACAGCCGAGTCATGTACAGCACCGACCTGCGAAGCGCCGACGACATAAAGGTTTTCAACACGCAGACTGCCTACTACTGCCCGAGCTGCGGAAAGCACAGGAGGATATACGAGAAGAAGAAAAGGCAGGCCATGAGGAAGTATAACAAGTAATCTCCTCAAGCGCGATCCTATGAGGTGCCTCAACCACCCGGAACAGGCAGCAGCCGGCTCGTGCATGTTCTGCAGGAATTTTTTCTGCGAGCATTGTCTCGAGACCGTGGGTGAGCGCAAGTTATGCCTCGACTGCCTCGAAGCAATGGCCGAATCCTCGCTCGAGATTCCCGAGCGGTCGTTCTTGACGACCCGCCAGATGGCAGCCGGGGCGATGCTCCTGCTTCTCGGACTGGCAGTGGCTGCAAAGTCGGCGTTGGATGCAATTGGACTTGTGCAGGCATTCCTTTTTTCCAGGGCCAGCGGGGCGAATCTCCCCGCTGAGGCAATCTATTTTTCAATCGAAGGCGCCAAGGTTCTCGTCTACCTGTTTTCCGGCTACGGCATACTGATGACGCGGGAGTGGTCCTATTGGCTCGGCCTCGCAGTCTCGGCAGGCACCCTCCTGTTTTCCATGTACGGCCTGCTCTCAGGGCCCACCAGGTTCGGGGTCCTTCTTTTCACTGCGTCGGCAACAGCGCTCTTCCTGATAGCAATAAGCTGGAACGACAGAAATAGAAGTTGACTGCTACTTTATCCCAAACAGCCATTCCCTCGAGTCCCTCTTCAGGGCTTCCCTCGCAATCCTCTCCGCGCTCTTAGTCCTAAGCCCCCTCATTCCGCTCCTAATCCAGTCCTCGGCATATTTTTTCCCCTGGTCCCGGTACTCTTTCGCTTGGAAAACCATCTCGAGCTTATCGGCGTCGCGGGCAATCACAGCTTCCTTGGTTTTCATCTCCTTCAGCTCCCGGGCCAGCTCTTTCATTTCGCTCTCGCAGAACAAGCCTTTGAAAATATCCGCGTAGGCGCTCTTTTTCTCCTTCAAATAAACCCTGTTCACAGTATGAAGGTCCCCGAGCCTCGTCTCCTCCAGGTCATGGAGCAGGCACATCCCCAGGACTCTCTCCCAGTTCGCTTTCTCGAGCTTTGCCAAAACCCAGCCGATAAGGGCAGTCCTGAACGAATGCTCTGCCACGCTCTCCGGGTCCTTAATCCCGATGGTGAGCCACCCGCTCCTCGGGGTGTCCTTCAGCATCCCGGCTTCGAAAAGGAAATCTACCAGCCTCGCGTCTTTCCCAGCCATCTTACTCACCGCTCAGATGCTTCTCGACAATCTCCTTTATTTTCTCCGCCGAGTAAGCAATCTTTATGAACCGAGTATGCCCGCGCTGGCCTTTCCCTGAATCCACCATCGTTATGAGCCCGAGCATCTCCAGGTCATTGAGATACTGCCTGAACCAGCGGGCGCTCCTCGCCATCTTGTGGAACTTTTTCGAGGATTCCACGTAATCCTCATAGACCTCCCCGGAGAGCAGGTAGTTCTCGCCCTGGCCGTTTCCACTGTCCAGCCTGGAATACCTGGAGCCCCTCAGAGTGAGCTTGGCTATCGCATAGAGGACAATCTGCTGGTGGTCGGGCAGCGTGCTTATGGCATCTGCTGCAACCCCCTCGTCAACGCTCTTCCTCGCCTCCTCCACATGCCTGTCAGCCACAGGCCTCTCGCCCTTCTCATCGGCAATCTCCCCGCCCCTGAACAGGAGCTTGAGCGCATACCTCGCGTCTCCTGTCTCCTGGGCAGCAATGGCCGCAGCCAGGTTAATCGCCGACTCGTCCACTGCCCCCTTGGCGAACCCCGCCTTGCTTCTAGCTTCGAGAATCCCGGCGAGCTCCTTGGAATTGTAGGGGGAAAACACAATCTCGGTTTCAAGCAGGCTGCTCATGGAGCGCGGGTCGAGCCTCTCCTTGAAGTTCAAGCGGTTCGAGATTCCGACTAACGAGACCCCGCCTTTTTTCAGGTCGTCGTTGGAGCGCGTGAGCGTATAAAGAAGGTCGTCCAGGTCCTTCACCATGTCCACCTCATCGAGAACCACTATCAGCTGCTTCCCGTCTTCCTCTATCCAATCCAGAAGCCTCTCGTAGAAATAGGAGATTCCGTAGCCCGGCTTGGCGTGCTCAGGTATGTGGTCCTGCGCCATCCGCTGCATTACCTTGTAGCGCGACCCGTACATCCTGCAGTTTATGAATGATACGGGGGCTTTCGCACCCTCCTCCCCGAGCTTGTTAAGAACATACTTGACGGTGCTCGTCTTCCCGGTGCCGGTCTTCCCGTAAATGAAAAGGTTCCTCGGCTTCTCGCCCTGAATTGCCGGCGAGACCGACCTCATTATCTTCTCAATCTCCTTCTCCCTGTGAGGCAGCTTCCCAGGGATGTAATGCGGAGAAAGGACATCCCGCTTGACGAACACTGACTCTCGGGAGAGAATTTCCTTGAAAGAATCTGGCAACGGCACCACCGGACAGAAAGATTTATAATATAGGATTTAATAACTGTTACGTTGAATGTTCGTTTGGAGTACTGAGGTGGAAATATGAGCATATTCGAAAAGCTATCAAAGGCTTTCGGCTTCTCAAAGGACATGGACATCGAGGAGTACATGGACACTGTTGAGCTTGAGAACGTCGACGTTCTCCATGAGCCCGCTGACTTCTACGTGAAGCCCGTTGCCCTGGAGAGCGAGGCAGACATAAAAATCATCGAGGACGAGCTGAGGCAGAGGAACATCATCCTTCTGAACATGTCGCCCATGGCGAGGAACGCCGCGAAGCTCAAGATGATAGTGGCGGACCTGAAGGAGTATGTGAACAAGGTCAACGGCGACATCGCGAGGATAGACAACGACAAGATTCTACTCACTCCTTCTAAGATAAAGATAGTCAAGTCGAAGAAGCCGGCCAGCAGCGGCTAGCTTTTTTCCCTATTTTTCTTTTCTCCTCTTCCCCCTAATTTCCTCTTTCGCTTTCTTGAAAACGCAGAGCAGGGCCGAGGCCTCGAGCTCGGTAACCATCGACCTGCCAATCATCCTCCTGAACGCGAGCTTGATTTTGTCCCCGTTTCTAAGATGGGGCTTGTAGAAGTCAGTGAGCTCGGAAAAAGTCTTTATCAGCTCATTTTTCTCCCTTTCTTTCGCGCCTTTCGCAAACCCGCAGTTCTTCGTCCTCGAAACCCTATAAAGGACGATGGCGAGTGCGTGCGAGAGATTGAGGACAGGGTAACTCTTGCTGGTTGGAACTGAAACCAGGAAGTCGCACTTCTTTATCTCCTCGGCGCTCAGCCCGGTCCCCTCCCTCCCGAAAAGAATTGCGAATTTCGCGCTTTCCTTCTCCGCCTTCCCGGCAAACTTCTCCAGGTTAATGGGATTCCTGAGCGTCTCCTTCCCCTTTTTCGTTATCCCAGTAGTGCCAACAATGAAATCGCAGTCCCGCGTGGCAGCTTCCAGCGTCCCGTAGACTTTCGCCTTCTCCAGCACCCCTCTCCCGTGCTTTGCGTGCATTATCGCCGTCTTCCCGATTTTCGCTTTCGGCTTTACAAGATGCATTTCAGGGTAGCCGAAGTTAGCGAGCACTCTGGCACAGTAGCCCAGGTTAATGGGATACTCAGTTCCGACAAGAATTATCTTGAATTCAGCCAAAGCAATCCCCCTTCAGAACCGAACTCATCGAATCAGCCCCTTCACTGCGGAAACAAACTCTCCAGCGTCTTCCACATATCGTTTTGCTTTCTCGTAGTTGAACATCCCTTTTCCGTAATCAGCCCCGCTCTTATCAACCATCGCCTTCTGCAGGAGCCTGAGGAAGCGCCGGTTTTCGCTTGCAATCTTCCCCTGCTGCAGAAGCTTTGAGAACATAGCCGGCGCATCATCGTGGCGGGTTCCTTTCAGGCGAAGAAATTTCAAAGTAACGGCATCATTTGCCCGAATAATTGCATGAATCGCAAGTGAGCAGCACACGTTAGCGGCGACATCTTCAGTCTCAGCAAGAGCGAGCTTATCCTTTGCAGAGACTAGCCAATTTTCAGCCTCTCCAATCGCGCGTTCTGGACTGTCGCTCATAACAACCTCACCTTTTTTTTATCCCGAAGGAAATCCTCAAACTCCTCCTTGGAGTCAAACTCCAGGGGCACTGTTTTCACACCATATTGTTCGTATATAACCGAAATAAGCGATGGGAGATCCACTTTCTTTGAAGTAAGTAATGCGATGTCGATGTCGCTTTCCAGCTTCTCTTTTTTCAGCGCAACGCTTCCGAAAAGATATGCCTCAAGCACTCCCTTTTTCGCTCTTAGAATGCGCTTCAGCTCAGGCAGGGCGAGAGTTTGCGGGGAAACGCTCATCTTGAGGATGTCGGATACAAGTTTAGAGTAGGGACTTTCTTTATACCCCACCGCCCTGCTCTTTCCTATCGTTGATACTTCGACTATCTGCGCAAGTTCGAATTTCCTGACTAGTTTCCATGTGGTTGTGAACGGTAGGCGAGCGGTTTTCGAAAGCTCGTTTATGGTGAACTGCCTTTTGGGGTAGGCCCGCAGAGTCAGGAATAGCTCCCGGGCACCGGAATAGCTTAGAAGTTCGACAGCATCCATACAACCACATATCCAAAAAGGGATAACATTATCTTTTTTGGGATAACATATAAAAACCTTCGTCCAACATACTTTCGCCTCGCCTCATTCCCTCCAAGCTCTTAGCACTCTCAGCTCCTCAAATAGCCCGACATGTTTTTTCGCAAGCTCCTCGCTCGAAAATCCCGTCTCCCTCAGTTTTTCTCCAGTTTCGCCCTTATCGGATAGGCTCGAGAGCAGAATCAGAAGCTCCCCGCCATCTTTCAAATAAGGCGGGAACTCATCGATAAACCTGTCAATCAGCTCCCTTCCGTTTTCCCCGCCATCATAGGCAAGGTTTTCAGGTCCTGCCAGCTTTTCCTCCTTGGAGGTCGGTAAATAAGGGGGATTAAAAACGATAAAATCGAATTTCCCCTCAACCTGTTCAAACAAATCAGAATCAAAAAAAACAGCACTCGATTTGTTTTGTTTGGCATTCACTTTTGCATTCTCAACTGCCTTTTCGTTTACATCTATCCCAGTTGCCCTCGCCTTCCTCGCCACAATCGCCTGGATTCCGCACCCAGTCCCCACGTCGAGCAAATCCCCGGTCAGCTCTTTCGAATGCTCTGCCAGCATGAATGAGTCCTCCGCAGGCTCGTAAACCCCCGGGAGAATATCAAATACAAAATTTTCAAAACAGACGCTCACCTGCTCCCCTCAAATGACGCTCGGGTCAAAGTCCTTCTTAGGAGGGAACTTCCCTGCCCCCTGTCTGAGCACCTTGGGCGAGTCCCCGCTCAAATCCACCACAGTCGATGGCGCAGAATGGAAGCACTTCCCCCCGTCAATGGCAATCTCGGCTTTCCCGAGCACTTCCTTGGCAACCTCCTCAAGCGAGCAGGGCTCCTTCCCCCCGGAAATATTCGCACTCGTTGAGGTTATCGGGAACCCGCACGCCTTCACCAAGTCAAGGAGGAAGAAATACTCTGGGACCCGAACCCCGATTGTCTTTCCCCCGCCCAGATTCCCCGCCAATCCCTCTTTCAGGGGCAAAATCGCAGTATACGGCCCTGGGAACATCTCAGTCATCAGGTCCCGGTTCTTCCCGCTCACTTCGCAGTGTTTCTCAATCATCTCGAGCCCGGAGCAGACAATAGAAATCGGCTTATCCTCCCGGGCCTTGGCTTTCCTGACTTCAGCCACGGCTTCCTCGCTCCTCGCGTCCGCTCCGATTCCATAAAGAGTGTCAGTGGGGTAAATTATGAGCTTCCCTTTCTTGAGCGCTTCGCAGGCCAGCTCAAGGGCCCTGTCGTATTCATCCACACTTACCCTTTCCATCGAAGGGATTTAGGGGAAGAGATTTATAATGGATTCTGGAGCCAAAACCGCTACCAGTTAAAAACTCTTTCAGTTTTCTTAAAACCGAATTCCTCAAGACACCCAGGTTTTACATACTCATTGCCGACCAGATCTCCATATTTTCCCCTGAATCCACTCAGCGCGTTGTTCATCATTCTGACTGTTTCTACCTTCGCACTCGTGTTCATATACATCAGGAAATAGGTCGGGCCAACGAGCGCAAGTTTGTCATTGAACGCATTATCTCCCTCCTGATTAAACCGAAGAACTTGGTTTGCGACACCACTTCTGTCCCCAGGCATGAAACCAAACATATTTTGAAGAGCCGTCTCAAGTCCCAGAAAGTCATGCATAAACGCCTCATCGCCATTGCACATTTTGCAGAGCGTCCTCACAAGCTCCATGGATTCATTTTTAAGGACGCGCTCACGTTCTCTCCCGAGTCTGTAGCTTATTCCATTCAAGTAGGTCTGGTAAATCCATTCGGTTCTTTTGGACAAATCTGCCCCCAGGACTGGCTGGAGAAGTTCGATTATCTTCCTCCCAGGTGTGTCCTCGCTTATCCTTGCGAATGCGTCGACCATTTCTTTTGATAGTGCGAACTCCGCCCCAACGTTATAAACGTCCCTACCAACCAATTCCGCAAGAGAGCAGAGGTCCCTATTAAGCTGCTCTGCATAACCAAAGAAAGTTTTCATTTCGGACCTAGACCTGCCAGTTTTCTCGTAATTGTCCCTCAAAAATCTCAAGTTATTGCTGAGCCCTTTCTCTGGCAAGAACGGCCTGATTGCCTCGAAAGAAACGTCTCCCGCACCCGGTCTCCCGAGTGCCTTGACAAATTCCCGGTTCAACCCGAGCTCCCGGCCTTCCTCAATTACGTCAGTTCCACGGAATTCTGCAAAGTTTGCCAGGAATTCGCGCATCTTAGCCGAGTTGTCTAGAATCTCTCGCCTCTTTTCAGTTGCCTCGGGGGAAAGCTGTTCTCCCCCACGGAGAGATCCCAGAATCCTTTCTGCAATTTTTAGTTGCTCCTCAGGACTTTTGCCGGCAAAAAGCGGAATTTTTTCAAGTCCGCCTTCTGTCATCAGGAAAGCCGGATTCATAAGAAGCTTCACATCAATTTCTCTGAGCTCTTGCGCTTTCACCCACTGTTCTATCTCACCCACTGGCTGGTCTTCCCAAGGTCTCCGGTTTCTTCGTGCTTCGTTGAGCTTGGCGTCGCTATCCCTCTTCAGTTTCATGACTTTTTCTCTGATTTTCCCGAGAACAGAAGAAATCGACTGTTGGGTTTCGCTTTGCGTTGTGGTTGTTATCCCGTCACTTTTGACCTCGAATGTTGCAAGTTCATCAGCAGTCAATGGTGGGCGGTTTAATGATCCACCAAAAACACGCGGGTCTCCAGTTCCTTCCCGTCTTTCCCTCTTTTCATCGTTATGGTTGTGCCTTCTAATCCAGTCTTGGGGCAATGGTTTTACTTTTTTCTGCAGTTTTCCAGGGTTCTTGGTCCCATGCTGTTTATGTCCTGATTTATGCTTAACCTTATCCCCCATGTTTTCTCCCCCACAAAGCTCCCTAAGAAATAGTAGAGTATTATCCCAAAGCAGGTTAATAAACTTTGTTAAAAGCGAACGTTTAACCAAATCCCATTTTCTCGGAAAAAACTCGAACTCCCTCGAGGGAGCGCGTTTTCCTTTTGGTTTGTTCCGAATCGTTTTCCATCTCCCGGGTCTTTTCCCTCGTGCGTAGGTTTAAAATCCTTCCATGCCATATTTATCTCATAAACAATAAACGTGAAGGACAGAGGACTAATTCTGCTGCTTCGCGAAAGGAGTAAGATAGAATGGAGAATTTTGAGAGTTTTAACCTCAGGCCCGAGGTAATGAAGGCCCTGGCGGAAATGGGCATACAAAAGCCCACGGACATCCAGAGGGAAGCTATTCCCCTCGTCTTCCAGGGCGAGGACGTGATAGGGCAGGCGCAGACAGGGACTGGAAAGACCGCGGTTTTCGGAATCTACCTTGTCGAGTCCATAGATCCAAACTCAAGGGACACCCAGGCGCTGATTCTCGCCCCGACGAGGGAGCTCGCAGTTCAAATCAGCGAAGAGATAAAGAAAATCGGCAGGTACATGAAGGGCCGAATACTGCCGGTTTATGGCGGCACGAGCATCAACGTCCAGATTGAGAAGCTCGAGAAGGGAGTGCAGATAGTCGTGGGGACTCCGGGGAGGATTCTCGACCACCTGGAGCGAGGGACCTTGGAACTGGGAAACGTTTCCTGCGTAGTCATTGACGAGGCCGACCGGATGCTGGACATGGGTTTCATAGACGATGTAAGGGCGATTCTTTCCCACGTCCCGAAGCAGAGGCAGACCATGCTTTTCTCGGCGACAATGCCCGAAGAGATTCTGCAGCTTTCCAAGGATTACCAGCTTTATCCGCACTTCGTTGCAGTGAGCAAGGACGAGATAACAATCAAGCACATAAAGCACACGTTCGTGCAGGTCGATTTCAGGGACCGCTACAGGGCGCTATTCGCCTACTTGCGGCTGCACAAGCCCACCCACACAATCATCTTCTGCAGGACGAAATTTCTCGTGGACAGGCTCCAAGGGGACCTGCTGAGGTCCGGTTACAAGGCAGAGCCGCTCCACGGCGGGCTCACGCAGAGGAAGCGCGATTTCGTCATGGAAAAGTTCAAGAAAGGGATGATAAACACCCTCGTTGCCACTGACCTGGCGGCAAGAGGGCTCGACATCTCGGGCGTCTCGCATGTGATAAACTTCAACATCCCGGAAGAGCCCCTTACTTATACCCACAGGGTAGGGAGGACAGGGAGAGCCGGGAAAGGGGGCGTTGCGTTCTCAATAGTCGCCACAGACGAGCTCGGCCTTCTCGGTGCAATCGAGCGTGACTGCGGAATCACTATGGAGGAGGAGAAGCTTGACATCCCAAAGAGAAAAGACGAGGCGGACAGATGGCATGGGAAGCCAGGCGAGGGCGGAGAGCACAGGACAAGCACGCTGCCCCCTGGCTGGGAACCGAGGAGAAGCCGTCCTCAAGGCTGGGATTCGAGGCCGAGAAGGAATTACGGCGGCCCGAGCAACAGGAGCGGCGGTTATGGGAACCGCAGCGGGCGCGGAAGGCGCTAGCTAGTCGATTCCCTTCAAATCTATCTTCGCCCCAACTTTCTTTTCTATCCTCGAGATAGTCTCGCCCTTTCTCCCAATCAGCCTCGCCAAGTCTTTCGAGCGCACATAGACAATCGCTCTTCCGCCCGACACATCGAGCTGGAAGTCGCGGACATATTTGGAGATTGCCTGGTAAAGCCTCTTCTCAATGTCCTTGTCATCCGCTCTCGAGTGGCCGGCATGGGCGGTTATCGGCAGGACAACGGTCTCTTCCCCGAATTTGTAAATTTCATACTCGAGCCCCCCTGTCTCGAAATCCCTGACTTCTATCACTGGCCTTGCGAGGTCCTGCTCCACCATCCCGGTGGGAACCTTCACGAGGAACTTCTGCTCATAGACCTTCTCCACTTTCCCGCCCTTTATGAACACAATGGTGTCAACGAGCTGCGGTATGAGCCCCAGGTCCACCCTGCCGATGAATCTCTGAATCGCATCGATGGGCTGGTTCGCGTGGAGAACTCCGACCATGCCGATTCCCGCGAGCCTCATGTCCGCGTAAATGACAAAATCATCTGTCTTCCTCATCTCGTCGTAAATCGTGTAGTCTGGCCTCACGAGCAGGATGATATCAGAGGTTTTCTCGAAGCTTCCCTCGAGAGGGGCGTATTGGGTTATCTCGCTCACCACTTGAAGGTCCCTCGGGCTCTCCATGGTCTTCACAACCTTGCCCTTCTCAAGGTAGAACTCTGCAAGCGCAGCTGTGAACGTGCTCTTGCCCGCACCCGGAGGGCCGCAGATGATGACCCCCTCAGCCCTGTCAGAGAGCCTTTTCCTCAGCTTGTCCGATAGCACATAGTCGGAAAGCGAGGCCTTGTAGATGGGCCTGACAATCGTAATCTCAATCCCGTCTGAGAAGGGGGGCCTCGCAATCGCAATCCGGTACTCGCGCAGCTGAATCACAGTCGCCCCTTTCCGGTCAATCTCGATGTAAGTGTCGGTTCCCCCTCTCTTGGCAGCCTCGATTATCTCCTTTGCCATCTCCCTGAGCTCGTCTCTTTTCATTTTTTTCTCAGCCAGCTTGATGAGCGTCACATTCCCCGGCCCGCCCACCTTCGCAAGCGGAATCGTGTCCTCTTTCAGATGAATCGAAAGCGTCTCAGGAGTGAACATCTTTATGAACGGCAGCTCCTTCTCAACGAACTGGGGCTCAAGGTAAATCACCTCGAGGCCCTCGGCCATCGCCACTTCCCCCTGCACCTTGTCGCTGGTTATGAAAATTGCATCCAGCTCCTTGGCGAGCTTCCGTATCCTCGCGTCGATGTCCCCTTTCTTCGCGCCCTTTATCTCCTCAAAACTTGGCCTCTCCCCGGAGAACTCGAGCGTTATGTCGCCCTTTTCCGCGAGCTCGTGCAGCGCCTTGATTTCGGAAAGCCCGGAGAACCCGGTTTCCTTGTTCCTGTTCGCCTGGTGCTCGAGCTCTGCGAGAACCGAATTCGGAAGGACGATGCGATGCGACTTGAGCTTCCCGCTCTTCACCATCTGCGTGATTCGCCCGTCAACCACGACGCTTGTGTCTGGCACGACTGTTTTCAAATAATCACCTTCAAGTAATAGAAATTAGATGAACTCCTAAATTCTAATAGTTTGCGCAAGCCCGGGCCTAGGCAGCATAGCTTAATTTTATCTGGAGGCGAGGCAGCTGGCCGGTTTCAGCATATGTCTTTTGGATTTCCTGCTCAGTTGCAGGCCTGAGAACATTAACCACAGCTGATATAGTATACCCATTCTCCGTCCAACTCTGAACCCCATATGAGTCGCTGTACTCGCTCTTGTTGTGGCTCGGGGCAGAAGCAAACTCCACCGATTTCTGCTCAAGCACATATCCCCGTTTCGCTGCTTCTTCCCTGAATTCATCCCCAATCCATTTGGATGCGAGCAGGGAGCCGGTTTTCGCAGCTTTCTCCAAAGCGTGGATGGCTATAAGCCTGCTGTATTCTGGATTCTCAGTGTCCGAATAAACCGGTTCAATCAGCAGCACGCTTTTCCTCTCGCCGTCGATTTTCCCGGCGAGCAGCTTGCCAATTGCTCTTGCGTGTGTCTTGCCCCCTTCGTCCATGACGATGAACGCCTTCTTGTTTGCGTCTGCAACATAGGCTGGCAGGCATTCATTGTGGGATCCGTTTAAATAGCTCTGGCAGGAGTGCCTGGGGATCTCCCCTATCTGAAGCAGGACCAACGGATTAGCCGTGTCAACTGCCGACAGGGCCTGGGACCTAAACTCCTCCCTTCTTTTCCTCAATGTCCTGAGAAGATGGGTCATCTCATCCTTGGGCTCATTCTGGCCAATGGCTTTCAGCGACTTGCTTATCCCGTTTATCTTGCCAGCGAGAACTTCGATTTCCACTTCGTTCAGTTCCCTGTTGAAATCTGTCCTCATGAGTTCTAAAAGCCCCCCTACAATGTTCTCTTGGTTCCTGACCTGGTCGAGCTTCGCTTCCAGGGGATATCTCTCTTTATTCTCCTTGCTCATCCTGTTGAGCCTTCCCTGAAGCTCAGTTGCAGTTTTTCCCAGAGTCTCAAGCGAGGATTCGCCGACCTCTATCCCCCTAAGATAACCGACCGCATCCTCAAGGGTTTTCCCAATCATCTCGGCCCTGAATTTTATGAATTCCTCGTTAGTCAGCTCAGCCCTGCCTCCCACTGTCTTGGAGACATTGGCCCATATCCGTTTCTCTTCCGTTCCCAATAACGCCAGTTGCTCGACTGCCTTGTCGTTGTTGTATCTCCATTTGAAAAAGTCGTCTTTTATTAGGTGAATCGTTATCTCCTTCAGGAGCGGAAGCCTATCTGATGCCTTGGCAGAGTAATTTCCGATGAGCGCCGTCATTATGTCAAAATACCTTGACTCGAGGAGGCCTTCAACCATATCCTTCGTCAGTCCATGTTTCAGGATGTCCTCCTCGCCAATGTTCAATTTGCCTAAACCAATCCGTATGTTCTCGTCCTTTATGAACGAGTACATCCTATGCCACGTTGTGAACTTCCCACTCCTTAGTGCCTCGAGCAGCCTTTCATTGGCCTTGCTATCCTCGAAATTGCAGAATGTCTTGAGCCCGTTAAAGAAATGGACTGTCTCCGTGGCCCTGCCGCTTGGGACTTCCTTCCCGAGTTCGAAGATTTTCGCCAGAACTTCAGGTGCGCCCTCCCCGAGTTTGTCCAGGAGCGAAAGCGCCGTGCCCATCTGGCAGGATACCTGGACTCCGTCCATTTTTTTCTTGCTCATGAATTGCTGAAGGTTGCCAATAACAGATTCATCATGGGAGAGCATTAAAGCTGGGAGCAGAACGATTGAGGGGACGTTCTTATGTTTGAATTTATCATTCAGTTTTTCTGCGAGTTTTGCATTGTCGTAATCCGGCCGCGTCTTCCTTAGGGTTACAAGGAATTTGAGTTTCTCCTCACTCCAAACATACATTGAATCCGACTGGCCAGCAAGTCGTTTTAGCCCGGCCGGCCCTTCCAGTCTGTCAATTTCCCCTAACTTTTTCTCAACATCCTCGCCATGGGCAGCTGTCCGTGCCCTGGCATAGCGGTTTATGAATCCCTTGTAATCGAAGCTGCCGCAGGAATCCAAAAATTTCGGGAAAAGTTTTTCAAGCGCGTATTCCCTGGCCCTCGGGTCATGGATTTTCAAAAGCTCGCCCTTCAAATCCACGAGCGTTGAAACCCCTTTCGCATCAACGCCCGGCGTCGCCATTATCTCCTTTACCCCGACATAACAATTGACAGTTTGATTTCTGTCCAAACCTGCCGTTTTCCTCCCGATGGTTGAGAACAGCCCGTCGAACTCATCCTGTCCGTTCTGCAGATAGAACTTGAAAGCGTTTTCCATTATGGCGTTGAATCCCATCTGATACTCGACTGCACGAGAGGCGTAGAGGCGGACCGCGTTTTTCACCAACTCCCCGAATTTCTCGTGCTTCGCATAGCCCAGAAGAACGTTTAGCGTTGCATTCTCTGAGCCGCCATACCCTTCCGAGAGGAAATAGCTACTCTCCTCCAAGTTCTTCATCTCCCTGGCCACCTCAAGGAATCGCTGCTTCATGAACTCAACGTCTTTGGCGTCCTTCGGCTCGTAGAGCTCGATATATTTGCTGAAGTATTGCCCTTCACTGGCCAGACGCGGCTCTTCCGCAACCACGTCTGCGACGGCCTTGAGAATCTCCTCGAACATCGGGTTTTTCGCATGGCCGATTAAATGTTCTTGAACGCATTGAGTGTAATCTGCCCCGCTCCCGCAGCGCAGTACTGTCTCAACTATTCTCCCTGTGTCCCCGAGGCCAGCAGTCCCATGCTTTTCGAAAACTCTTGAAATCAAGCCGTTTCTACCTAGGAGGTCTTCGTTTTTCTTCCCAAGCTCCTCAACCAGGTCCACCGCAGCCTTGAAATCGCCCGAGTCTCCCTTCGAACTTATCACCCATGCCAGCGAGGACAGAACGGAAGCTGCAAACGGCACGTTCTGGACTAGGATTTCATCTGAAACGGCCCCCCACGCCAGCTCTCTGAATGTTCCCTCTCCTCTCCGAATGCCCAACAAGGCTACACGATCCACTATTCCAACGAGCTTTTTCGATTCCTCCTCACCCAGACTTTTCCTCAGGTCCTCACTCACTAACTCCCTGAGGAGTCCAACGCCCACAATCTTATGATTCTTGAAAACCCGTTCAAAAGACCCGCCCATAATCCCAATCTCTTTTTCCGCCTGCTCCGAAGCAGCTGTCAGTTTCCCCTTCATCACCTCGACTATCGCGTGCGGGTTCTGGACGTTCCTGATTGCGGGGATTAAGTCCAGTTTCGGGTGCTCAAAATAGAATAGGTTGTCATTACTGGCTCCCAACCTGGAAAGGTAAAGCTTGTCGAACAGTTCAGCGACTTCATTGTAGCGGGCAGTTGCAATGTAATGACGCAGCATAATATACTCCTGCGAATGACCTCCGCCAACACTTTGCACAAGACTGGAGCTTAAGCCGTTCCAGGAATCTCCGCTTCCATGTATAACTCCCAGCCTGGAGATGGGGTCCATCCCAGGGTTCGCAAGTTTCAACCTAATGAACTCTATGGTACGGTCAACTTCCTCCCTGCTTCGGGCATTGGAAATGAGCGGCAATCCAATCATATGGTCAAAATTAAAGGGATAATTCTGCATCAAATTTTCCGCGGTATTCCCATGAAGCCTTCCGAGTTTGGCCTGCGCCTCGTACGAAGCGGGCAAAGCGCGCTCCACCTCGGCCTTGAACTCGCGCATCCTGTAGAACAATTCGGCAGTGGGAACAAGGGAGCTTTCGGGGTTTGCAACCACTTTCATGTACACCCGGCGGAACTCCGCCCTGTCCTCCGGCTTGACCAGCCGAGTTTCCTGTTCAATATTGATTGTTTTCTCCAGCAGATATCCAAGTCTCCTGAAAACCCCGTCAGTTTCCTCCTTGGAATTATACCCGGACCTATAGTGCCAAGAAACCCACATATCAGCATATTCAACTTTCTTCAAGTTTTGGAACTCGATTTGGTCGCATTTCCTGATTTCGTTCATTAAGCTGAGGGCATTCATCCCGCTCGTTCCGAATTCATCCGAGAAACTGGCCTTTATCTCATCGAGATTTTTCAATAAATACCCAACATGGTCATCCGAAGAGAGGTAACCCCTGAGCAGCCGAGCCCTTGATTCATAAGTCTCAACTCCGAGATCGCCGGGATTATCTTGAATCAAGAATGCCTGGACCCTCTTATCAGACAGCTCGAGAGGGAAGAGGGCGTCCGCGAGCCGTTTTGCATCCTCCCCGCTCTTGCACCCGTAAAGGGCGTGTTCGACCAGCTTCGAGTTTGAATCGTCGACCTTGACCCTGCTTGCAAAATCGACCACAGCCTGGTCTCCGATTCGTCCGATGGCCCCATAGAGGTCCGGATGGAGTTTGTGCGAATCGAAGAACTTCTCCATCCTGTCCAGAAACTTTAGGTCTTTCGTTCGAATCAGCGCATCCTCGTATTCCGAGCGCCAATAGAGCCCCAGTCCATACCAAAGGGAACTGAACAGCCTTATCCTGTTCCCGCTTTCTTCCTTCTCAAGTATACGGTCGATTTTCGCCAGAAGTGTTCTCGGGTGTTTAGCGTTCTCGAGAAACGCAAGAATATTCTTTTCCTTCGGCAGGCCCCACCTATCCCCTTCCACCCTGCAGCTTTCGAGCCTAAAAATGAGGTTCTTTACCTGCCTCTCGAGCCTGTCCTCCCGCCTAACAAGAGCCAGGAGCGAGCGATTCATCTCTCCGAGTTTATCGCCAACAGCGGCAAATGGCTGCCTCTCCTCTCTGAGCCTAATTTCGCGGAACTCACGGGACTTTTGCACGCTATAGAATATGCTTTTTCGTATATAATAAGGCACATGTTCGTCCTTAAGTGGTCACTTGCCTGCAGATTCTGTTCGCTGTGTCGCACGTCGAGCCCTGGCAGTCCGAATCCGAGGAGCAGGCGCTCGGTATGCAAGTGTGGGCAGTCGGGCTTGTTGAGTTGAAGTCGCACCTGGTGTTGAGCGGGCAGTCGTGGTCAGAACCGCACATGCCCATCCTGGTTACGCACATGTGAACCTTGAATTCGCAGCGCTCCCAAGGCGCGCAGGGCCTCTCGTCCACGCAATAGCGGGGCTCCTCATAGCAGGTGTAATTGTCAGGGCTGCAGTACAGTTCGCTCGGCCTGCAGAGGTGCATCTCAATATCACAAGTGGAGCCCGGGCAGTCGGCATTATGGCCGCAGGCCTTCGGTATGCACGTGTACTCCCCCGGGCCCAGCGCAGTGTTGCACTTGAAACCGTTCGGGCAATCTTCGTTGGATGTGCACCAGCCTGCCTTCTTCACGCAGCTGTGGGTTATGGGGTTGCAGCTCTCCCACTCTTCGCATTCGCCGTCTTTGGAACATTGGCCGGGGGCATATGTCGAGTAATTGGTCGCTATGTCGTGCATGCTCCCAACGATAAGACTTATCCCATATCCCTTTCCAGCCCCAGGGCTGAACTTTCCTCCTACGAGCGCAGCGACACTATCCTTCCCGTCCCCATTCTTGTAGGTGGTATAATTGGCACCGGATATCTTTGTCCTGCGCCCATATCTGTTTTCAACATAGATGTTGAGACTTCCTGCCCCTTCCCTCTGGTCGAATTCTACGATCAACTTGAATGCGTCACCCGACTTTATCGCAAAGTCCGAGAAATTCATGCGCGTTCCAGGCTTCCATTTGCTATCCCTTTGATGCCAGTTTGCAACAGAAAATATCAAATCGCTTTCAGGGCAGAAAATCGTGCCCGTGCACGTGTCGTCGATTCTAACGAATCCCCGGGGTTCGCTCGTTACTACAAGGTCCTCAGTTGAGAGTTGCATATCCTCTCCTTTGGCAATTGTCGACATCAGCCCCGGGTCCACCAACGCAAACGGATACATCTGCGCGTTGCCGCTGCTTATGCTGTCAAGTTTGGTTGCGTTGCAATTAATCACAAAAAGATTTTTTCCCTTTTCGAGAGGTATCTCCGCAATATCTCCCGTTAGCTTGTCTCGCGGCAGAGTAGTAGAATCCCACACCCGCTGTTCCTTTAAAGTATATATCGGAGTCTCGTTTTTGGATACTAATTTTATTATCTTCTCCTCTTCAGTCAGCTTTCTGGTAAGGCATCTGTAGCTATTGCTGTCGCAATACTCGCCACTCTTGCAGTCGGAGTCGGCCCCGCACAGCCCCGGCTTCAGGATGCAGTTTTTCTTTTTCATGTCGCAATACTGCCACTTCTCGCAGGACTCATTGTTGTCGCACCTTCCTGGCAGCGGATAGCAGAGCCTTGAGCTCTCATTGCAGAGCTGGTGTGGCTCGCAGTCGAAGCTGTCAACGCACCTGTTTTTTCCCGGGATGCACATGTGGGTGTCGTTGTTGCATCTCTCCCAAGCCTGGCAGAACCCATCGTCTATGCAATAGCCTATCCTCGGCATGCATTTTCCAAGCACCGAGTCGCAGGTCTGCCAGTCCGCGCAATCGGTGCTGTTCTCGCAGAGGCCTAGCTTGAGTTCGCACTTATGCTCCGGGCTGCATGCCCTAGTTTCCCCGCATGCGGAGTCAGTCTCGCAATATCCAGCTTTCGGAATGCAGAAACCTGCAGTGGTGTTGCACTGCCTCCAGGACTCGCAGTCCTCGTCAGTCTTGCAGGACTTCCTGGCAGGGCCCCCCCCGCAACCGAAAATGAGGATGCCTATAATCAGCAATGACAGCAAAAGAGCTTTTCGCATGCTCTAAACTTCCACGGTTTACTATAAAAAGTCTTTCGGTAGGCAACAAAAAAACAAACTCGAAGCCCCGAGAGAGCGAGTCCAGTGATTCGAACGAGTTGTGCGTTTCGTTTATACTATCCCTATTTCTCGAAAATCCATGCGAGCCCTTCGCTCAACTTTCCCTTCATCTCTTCACAATACCCATGGGTCTCGCAGCTTACAGAGACAAACCTCTTCGGTTCCTTGGCGTCTGCGAAAGTCCTATCCGCGTTTTCGATATCGACGATGTTGTCCTTCGAGGAATGGGCCATGAGCAGTTTTCTCGGGGAAATGCTTCCGATATACGCATCCGGGTCTATTGACCTCTGGAATAGAGTGAGGTTATTGCTGGGAAGGACATTCCCGAGCCCATAACCGCCAGTGCTGATTCCCACCGCACCCCTGGACCTGGGCTCGAGGGCCGCCGCAATAATCGCCGTTCTTCCGCCCATGCTCTCCCCCACGAATGCTACTCTCTCCGGGTCGATTTCGCTCCTCTCCAGCAGCAAATCATAGGACCTGAGCGCATCATAGACTATCTTGTGCAGAGGAGGCTCGGTCCCCTGCCTGAAGGCCTCGTAATTGGAGCTGATGTCCCCGACCTTCTCCTTGCTCTCGCCGATGCCCCGCTGGTCTATGGTCAGCGTCGCATAGCCCATTTTCGCCAGTTCAGACGCCACCCTCTGCTCAGTCTCCTTGCTGACCCCTGCGCCTGGAAGCAGGACTATGCCCGGAATCCGTTCGTCGCCCCGCTGGCCCGGAATCCTCAGGAGCCCATAAACAGTTGCGCCCCTGCTCTCGAACTGGACTTTAACCAGCTTATCCTCGGGGCTCGCAATCGGATTCTCGCTGTAAACGACCGTTCCCCTGGCTTTCGGATACTCCAGAATTCCCTCGCTTGAAAGGGACCACTCTGGTTCCCTGGGGATTGAGTTATACCAGAGGCCGATGGCCAGCAGGAAAAGCACGAGGGCGATAAACCAGAACGCATTCCATCTCCTCCCGAAAGTTCCCAGGTCCTCATGAAGGCCCCTTCTCCTGAGAAGCACGTCGCGAAGCCTGTTTCCCGCGACCAAAACATGCACCCTAGTTAGCCACTAAATTAACCTTGCCGTAGGTCATCCGGTTACTCCCGGCTTCATCGGAAAAGTAATATTTGATATTTACCTTTCCAATGTAGGTCTCGCCATTGCTGAAGTCAACTGCTTCGTTTTCGTAATAGCAGGGGAGCGTGAACTTCTTCCCGCTTCCTCTTGGTATGGTCGCGCCATCCGGGGGATAAGCAGCCCCGCACATATCCACCGTGCAGGTGTATGTCGCCCCGTCCTGGTCAGTGCATCCTAGGGCTATAACGGTCATGTCTTTCTGGAAGGAGTTGTAGATTGTTATGGAAAGCTCGTCAGTCGAGGAATCCAGATAGGCTGAAGTGCAGCCAAGCCCAGGGGGCATCTGGCAAAATTCCGGCGGCTTCGGGGTAAATACACCCAAATATAGCAGCGCTGCGAGCACGATGACGATGACCAGGATGGCCCACCCATAGGTCATCAGGTACTCCATTGCCGCCTGCGCTTTTGCAAATTTCAACACTTTCACCTAAGAATTAAGGGAATAAAAACAAAAAAGAAAAAAAGAGAAACTCACTCCTGTGCCTTCACAGTGATGGTTCCAACAATCGTTCTTGGCGAGCCGCTTCCTTCATCCTTGAAGTAGTACCTTATGTACAGCTTCCCGCTGTATTGCTCACCGTTATCGAAAGTCGCAGCAGCTCCAGTTGAGTCGTAGCAATCCAATGCCGTCTCAGGCGAGAAGGCCTGTCCCATCGAGACTGCGAGGTCCGTACCATCGACCTTAACCTCGTCAAATGCTGTCGGGGCGCTCTCCTGGGTGCACTTCATCTCCATGACCGCAATGCTCTTCTGCAGCCCGTTCACAAGGGTCACATCTATATTGTCGTTAGCAGATGACAAATACGTCTTCTGGCAGTTGATACCTGCGGGCATCATGCAAACCTCCGGAGTTATCGGGGTGAAGATACCCAAATATAGCAGCGCTGCGAGCACGATGACGATGACCAAGATGGCCCATCCGTAGGTCATCAGGTACTCCATAGCCGCCTGTCCTCTCTTAAAATTCATTAAGACCACCTCGTCTTAACTATTACAATGCTTAACGTTGTGGCATTGTCCTATTTAAACTTTTCTCGGGCTAGTCTCACAAGACATGCCTTCATTGGTCGCCATGTCGGATTACTCCGGGGCTATTTAAAAACGTTTCTGTGAGATGAAGCTTTCCGGTTTAGGGTAATGTCAACTAAATTTATGGCGGACTCGGGACTCGGGCAAACAATCGCTCAGGCGGCTCGAAAAACGACAAATCGGGCTCGCTCGGACGAACGCTCGCTTAGATCCCTCGAGCAGCTCCAATTTTTGCCCCGGGGCAAAAATGGACCATTTGTGGCTCGAAGCCACAAATTGGTCGAGCCGAATCCGAGGAAACCACAACTCCTCGGGCTCAGCCAGCGTTATCCCGGTTTACCAATATTTTTTAAACAGCACTGCCTAATCCCTAACTGAGGTGTCCACATGAATCCGCTCATGGAAAAACTGTCAAATGCTTTCGGCCCTACAGGCTTTGAAGGAGACGTTTCAAAGATTATGGAATCCGAGCTCAAGAAGTCCTGCCACAAGGTCACCATAGACCGCATGGGGAACGTGATAGGGCAGATGGGGAAGGCCGAGAGGCCCGAGGTGATGCTGGGCGCCCACATGGACGAGATAGGGCTCATGGTGAAATCGATTAACGAGAAAGGATTCCTGAGGTTCATAAAAATAGGCGGTATAGATGACAGGGTTCTCCCGAACCAGCGTGTTTTCGTGAGGACCGAGAACGGGAAGACGATTGAGGGAGTGATAGGCACGAAGCCGCCCCACATGCTCAAGGACGAGGACATGAAGAAGCCCATTGAGTACAGGCAGATGTTCATCGACATTGGCGCCAAGGACAGGCACGATGCGCTCGACATGGGGGTCCAGGTGGGGAATCCCGTCTGCTTCAACGTGAGCTTCACGCGCCTGGGGAACGGGCTGTTCACCGGGAAAGCGCTTGACAACCGGATAGGCTGCCACGTGATGCTCGAAGTCGCTAAGAGGGTGAAGGGGGAATTCGCTTTCGTGGGCACTGTCCAGGAGGAGGTCTCGACTTTCGGGAAGGGGGCGACAGTCTCGGCTTTCAAGTATTACCCGAGGCACTTCATCGCAGTCGACACGGCAGTTGCCGCAGACCATCCGGAGTGCACCGAGGACGAGGCAATCGTAAGGCTCAACGAAGGCCCGTGCATCAGCATAGTGGAGGCAGCAGGCAGGGGCAATTTCTCCGACAGGAAGATGGTCGACTGGCTTGTCCAGACGGCGAAGAAGCACAAGATACCCTACCAGCTCGAGGTGGTGGAGGGCGGTTCGACGGATGCAGCCCGCGTGTTCAACGTGCGCGAGGGAATCCCCTCGATATCGGTCTGCGTGCCCACGCGCTACATCCACAGCGGAGTCGGGGTTGCCAGCGAAAAAGACGTGGGCAATGCCATAGAGCTGCTGGCAGCGGCCCTGAAGTCGATGTGAGCCCGCCCTCAAAAAACTTGGGCAAGCCACATACTTATATAAATGAGAGGAGGCATTATCACAACAGCAGGCGATCAACAGGAGGCGGTATCTATGCCGGCGAAGAAGTCTTTCAGCATTCCGAAACTTTCGAAAAAATCAAAGAAACTGGCACTCGGCAAGCTCGAGCAGGAGCCGAAGAGCCAGCCAGTCCAGGCGAAGGTCGAGATTGCGCTCCCGGCTCCAAAGATTGAGCCAGATTCCGTTTACCTCCAGGAGGAGTCGAAGCAGGTGCCGCAGTTCAAGTCCGAGCAGACCACAATCTTCCTTTTCGATGAGAAGGAGAAGCTCATAACTACGTTCACAGCCGGCGGAGTGGTTCTTTCCTTCGGTCTCAGCGTCGGAAGCGTCATCATCGCCCCGGTCTGGCCTGCAGGAGGCGGGCTGCTCGCAACCCTCGGAGTCATATCGTGCTTCGGTGCGTTCATGGCGCGGGAATCGATATAATCCTGTTGCGCTCGGTCGTTGCTTTCCCATTTCTTATAAATACCTTCCCCCCTAATTCCTTTTCATGCTCGACAAGGCCCTAGCGCTTTTCAGGAAATTCGAAATCGATTACGGCGAGTTCAGGGAGGAGCGCGAGCTTTCCAACTCCATAAGCCTCCGGGACAAGGAGACGAGCGTCTCATCTGGCGAGTCGCAGGGGCTCAGCGTTCGGATGCTCGTGAAGGGCTCCTGGGGCTTCGCCAGCACGGACGACCTCTCGCGGATGGAGGAGATTTTCCAGAAGGCCTACAGGCTGGCAAGAATTTCGAAAGGCACTTCCAGAGTGGAAGCGAAGCCTTCCTCGTCTGGAAAATTCAGAACGAAAACCAAGGAGAAGATTGAGGACACTCCCATTGAAAACAAAATGAACGACATGCGCTCGCTCCAGAAACTGCTGGAAGGGAAAGCAGTCGCGAGCACATCGGTCCGCTATTTCGATTCGCTCTGTACAGACAAGTTCGTCAATACGGCGGGCTCGGAGTGCGAGCAGTTGGCCTCTAGAGTTTATGGGGCTTTCACTTCAGTGGCAAAAGACAGGGGCATCATGCAGCGGGCTTCAGAGCGGGTTGGGGTGTCCGCCGGCTATGAGGCAATAAAGCAGTGCTTTCCGCTCGCCCAAGAGTGCCCGAGGCGCGCCCTTGAGCTTCTTTCAGCCTCTCCGGCCCCCCTAGGCAAGCACCCAATCATTATCGATGGAAGAATGACCGGCCTCCTCTGCCACGAGGCCCTCGGCCACGCATGCGAGGCGGATTCGGTTCTTGCAGGAAGTTCGATATTGAAAGGAAAACTCGGAGGGGTCATCGGCTCCACGCTTGTTACCATAACCGACAACCCCACCACGCCAGGGGCTTTCGGCTCCTATGCATTTGACGACGAGGGAGTCCAGGCCACGGGCACAGTGCTCGTTTCCAAAGGGAAACTGAAGAACTATCTGCAATCCAGAGAAACTTCCGCGAAGCTCGGCGCCAAGCCCACTGGAAATGCGCGGGCCCAGGCTTTCTCCTACGCCCCAATTGTCCGCATGAGCAACACGTGCATGGCGCGGGGCGAGAGCGGAGTCGAGGAGCTGTTCGAGGGAGTGAAGATTGGGATTTACGCAAGGGGGATGAGCGGCGGGTGCGTGGACACCACTACAGGCTATTTCGTTTTCGCAGCCGAGGACGGCTATCTGGTTGAGAAAGGAAAGAAGACGAGACTGTTGCGGGACGTTCTTTTGAGCGGGAATGTCGTAGAGACCCTAAAGAGCATCGACATGGTTGCAAACGATTTCCTCGGGAGCCCGGGGTTCTGCGGGAAGGGCGGGCAGTCGGTCCCGGTGAGCGATGGGGGCCCGCACATTCGGGTAAAGGAAGCAATGGTCGGCGGGAAGGCGCCTTAAAAACCAAATCCGACCACCCGAAACTTTATATTCATACGGGCAGAAAGCCTATCCATGATAAGAACGATCGCCGACGATATTTGCGAGATTCTCGAGCACGCGAAAAATAATTCTGCCAATGCAACGGAGATAGCGAAGCAGCTGAAAGCGGCCCCAGAGCAGATAGAGCTGATAGCCAAGGTTCTCCAATCCAGGGGGGTCGTTGAGATTACGTATCCCGTGGACATGCTCTCCAAGCCTTGGCTCAAGCTCACGAAGACGATGATTCCGAGAAAGGGAGTCAGCTACAAGGGAAAGGAGCTGATGAAATATCCGCTCAAGGCCCACTTCGTAGACGCAGAGGTCTCGATACTCGACGTGGAGAGGGAGAGCAGGCCAATCTACGATATGAAGATGCCCTCGGTCGGCCCATACACCCGCGCGGTTCTCTCCTACATCCGCGACAAGCTCGCAAGGATCGTCCCCATCCAGGCCAGCGAATTCGTCGATGTGAGAAAGGCGAGTGTGGTGCGGAACAACTTCTATAACGCCGCAATCAGCGAGATCAAGACTCTCTTTCCAACCCTCCAGAAGTTGGATTCGGACTCCCTGGCCGGCGTACTCCTCCACACGATGTACGGGCTCGGCGACATCGAGTTCCTGATGTCGGATGACGATCTCGAGGAGATTGCCGTAAACGGCTCTTCGGTGCCGGTCTCCGTCTACCACAAGAAGCTCGGCTGGCTGAAGACCAACCTATGGCTTGAAGGCGAGGACGACATTTACAACTATGCAGCCCAGATAGGCAGGAAGTCCGGCAGGGACATAACCATCCTCACGCCCATTCTCGATGCCTACCTGGACACCGGGGACAGGGTAAACGCGACCCTCTTTCCCATTTCAACCTGCGGCAATACAATCACCATCCGCCGCTTTGCCCGCGACCCATGGACGATAATCGATTTCATCGACCCGAAAATAAACACCATGTCAACGGAGATGGCAGCCTTCCTTTGGCTTTGCATGCAGTACGAGATGAACGTCATGGTTGTCGGAGGGACGGCCAGCGGAAAGACCAGCACGCTCAACACCATGTGCGCCATGATTCCGCCTTCGAACAGAATCATCACCATAGAGGACACGAGAGAACTTGCGATTCCCCAATACCTCAAATGGAACTGGGTGCCTCTTGTTACGAGGAATCCAAACCCCGAGGGCCACGGTTCGGTCAGCATGCTTGACTTGATGGTCTCATCGCTCAGGATGAGGCCCGACAGGATGATTGTAGGGGAAGTGAGGAAGCAGCGGGAGGCTGAAGTGCTTTTCGAGGCCATGCACACGGGCCATGCAGTCTATTCCACTCTCCACGCGGACACTGCGTCGCAGGTGCTCCGCAGGCTTACCAACCCGCCCTTCGACCTTCCCAACATCGAGCTCCAGTCCCTGCACCTGATTGTCGTGCAGTACAGGGACCGGAGGCAGGGCCTCAGGCGCACCTACGAAATCAGCGAGGTCATCTCCTCTTCAGTTGAAATGCTTTCGCTCAACCCGATTTACCGGTGGAGGCCGAGGCAGGATACGTTCCAGAAAGAGAACGACAGCATGCGCGTCATAGAGGAGCTCAACACCCACACAGGTATGTCCATAGACGAGATAAACAAGGACCTCAAGGACAAGAAGCAGATTCTCACGTGGATGCTCGAGACGGGAGTGCGTTCCATCGACCAAGTAGGAGACGTCATGTCCCTGTACTACAAAGACCCGGAGGAAGCCCTGAAGATGGCAAAAGCCGGGAAGAAACCCGAAGGCATCTGAGGTGTTCACATCCGCATACCGCTGTTCATAATCCCCTCGCCAATTTCGAGAAGCATAGCGAAGCTTTTCCTTGGCCCCGGGAAGGCCTTGGCCAGGCCCTTCAGGATAGACCGCTACCTGAAGATTCTCGAGAGCGACCTGGACGAAGGGGAGTATTTCATCATCTCCGTCCTCAACGCATTCCTATGGGGAGCCCTAGTCTTCTTTCTAATCCGAATCAGGGACCCATCACTTTCTTCCGCAACCTCGCTCTTTCCAGCAGTCGTAACGTTTTTCCTCCTCCAGGTGGTGTTCGTCATCTATCCATACGTCCTTGTCCGCAAATGCGTCGAGAGCCTTGACCGGGACCTCGTCTACGCGATAAAGGACATGCTGATACAGATAAGTTCGGGGGTCTCTCTTTTCGAGGCGCTCAAGAGCGTGTCCAATTCCGAGCACGGCCTCGTTTCCCAGGAGTTCAAGCGGGTCGTTGACGACATCAATGCGGGCGAGGCCCAGGATGCGGCGCTCGAAAAGCTCGCGCTCCGCACGGAGTCCGAGTTCATGAAAAAGGCGATATGGCAGATAGTGATAGCGCTCCGCTCAGGCGCGAGCCTTCAGGGCACGCTGAAGAACCTTGTCGACAACCTGCGCCAGTTCCAGAGCTCCAAGGTGAAAGCCTACACCCAAGAGATGAATCTCTGGATACTGCTTTACCTGCTCATCGCAGTTGCCATCCCGAGCCTGGGCGCCACACTGATAACCATCCTCTCCTCATTCGGGACTACGAAAGTGAGAGAGCCCGTCTTCCTCGCGCTCCTGCTGATTTGCTTCTTTGCGGAGTATGTGATAATAAAATACGTGAAGCTGAGCAGACCCCTGGTCTACATGTGAGATTATGTTATCCAACCTAGGTGAACTGGCGCCAACCCGCGTGAAGAAGCATATACGCCAGATGCTCGTCCACGCGGGGATGAAGATGGACGCGAGGGACTGGATCGGCGCAGTTTTCCTGACGGCGATTTGTTTTGCGCTCTTCTCTTATGTTGTGCTTCTAAAATTCTCCAGCTTCCCGGTTTATTTCATACACCTGCTCGCGTCTCTCGTTTTCATACTCATAATCTCGATGCTTTACACACTCCTCTATCTCCGCATTGAGGACAGGAGGATGGCTGCTGAGAGGGCTCTGCCGGACCTTCTCCAGCTTACTGCTTCTAACATCAAATCCGGCGTGACGCCGATCGTGGCGCTGAGAATGGCCACGAGGCCGGAGTTCGGCCCCCTCCACCAGGAGATACTCTACGTGGCCAACAAGTCCCTGGGGACCGAGTCCTTCGTTGATGCGCTCTCGGAAATCTCGACCAGGATAAAGTCCGATATGCTAAACAGGACGCTGCTCTTGTTTGCTTCCAGCCTCAGGTCGGGGGGCTCTGTTTCAAAAGTTCTCGAGACCAGCGCCGAGGACATCAGGGAGAACCAGGAGCTCAGGCGCGAGCTCATAGCAGGAACCAACATGTACGTCGTCTTCATACTATTCACAGTTGTGATAGCGATGCCCGCACTGCTGAGCCTTTCAATACAGTTTGTCGACATGGTGTCGGCGCTCCACGGGCCTGATTCGTTTCTCTCGCAGCAGATAGGGCTCAACATGAGCCTTCCGATTTCGCAGGACTTCATATTCAACATCTCGGTGCTGACGCTAGTAATGACATCGTTGTTCTCTAGCCTCATGATAGGCGTGATACACCACGGCGGCGAGCTGAACGGCCTGCGCTATGCCCCGCTGATTCTCGCAAACTCCCTTGTGTTCTTCTACATCTCGAAGACCTACCTGGTGAGCTTCATGCTCGGGTCATTCTAGAAACAGCTTACTCCTGGACTTCAACTACTGCTCTTTGTTGCCTCATGCAGGCGCTTACCACAAAGTTTGCTACGTAAAGACCCGCGTTCTCGCCAATGTTTCCCGTCTTTCCTTCTTCGCGTAGTTTTTCTAGGACCCCCTCATCCAAATCTGTCACCAAAAAAATCTTACTCGTCGCCTTCATCAAACCTTCCCAATGGCTCGCCGGGTCCTTTATGTGGGCGAAACCGTAATCAATGACGACCGACGCATTACTTAAATCATGGAATGACAGCTTCGGGTTTTCCCCTGTGTGCAGCTTTCCATCATACGCAACTGCGTAGCCCTTATGGTCCCCGTTGTATCTCCTGAGAGCAGGGATGCTGTTTTCGGTTCTGACAACAACTAACTCAGGGCATTCCTTTCTCCCGCTTCCCATGACATAGTTGGTCTCTGCCAGGACGTTCTTGGGGTTTTTCGGAACCTCAACAAAGTCCTCCCTCTTGGCATCAGCGGTCTGTAAAAGCGTGACTTCAAATTTCATCCCCCCAGTACTAAGGGGATTTGTTGGTCTGTAAATTCCCGCCCATTCGATATACTGCGGCACTCCACAAAGTTCCTCAAATTTTCCCATCTTAGCGAAAAGTTTCCGTGGTTCATATATAAAGCGCTTTACCAGGCTTTTGGAATTGACTTCCACCCTACTGGTTCCCTCCGCTCCTTCGATAACCTTTCCATGTAGCATCCGTAGCGTTTCCTCCGGAAGACTCGTAAAGTCATCTTTCAAGCCAACAAACCAAGGCATTTCGAGTTTGTCATTGCTATACGTTATCTTGATTCCATATGTCGAGCGAACCACCATGGTTCCCAGTCCAGCCGTAACTCTCAACAGGCTTGTTCCGTTCGGGAGTTTCGTAAATCCGATCCCAGAAAAATTAGGCGCATGGCCCTCGTTCACTAAAGTTGCTACCACCGGCTCTATAATCACCGCCATTCCCTCGGGCAAGCCCCGCACTCTCCGGTATTCAACTGCGTCGTCAGTGTATTGACTTGCCAAAACCTCTTTAATCGCCTTGCTTATCCCCTCCGGGCTCGTGTCGAGAACAAATCTGCTTTCGTAGACTCCAATTCCCAGTGCATCTCCAAACGCAGAAGAGCGAACCACAACTGCTCTCCCTTTGAATCTTCCGGCAATTTGGTCTATGCTTTCCATCTCTCTAGTTGAGAAAACTCCATTGAGTATCTGTTCCCTCTTGCCACTCGCTCCTTTAACATTCCTAGAATAATACTCTTCAAAAAATCCCATCGCCAGAACAACCCGCTCGTTAGGGGTAAAACCAGATTTAATGGCATAACGAGTTTTTACCAGCAAATTGCCTGCCTTATCCCCAATCGAGTCCGGGCCGAGTATTTCCCAGTGCTTCCTGACTAACGAGTCCTTCTGAACCCTATCGAGAAAAGGGACATTCGTTCCATCAAGCAGCGGTCTGTTCCTAGCTCTTCCAAATAGCATTAGATAATCTATTATGTAAAATCGAGTATTTATAGCTTACAGGATAGTGGCCCCCTATCGTATCGCATCTCTTATGCCCTTCTTCAGTTCGGGGAATTTCGCTAACCATTCCCTTCTTTCCTTCCTCAGCTCCGCAATCATCGAAGCATGCTCTTCATTCGAGTAATATTTCCTCCAGTCGAATCTTCCCAGGTCCACCCCCGGGATTTCCTTTGCGACCTCGTAGCCCCAGTGCTTTTCGTTCTCCCATTTCACGCTCCCCCTCGCAATCTCCCTGATGACAGTGCACGAGTCCTGGACAGTTATCTTTTCAGCAACAAGGAGCGCATACTCGTAAACATCGACCTCGCCCGCCTTCACGTCGCCCTTCCTAGCTTTTTCCAGCAGGGCCCCCAGTGCCTTCGGGTCCTTGATCCGTTCGCCTCTGTGCTCAGCCTCGACCTTCACGAGCCTGGCCTTGTAATGGATTTCCTTTCCATTCGCCTTCTGGGCCACAGGCTTCCCTGCTTTCGGGTGCTCAATTCCTTTCGAAAATCTCTCGGCAGAGTCCAAGAATTCGGTTTCAGAAAGCTTTCCCCTCCCGATTTCGAGAGTCCTTCCCCCAAAGCTTCCGGTGTTCAGCAAATAGCACTGCATTTTCGGGTTCTTTTCGCAGATGTCGTGGAAGATATTCCCTTCCTCCCCCTCAGAACCGACGATGAACGGGTTGGTTCCGACCTCTCGCACTGACTGACCGGCCCTGACCGGGTCAGCGGCGGAAGTCAGCACCGATTCCCCAAGCATGAAGAACGCAGCAGCCTGGTCCTTGTGGAGCCTGGCAACGGGGGGGACAATGGTGTCCCTTCTGGTTATGAAGAACACCAAATCAACGGAATCCAGGTCAATCTTCTCGTCAGCCTGCCTAACTCCGTTCTCGTCCACAAGCTCGCTCCGGACCACGATTCCGCGCCCATTCAGGCATTTCTTGCTCGGAGTGAACGGGTGGTCGTACTTGAAGAAGTCGATTTTCCCCGTCTTCGGGTCCACATGAACGTTCTCGAGAACAGCGCTCTCCCTCATCGCGCCCTGATAGAGGAGCGGCTGGCCTTCTGGTTCAAGACCCTCGGTTTTTATGTAAGCGTTGTCCTCGGTCCCGTATGCTTTTGCATCCTTGTCTAGAACGAAGAAGTCATCCTGCCTTATGATTACCCGCTCCCCGCCCGATTCGAGCCAGAAGTGGTGGACCGAGAGGCTCGTTTTTCCTGTTCCGCTCAGTCCGAAGAATATGGCGCCCAGGTCCCTAATCTTTCCAGTTTTCGAATCCTTCGCCCTTATGACTTTCCCGCCTGCGTGGACCCCGAGCCCGCCCTCTTTCCCTTCGCTCTTCTTGAACAAGACTTTTTCCTTATACATCGCCATCCTGAGATGGCCCTTCTTTACCTCCCCGAAGTAGTCGCTTCCAAGAACAAACGTCACTCCTGCATCGGCGTCAACAACGATTCGCCTGAGGGGCTTTCCATCAGCCTTCTGCTTCTCAGCCCAACCCGGCGCATACCTGGGCGCAACTTCGCTAAACTCAGGGACAAAAATAATCGTCTGCTGAGGCTCCTCCCCATTCTCGTCAACTTTGAACAGGAGCTTGTCCCACATCGCCAGCAGGCGGGCATAGGGCTTTGTCACCACGGTTCTGCAGTGGGTCGAGTGTTTCGGGTGAAGGCCCATCTGCCTGTCCATCTGCAAGAGCTCGACCTTTTCCTTTTTCAGGTATTCGGCTGCAGCCCTCGCAAGGGAAACCGCCTCCTCGTCAGGATTCCCCAGGAACACCCTGGTCTGGGGAGCGCTCCTCGAGGTAATCTTACTTATGTAAGCGTGGCTTTTCTTTTCAGTCAAAGCATCGGGAGTTCCGCGGGCGGAGCAGGTGGTCGAATCCTTTTCAGCAATCCCGCGAATCAGCTTCAGGTCAGAAGAAATCCGTTTGTCAGACCTCGCGCTCTCGAGAACGCCGCGTGCAATCTCCGAGAAAATGGGTTCCATCCAACCGCCTCCCTTTGAAGAGGGTTATGCTTCTTTTTTCAAGAAATAAATATCTATCGGAAAAGCTGCCTCGACCAAAAAGCTTTATAAATAGAGAAGCGAAAGTCCATTTGGTGAATGTTTGAGGCGTGCACAGGCGGCGACAGAGTACCTGATTATCCTCGCAGTTGTGGTTATCATAGCCCTGATTGTCGTCGGAGTCCTCGGGGGCTTCCAGGGGCTCTCAGGGGGAATAACCCGCCAGCAGAGCGAGGCCTATTGGGGCAGCATCGCCGATGTCGGGGTCCTTCCTAACTACAAAATCTCCCCAGCCATCGCCGAGCTCACAGTAAAAAACAACAGGCCCTTTGCGGTGAGAATCAAGAATGTGCTCATTGACAATTCCGGCATGATGGCTCCGGAGATGGTTACGATTCCCCCCGGGCTCACCGCGAATGTCAATGTCTCGGGCCATTCGTGCATCATAGGCGAGCAATACTCCTACAACGTGCAGATTGTTTACATCGACCCGAGCACAGGCAGGACGTTTACATTTAGGGGCCAGAACCCATTGGTCGGGACCTGCGAGTAAAAGTTTTATTGAACTATGCTTACTAGCTGGCAACTAACACATCAGACCTCTACTTGGGGGGAATTCTTCGCAAACCACCAACTAACCAAATAGGAGTCTTAATGGCCCGCTAGCTCCCTTACTGATTGCGCGTCTCATTGGCAGTATCAAGCTTTTCCCGGACTTCCATGCACCTTCGCCACATCGCGTCAGCCCCGAGGATTACGTTCTCCTTCTCGAGCTGTTCTAAAATTTTAAGGCGAGTTGCCGTTCGGGTGACGAAATATCCCGCTATCAAACCTATCACGGCAAAGCACGCTACACCTGCGCCGGCAACGCTGGCCCCTAAACCTGCACCTGCAATGGCTGCACCAAAAACAGAACCGCCGCCACCAAGTAAAGAATAACCTACGAGCGCATTCAGGCTAGGACCGGCGATTGCCCCCATAGCCGCCCCCCCACCAACCATCATAACAACTGCCTTCGCCATACCCTTGAAGTCCAGCTCTTTCAGAGAGTTCCAATAATCCCCCAGGTTAAACCTCACGTATTCATCCCGCACGTCCCCGGTCTCCAGGTCATAGCGTTTTCTGATGTCCTCCATTTCATCCAAAATTAGCCTCGCTTTAGACGGCACAAGGTGTGGGTCATACATGGTGGCAGGCGCATCATGTCCGTCAATCCAATCTTCAGGCGAAAGAGCATCGAGCCTTGCCTTAGCATCGTCCATCCTCTTTCTCCATCTGGCGTCTATACTGGTTATCCTCGTTAGCATCTCTTCCGGGTCCTTCCCGTCTTTCATGTAAGGTCTGAGAAACGCAATCAATTCCTTTTTCTTGGTTTCCACGGCCTCTACCATGGGCTGGGCGTTTCTAAGTTCATTTTTCTTCAGTGCCAAGGCGTCTCTTACTTTTAGGGGCGCAACGAGTTCCCGTTCTGCTTTGGACCCGGTTTTATACGCTTCGGATTGAAAGAGCAACCACATGGCTTCGCCTGCATAATCAATGGTTCTTTTTCTTTTTATACCTTGGGCCAGCCATTATCTTCTGTTCCCTATTTCTCAATCAGGACTATCTTCTCAAAAACCCTGTCCCCAACTGTCAGCCTCACCGGGGCATAAACAACCGCAGGCTCGTTGCTCGCAATTGAAACAGTGGTCTTGACTTCCGCGCCAGAGTTCGTGAACACGATTCTCAACTGCCTGCTCGAAAGCCTTATCTCCAGTCCCCCGTTCCCAAGAGGAACATATGCAGTGCTCGTCCCATTCAGCCTGACATATCCGCTCGTTTTCCCAAGAATGTCTACCCTGCTCCCATTTGCATCAACCAGTTCGAGCGAAACAAACGGTCCTTCTCCCGCGCTCCCCCACTCCCAATTTCCAGAGCCCGAGCACCCGCCCCCGCAGGTTTTAGTTAATCTTCCCTTAACTTGGTACTCGGAAACCACTCCATCGACAATCAAATCATTCCCCGAGTGCCTGTAAACAATTCCCTGGGGCTCAAGCCTCAGCTCGCCCGTCCTGTCCAGCTCCGCCTTGGCATTAATGTTGTTCGTCCTCGAATACTCCCCCGCCACGAATTCCTCATAAACTTTCAACGTGCTCTCCATGTCTCCATTTGCGGGTATTCTGTCCTCGACAGTCCAGCGGAGCCTCACATCCCTGGCGAGCCCGGTCTTCATTCCCCAAATCGCCAGGTAGTCGTATCCAACGTCATCGGCAACATAATTTTCTTTGCTGATGTCCGCGGATTCGAGGGCCCCCCGCCTCATCTCCCCCATGTTCTTGTAAAAGGCCGCGGAATAGAGAAGCATCAGGAAGAACAGCGAAAACGCGATTGTGAAGACAAACCCCCTTTTCATCTAATCCCTCAGGCACGTCCTTAGGACGGCAACCCCGTATTCCTGAACCCCTCCTGAACTCCTGACGAAGCTTCTCACGCCGGAATAAAACTCCCCCGAGTCATCGCAAGGGCAGGCAACTGCTTCCCTCTCGACAACGCCATTTATCTTGAGAACCAGGCTTCCGCACCTGTTGTGTTTGGAAAGGGCGTTCGCCAGCTCCTTCCCACTCATTGTTTCCAGTTTTCCTGTTTTTTCAAGCGCAGCGAGCAAGTCCTTTTCCACAGGCGCATGCGCTTGAATCGGCTTTATCTCATCGAGCATCAGATAGAACGAGAGCGCCAGGGTTATGCCTATGACTGCCGCGAAAAGCGCGTCGAATGTGAAGACAAATCCTTTCATCCAGTCCCCTCGCCTATGTCCCAAACCCTCAGGGAGGCCCTCACGAGCCTTCCGTCCATTGCCATTACATTTGAGACCAGGGCTACCGATGCCCCGGGTTCCTTCGGCCCGATTGAGTAAATCTCGCTTCCGCTGATTTCGCTGACCTTGAAGTTGAACAAATAAGCCCCGCCCTGCCTGTTGAATGAAAGCATCGCCCTTGCTCCGTCATACCTCTCGGAATCCCCTGCGAGCGCTGCAAACCGCTCGACCTTTCCCCTGTCCAAAACCCCTTTGCTCTCAGCAAGCCCGATGCTGCTCGCCCCCAAATCACCCCAGTTCGAAGGGTCGCCAGGGCTTTCAGTCAGCTGGACGAATGCGGACTGGGCAACCTCGGCCATCCGAGCTTCCTGTTCCGAGGACTCTATCTTCTCCCCCAGGGCATTGGAGGCGTTGAAGGAATACCAGAGAAGGAAGGCGATTGCCATAAGCGCGAACACCAAATCGTATGAGAAAACCTGTGCCTTAAGAGATTTCAACAATTCCACCCTCGTTCTTTATCTCGAGCCTCGTGTTCGGGTTGAAAATCCCGCCCCTCGTATTATTCGTCATCAATGGAACCGAGAGATGGTTCTCGGAGCCGCCGTGGTTCCAGACCACCTCTGTCCACCTGCCCTCTACGGATACGTAATACTGTTCGCCCCAAATCGCATTCGGGATGAAGACCTCGGCCCTGGCACCATCGCCCGCCCTCGAGACTTCATTGATGTTCCAGGCGATTCTATCGCCCAATCTCTGCGCCTCGAGGCTGGACATCACCTCCCCAACGCCCCTGCTCTTCGTGATGTAGAGGCCGAAAACAATCGAGAAGAGCGACATCACCACGAGGGAAGCGATTATGAAGTCAACGCTCACCTGCGCCCTGTAGAAATGCCCCGGCAGCACTGCACCGCGGCACTTGCGCCCGAAGCGCAAGTGGTCGGCTCCCGGGAGCCGACCTGTCCGCCCGGGCGGACAGCCGCAATTGGGGGCAGTGCTGCTCCCTAGATTTTCTACAGAGCCGCTCACCTGCGCCCGCATTCAAATACCTCAGCAACCGAGACCCGTTATGTCGGGTCCGACAACAACGCAGCCGCTCCTCGCTCCCACGTAAATCCAGTAGGTTCCTGGCTCCGAGGGCAGCTTCCCCCTCATCTCCGCAATGCTCATGGCATTCACGTCGCTGTTTCCCCCCTCGACATAAACCCCGATGTTCGCGAACTTGCCGTCAACAAAGACCCTTTCGGGGTCAACTGCATCGGGAATCGTAATCCTTACCTTCCTGACCGAGCCCTCGCCTTCCTTGTAAACCACATCGGCGGCATTCGCTATGTCATTGACAGCGGACCTCGCCTGGGAGAGCCTCAGCATCGTCTGGCCATGAGCGAGCTGCCTTGAGCCCGTCATCACCACCGCCCCGAGCATCGTCATGGCTATGGCGAGGACTATGAGGAGTTCGACAGCTGCCTGCGCTTTCATGAACTAGGATTGCGCGAGGTTATTTAAAAACTATGCCGAAACGAACATCGGACTAAGAAACACATAAACGAAGCCACCAATGAATAGGCTTACCGCGTTCATCAAAAAACTTAGAATAAACGCCCGCTTGAGAGTTATGAATTGCTTGTTTGCGAAGAATATCGCGCCTGCCTCGAAAACAAGTGCGAAAAGCTCAGCCAGTACAATGGCAGCAATTCCCGGAAAGAGGGGCGGGAACACAAACCACACGAAGGGCAATGAGACAAGATTCACGACCATGACTGAAGCCAGAATCCTGTCGAAGCCCTTTCCAGAATTAGTCGCCAAAAGGAACAGCACTGCGACAACCAGTTCCAAAATAATTGTTATACACAGGGCCAAGGGAAAGGAACTCTGTTCTGAGATTGGCGGCTTAATCTCGCTCACAATCAACCCGGTGTCAGTCACCCGAACATTGAAAACCACATGGTACTTATCGCTCTCCGCGATAAACACATTGCTCTCGCGCACAGCGTCGGAAAAATTCAACACAAGCTTGTGGTAATTTCCTGGATATGCATACTCTATCGATATACCGTCCCCCCTAGAAAAGCATTGGTTGTTCCTATCGCAGCTGAACCCGTAAGGTCCCATTTGCGCGAGTGGCTTGCCATCGATGCAATCCTTATCAGAGCACTCTATCTGCGAATTACCGCTAGTCATCAGCGTTACGGGCTTCGAAGTCTCATAATCGAGATAAAAAGTCATCGAGGGAATCGGGCCCGTATCAGCACAAGCAAACTGGGAAAAGAGCATTAGAAGCGCCAGCAATCCAAGCGCTCTGTTCATCAAAGCACCGTCGCATCCAGGTAGCCGAAAATTGCCCCGCCGATGAAGAAGCTTCCCAAGTTCATGAGAATGCTCAGGGCGAATGCGTTCTTCATTGAGAGCTCTTTGCTCACGAGATGGAGCAGAACAGCCTCGAGCGCGATGGCGAACACTTCGGCGAGTATTGTCAGCGCAACCCCGGTGAACAGAATCGGGAACAGGTAAATCCCGACCGGCATCGTGATGAGGTTCACGATTACGACATATTCCAGGATTTGTTTGTCCCGGATTCTTTTCATCGACAGGAATGCGGCTGAAGCCATCAGCTCGACTATCAGGGTAATGGCGAGCGCGCCCAGGAATAGCGGGAGATTCATCATCACCGGCGCGGCATCCACTCCAATCACCTGCTGTTCAGAAAGAGCCAAATCAGCGCGAGAATGATGACCACGATGACTACGAAAAGGATTACGCTGTATTTGCCCCATTTCTTCATATAATACGATGCTTTGCTCCTGGTCCTCTCGGCCCCTATGTCAAGTTTCTTTTCCCTCATCCCGGGTTCCTTCGGCCCGTCTGCAAGCTCCTTCCCAATCTCCTCTTCAGGCGCAGGCTCTTCTTCCCCCCTGTCAGCATCCTTGAAGCCACTCTCAGTGAGCATGAGCGATACTCTTCCGGACCTGAGGTCGTAATCGATGTGGTTGGTTTTCACCAGCTTGTAAAGATGAAACGCGAGGTCCCCGCTCCTTATGTTGAGCCTCTCCGCGATTTTTTCAGGGTCCTTCATCCCCTTTGAAATGGCCCCGAGGATTCCCTTGTCGAGCCCGTCTATCTCCCCGGCGCTCTTCTCCTCGGCAGTGGCGAGCACTGCCTTCCCAGCATCCGAGAGGGCGACCTTGCTTGCCCCAAGGGCCGAGTCTATGTCCACATAGCCCTTCAGCTTTATGGTCCCGAGGATGTTGGCAGCCTCGAAAAAAGAGGAGTTTATCTTCGAGCCGAAGCGCTCGAGCGTCGTGTCTGGCCCTATCCTCTGGAGCACTATCAAGTCGAGGAAAGTCAGTTCCTTCTGTTCACCAGGTGTCACGAAAGAAAATACTTGTTAACGTTTAAATACCTATTGATTGAATTTATTTCGAAGTGGTTTTCTAATGGAGCTTACGTTCTTGGGCGGAGCAGGCGAGGTCGGGAGAAGCGCCATCCTCGTCGACAACGGTTTCCGCGCCCTCCTCGACTACGGGATCAAGATTTACGAGGGCACCGAATACCCGCTCAAGGTCAAGGACGGACTGGACGCGGTCATAATCTCCCACGCACACCTGGACCACTCCGGTTTTCTCCCCGCAGTCTACGACCACTACGCGTGCCCATTTTTCGCCACCTACCCGACAGCCCTTCTCTCCGAACTCCTCATAAAGGACTCCATCAAAATCCAGGAGCGGGTCCCCTTCAGGACTTCGAGCTACAAGAAGGCGTTCAAGCATTTCTCCCCTCTCGAATACGGGGCGGGGTTCGAGGTGCAGGGGGCCAGGCTGACCCTCCATGATGCCGGGCACATAACCGGCTCGGCCCTTGTCCACCTTGAGATGGGGAAGCGCTCCCTGCTCTACACCGGAGACCTAAAGCTCGAGCCCACGAGGCTGGAAAAGGGCGCCGATGTCCCGAAAGCAGACATCCTGATTACCGAGACTACATACTCCCAGAGAAACCATCCACCGAGAAGGGAGCTTGAGAAGAGGCTCTCTTCCGAGGTGAGGAACACTCTCGAGAACGGAGGCAACGTCCTCCTCCCTGCGTTTGCAGTGGGGAGGAGCCAGGAGCTTCTCCAGTCGCTCTATTCATTGAACAGGGAAGCGACAGTCTACATTGACGGGATGGCGAAAACTGCCTCTGAGCTCATCCGCCAGTGCCCCCGCTTTGTGAAGGACTTCAAGAATTATGAGGAATCCCTCGAGTGGGCCGAGTGGGTCGAATCGCGCGAGCAGAGGACCAAGGCCCTGAAGGAGCCGAGTGTCATCATAACCACTGCGGGGATGCTCGAGGGAGGCCCGGTGTTCCAATACATGCTCAACCTAAACAGGCGTTCCAAAGTCATCATGACCGGCTACTGCGTTGACAACACCAATGGCTGGCACCTGCTCAACAAGGGCCTCGTCTACGTCAAGGGAAGGCCGACGCCCATCGAGAACCCGGTGGAATACATGGACTTCTCAGCCCATGCTGGGAGGGAGGACCTGCTGGAGACAATCAAGCGGTCCTCTCCTGAAAAGATATTCTGCGTGCACGGGGACCACACGGAAACATTCGCAGAAGAATTGGGCGGGATGGGCTTCGATGCGGTTGCGCCTAAAATCGGGGATAAAATAAAAATATAAGCGGGCTTAATAATCGAGGAGTCGCAATGGAAACCCTGAAAGTCTGCATGCTCGACCCTCTGTTCATGCCCTACCCGGGCGGGACCGAGAAAGTCGTCTACCACGTGAGCAAGCGCCTTGCGAAGAAGGGGCACGACATAACTGTTCTCACCTCGCAGATGCCGAACACGTCCCTAAGGGAGGAGATGGACGGCATTCACGTAATCCGGCTCCCTTCCATCTCTTTCGAGACCCTCCCGTTTCCGTGTCTCCCGCCCCCGTTCACGATTACTC
>JBFYLO010000029.1:0-21396 GCA_041305385.1 Microcaldota archaeon | reverse complement strand
TTTCAGCTGAAGTCTCGCCCTTGCCGAGCTGGGCGAACGCCTCCATCTGCTTCCTGCAGTTAATGGTGACCAAAAGCCCGCTCCCCGCGAAAACGTAAACGCGCTCCTTCAGGACTGTGCCTTCGAATCTCAGCCTTAGGAGAAGAATGGAAACTGTTTTGTTAAGCTCGTAATAGATGGGAAGCTCGCTCGACTTTATGCTCCTGAAAAGCGCATGCGTGATTCCGAACTCTTGAAGGACATCAACCTCGTTTTCGTGAATGTCAACCCAGGCCGGGCCCTTCTTCAGCTCCCTCCTGAGGCTCGCGGGAGTGGCATTCTTCAGGTGCTTCGACCCTTTCAGGAGAACTGCATCCATGGATAGATAGCTCACCTATTAAATATAATTACTCTGCTTCCATCTTTTCCGGTTTTTGGAAAAGAGAAAGATAAATTAAATTCTGAGAATGAATTACTGCCATGGGGAGCAAAGGCATCAACACGAATGCTGAACTCGAAAAGGCGTTCCAGGAGACGTTCAGGATAATATTCGGGGAATGCAACGTCACTCTCGAGGAGCTTAGGCCCTATCTTCTCAGGAACCACTATCAGCCGGCGGTGATGAGGAAATCCGCAGTTTCCGGCAGGGACGTTGTCGTCTCCCATTCGAGATACCCGGAGGATGCCCGGTATATCTCGCAGGACGAAGTGGATTACTCGAAAAAGTTCCCGCCCCTGGATATAAACGAGATAAAGGACCTGGATTCGCTTATGGACGCCATTGGTGAGAGAGCTGTATATGCCGGAAACAAGGTATTCGGGAGCTCGGCCTCGGTTGAGAAAGTGGACAACTGCACTGACAGTTTCTACGTTTATGATTCGCACACGGTGGTCTCATCGAAATACGTGGCCCTCTCCTCTTACATAAGGAGCGGGAGCGAGTACATATTCGGCTCTTCCCCGCTTCTTAGGGGGAAGTACCTGATAAGGGTGATTGGTGCTGAGAACTTGACTAGGGCGTTCGAAACATACGTCACGACCAATAGCTCGGACCTGTTCTTCTCCATGTACTGCCACGGCTGCTCCAATGTGATGTTCTCGTTCAACCAGAAGGGGAAAAGGTATGTGATAGGGAACCTTGAGCTTCCGAAGGACAAGTATTTTGAGTTAAGGAAGAAGCTGATTAACGACAGCAGGGAATACATCGAGAAGCACAAGTCTTTCTACTCGATATTCGACTTCCCTCCCCCAACGAATGAGGAGCTCGCAATGGCGAAAGTGCCTAAACTCCCTCCGCTTAAGGGGAGCATGAAGGAAATCGACGATGCGTTTGCTGACACGACTGGGCTGATTTTAGGGGAGGGGTTAAGACCTGTTAAGGAATATGAAAAGTTCCTCACTGGGAGAGTCGAGAAGGTAACCACTGTAAAGAGCCCTTTTGGAAACGACGTCTCCTATGCTAGGTATTTCTGGGGGGCGAACGCGCCTAAGGGGAGAATGGTCACAAGCGACGAGGGGGCGCAAACAGGGAAAATCCACGTGGAGCCAGAGGACTTGGAGGGGTTGACTCTTGAAAAAATGATCAAGCTCATGTCCCCAATAGCATATTACCCTGTGCAGTTCAAGGAAGGGAAGAACATCAACACCACTGAGACCGTGTGCATGTATCACTCAATAGACACATACCAGGTGAGCGACGCGACCTATGCCAAGAAGTGCGCCTACTGCGTCCACATGCAGGAGTGCGAGGGGATGTTCGGATCAGGGGTCCTGGTAGTGGGCTCAACGTACTCCATACGCTGCTACGACTGCGTGAACGTGACCATGTGCATGGACCTGGACAGCTGCAAGAACTGCCACAGGTGCATGTTCTGCCACAACTGCGAGGGGCTCTCTGACTGCATGTTCTGCTTCAATGCAAAAAGCCTGAAGTATGCCATTGGGAACGTGGAAGTTGGGAAGGATCAGTATGAAAGGATAAGAAAAATGGTCCTTGGGGAGATTCTCGCGAGGCTCGAAAAGAACGGGGACATCGGATTCGACATCTGCAGTTTGGGAAGCAAGAGGTGAGCTAGTTCTAGCTAGCCGGTTATCATTTTTTCCGTGAGCTCCTCTTCTGCGAGGCCGAATGCCTCCCCGAGCTTGCCCCCGTCCCCTGCCCCATTGAGGAAGCTGTCAGGGCCCCCTCCTTTCCCGTTCATCTTCGCGAAAGCCCTGTTGGCGATTTCCTTTATGTTGATGTACGTGTCCGGGCTCTTCGCAATGAGCAGGAAGCCGGTCTCCCCATCCCGGTTGGCAAGGAGCACAATCGTCCTGCCTGTCTTTATGAGCTCGCCTGCCTTCTCCATCAATTTCTTAGCGTTCATCCCGGAAAGAATTTTCGAGTAGAAGCTGAACTCCCCGACTTTCGCAGGCTTCATCTCGTCGAGAATCCTCTCGTTGAGGCTCTTTACCGCCTGCTCAAGCCTCTCCTTCTCTGCCCTCAGGTTCCCGGCTGTCTTCTCGAGCTTGTCCGAGGTCGTTTGGAGAATCGAGCATGCCTTTTCGCAGACGAGCTTGGTCTGGAGGAGGTATTCCTGGGCATCGCTCCCCACCAGGAAAGAGAGCTTGTGCTGCTCCGCCCCCTCCCGGGCCAGATTGGAGACCGTGAGGATTCCGATTTCTCCTGTGTTCTTCACGTGGAGGCCTGCGCATGCGCATGAATCGAAGTCCCCGATGTGCACAACGCGGATTATGTCCGAATCAATCCTCTCGAGCTTGGCCCTGGTGCCAGTTGGCAATTCGTCCCTTTTGTATTGCCTTATGGTGACTGGGAGGCCCTGGTTGATTATCGAATTTGCGCGCTTCTCAGCCTGGATCACTCCGTCCATGTCAAGTTCCCCGGGCCTTCTCAGGATTATGCTCGAACCCTCGGGGGTTATCTGCACCTTAACCATTTGAACGTCATTGAAGACTTCCTGCAGGCAGTGGAAGAGCGTGTGTTCTGCGGTGTGGGATTTCATCATTGTGTAGCGGCGCTTCCAATCGATTTCGCCCTGGACGTCCTGGCCAGGCGAGAATGTCCCGCTGGCCTCCGCCTCGTGCCATATCTTCCCGTCTTTCTCGTAAACGTTGAGCACTTTCGCAAGCCCGCCAGTCGAATTTATTGTCCCGGTGTCCGGCTCCTGTCCCCCTCCGCCGGGGTAGAACGCAGACCTGTTGAGCGCTATGTGGAGCATTCCGTCCTTTTCCATCACTTCCTCTATCTTCGCAGAGAATTTGGATTCATATTGGTTGTCCTCGTAAATTCTTTCCAAACAAACACCTAGGGAAGCGATCTGCAGAGATATTTTGTGAGAAGCTCGGCTGTCTCTGCTCTCACAACATTTTCTCCTTTCAGGGTTTTTGCCTTCGAGATATTCTTGATTAGATTCTCTGGAATGCCGATGGCCCTGGGATTTTTGAGCAGCCCCTTGAGTGCGGACTCGGGAGTGGTATTGGCTCTTTTCTCGAGAGCCACAATTCGTTCCCCCTCTATCCAAATCCCGTAGGGCGCCTTCGAATGCTTTTCAACAAAATTGTCGCAGTCAACTGCCTGGAAGATGGGCGGACCGGGCGCCTTCCTGACGAAAGGCAAAGAAGAAACGGTGAATTCGAAGAGAAGGGCGCAGTGCTTTGCCTCATCCGACCAGTGTGCGTGGCCCAGCAGGGCGAATTCCTCCAGCTCGAGCTGCTTTGCGATGTTTTTTTCAGCTCTCTTGAGCTGGGGCCAGAGTATGTCTGGAACGACCTGCGGCGCTGGGAAGAGCAGGCAGATTATCTCGCTTCCCCTCGCCTTTATCAGTGCCCTGGCCTTTTGCGGGGGGAGGGGTTTCCTCTCGGAAAAGAAAAACTTCTCGCTGGGTTTTTTCAGGAACTCCCTGACAGCGTAGACGAGCCTGTTCACCGAGGTCTGGGAGACCACTGCCGAGACGTTCCTGTCCCTGTCAACCGGGTCCACCACTACGAGAGGAGTCAGGAATCTCCCGGCGAGCTCGTGCTCCCCGTAGTGCCTTTCGATGTCGAGCACCACCTGGCCCCTCCACTGCTCGGCGGACTTCAGGAACTGCTTGAAAGAGCCGTAGTAGCAGATGAGCAATTCGCAGAGATATCCCGAGAAGCCCTCGGTCTTGAGCTCGGCGCCGTAAATCCCAAGGTTCTTCAGGAATTTCTTAAGGAGCCGGACCTGGTCCTTTTGAGATGGAGTGAGCCTGGAGTTTATGTATTGAACATGAAGCGGGGAGCGGTCCACCGACGATGCGCGCTCGTCGATGTGGGAAATCTTGAACGAGGGGACGATGTCGAGCTTCGAGCCGTTGTAATTAACCCCCAGGTAGGGGTGCTCCGCGTAGCCGATGTGCCACTTGTGGGGCTCCACCGCCTTCTTCGCCCACTCGAGGCCCATCACTTCGAGGTCCTTCAACGAGTGGGAAAGCGGGAATAAGAGGAACACGTCGAAATCCCTGTCCCCGCGCAAGTTTGTATCCTTGGCCATCGAGCCTGCCAACATTACCTCTATGAAAGGCGGAACGGTTCTTCTCAGCCTCTTGAGAATCTCCTCGGAAGTTTTTTCTTCCTCCTTCCTCTCGGACTCAGTCGGCTTTATGCGGGCGATGACTTTCGTGAGAAGCGAGTCCACCTCGTGTTCAAGGACGTACATGAAAGATTATGGGGGAGTGGGGTTTAAATAAACTATATAAACCGGTTTTGGGAAAAGATTAGCATGGCAGGCCCACAGCAGATGTTGATGAGAGAAACTATAGCCCAACGAACTGAGCAGATGACAGTCGGCAACACGGCCAAGGGGCTCTTCAACGAACTTCTCAATGCCCAGCACCGGTTAGCCCAGGCTAAAGTCGAACAAACCAGAGAACGTGCAGGGCGGTAATGGGGGAGCGGATGACCAAAGCTGACGACGAAGTAGAGGAGGCGCTTGAAGCCCTGGAAAAGGTCAAGGAGAGGATATGGGCTGAGTGCAAGCGGGACCCTGCCTTCAGGAAGGAATGGGAGCACATAATGAACAACATGACCGAGCTCTACGAGGAGATGAGGAAGGAGGCACCTTATACGGATGGAGAGCTCAAGAGGCGCGACCCAATCGCGCAGGAAAAGGCAAAGAAACTCAAGGAACTAGAGAAACTTTTAGGGCACATGAAGGACGCCCACAGGGGTTAGCTTTTTCTTAACTCTTTATCGCTCGTAATTTCAAGTCCTGAGTTCTTCGCAAACCCTGTTATCTTTTCTCTTTGAGAGCCCTTCAATCCCTTCCAGTCCAGAACCAGCAACCTAGTTCCGCTCTTCTCAACTCCCTGCTGGAATGTTTCCTCCTCAAGGGAATCGACTGCGTAATTCGGGATTATGTGGGCGAATGCCAAATCAGTGGCGAGTTCGAGCTTGGTGAATGAGGGGCAGTAGTGTGTTCCTCCTGCACCCATTGCAATTCGAAAGTTCGGGAGCTTCGGCTCAATTGACTTCATTATCGCATCTGCAACAATCTCGCCTGCTTTCTTGTTCAACCACTCCTTCTCAGCGCTGCCAATCTCAATGAAAAAGAAGGGCGTTTTCATGCTGGTCGGGCCGTGGTGCGTGCACTCCATCGTGACTTCAAACCCCTCCAGTGGATGAGAGGCGATATGCTGGAATGCAACCTTTTTCGGAATCGGGGCTGAAAAAGCAAGTTCTCTAGGCCTTCCGCCCACTTCAGCTCCTGGCCCCCAGTTCCCGCAGGTGTGGGCTGTTAGTGTGGGCTTGCCTGACTCGCTTTTGTGCTTGCTGGCGAAAACGTAGAAATCGGATGCGAAATACTCGTCGAGGTAATCAACCTCGACCAGTTTGTCTGGAACCTCGGCCATCAGCAGTTCCCCCTTGCCCCAGACCTTGAATTTTGGGTGCTCACCCGGAGTAAACCCATGCTTCTCGATTAGCCACTCTTTTATGTTCTGGCTCGCCTGGCACTGGGTTGAGCAGATTATCGCTGGCATGGTTTGGTATTGGGGGTGATTTTTATTAAACTTAATCTCTAGAATAGTCTTCTTTATGGCTGTCGTTTATGCCCAGGAGCCAAAGGTGAACACTCGCCTCAGGAACCAGAAAGTGCTGAAGTTCAGGCTCTTAGAACGGGCTATTGCCAAGTACCCGAACCCAGCTGTTCTGGAACTTGGAAGCGGAGCAGGCTCAAACCTCAGGTCCCTTTCAAAGGGGATTAAGCACGGGGTTGACCTAGATGCTGAATCTATTAGGAAGGGGGTTGCGCTTGGCGGGGCAAACTATTTGGTCGGGGATGTTGCAAAGCTTCCGTACGCAGCCAGGAGCTTTGAAGTAGTCTTCGGGGTCGACATCATTGAACACGTTCCCGACATCCCGGCTGTCCTCAGAGAAGCGAAAAGAGTTATGAAGGACGATGGCTCACTGTTCCTCCACGTCCCTTGCGAGATGAATTTCTTTTATGGCGTTTCCATAAGGATGGGTTTCGACCCTAAGAAAGAATATGGAGGGCACATACAAAGGCTCAAGACGAAGGAGCTCGTAGCTTATGTTGAAGAAACTGGCTTTCGGATAACTGACCTTAGGTATAACTACCACCTAGTGGGCCAAACCAGGGATTTCTTGAAATACGTAATCATTCATCTCAAGACCAAGAGAGATCACTCTGAGCACAGGGATTTCAGCTCCCTTGATATAGAGCGATTGCTCGCCTCTGACCCAAGCGACACAGTTTTGTCGAAAGTCGGAAAAGCTACCGCAAGGAAAGCTATGCGCCTGATGGATAGATTCAGCTATTACGAGTCCGCTGTCCTTAGGCGTGTTCCGCTGTGCGCGATGGGAGTCAACATCATCGCAGTCAAGGATGAGGGGAAAGGGCTTTAATGGTTTGAGTGGTTAGTGCTACTATGGCTGAGCTGAAGAATGGGAAAGTAGTTGTTTCAAAAGATTTCGAGGCGATAGCTGAGCAGGGGTTCGGGGAAAAGGGAGGAAAAACGCTGGCTCTCGCCCCATTCGAAGCCCTCTACTTGGTCGAAAAGAAACGAATTGAGGTAGCTAAGGGAAAAAAGAAACTTGAGTTCAAAGCCTTGCTCGCTGAATTCGAAAAGAAAAATAAAAAAGTCCGGGAATTGTTCTTGGTTTTCAGGGACTTGCGGGTTGCCGGCTATGTTGCCAGGGATGGGAAATGCGAGACCCCTTGCTTCCGAGTCTACGCGCGCGGTGCCAGGCCTGAAGAGGAGCCTGCGAGGTATCTGGTCTGGGTGATTGACAGCAACGCAAAGCTTTCCGTTTCCGAGTTAGAAAAGCTAATCAACCGGGCCCACGCGGTGAGGAAGAAGCCGATTTTGGCAGTGGTGAGGGGAGCCACCATAACCTATTTTAAGATTGACACCTCCAAATTCTGAAGCATGCCCCAGTAACTCAGAGGTAGAGTGTTTGCATGGTAAGCAAAAAGTCGCGAGTTCGATTCTCGCCTGGGGCTATTATAAATGTTCGTTTTCTGTTTTTATAAACTGGATTTTATAGCTTGGAGAGCTTTTCCATCAGGCTCCTGTCCTTCTCCAGGTTCTCGTGCAGAATCACACTCTCACGCACGAAGCCCGCAGCTTAAGCAGGGGTAAAGACAGGTCGTCCAGTTAAAGCCAAAACTCAGATTTAAGCGTGAGAGTGTGACGCATTACCTCTTCCTTCTTGGCATAAACGACCTTTTCGTTCTTCTTTTCCTTTTTTCTGCCCATATTCTCCGCCTTACTGCTTTCCTAGAAGCCATTTCCACAAAGGAACAAATTCTATTCCGGCTTCCTTTTTTTCAAGCCCTTTTGTAATTATGATTTTCGAAGCGAGCTTGTACTCTTTTGATAGCTCGTCTAATCCATTTAGCTCTCTGTCGTTTATATCGTCCGTGAAAGAGACATTTATCGCCTCAAGCTTTCCGGAATCGCATTTAACGACGAAATCGACTTCTCCCTTGTTTTTCCAATAATAAACGTCCGCCCCGTTTCTTCTCAGCTCAAGAAACACGAGGTTTTCCGCAAGTTTTCCTTCGTCTTTTGAGAATTTGAAGCTGACGGCATTCCTGAGGCCATTGTCTATGCAGTAAACCTTGGAAGATCTTGTTTTCTGCTCTTTCATTGAGTAGGAAAAATGGTCCAGGGTGAAGAACAGGAAGGCTTCTTGGAAATAGGAGAGGTAGTCTTTTATGGACTCGTAGGACAAGCCAAGCGCTGCCCTAAGATTTCTTAACGACATTACGCTCGTGAAATTTGCCATAAAATACAGGGCGAGGTCCTTCGCTTTTTTGCTGTTGAGACTGTATCTGTCTATTATGTCCTTGTAAAGGGTGTCGTCAAAATACTGCGAAAGAACTTTTGTCTTGAATCCCTCATCTTTAAAGAAAACATCTGGGAATCCGCCATGTGTCATGTACTCCTTTAGGGCGTTCAATATCCGGTACTCGTCAGTTTTCAAGATTATTCCCTTCGTTACCTTGCGCCGGTCCGCTTCAATTCCCTTAAAAAGCAGAAATTCAGCAAAACTCAATGGAAAAACTTCAAACGTCAGGTTCCTGCCAGTAAGCAGCGTGGAGTATTCCTTTTTCAGAAGGCACGAACAAGAACCCGAAACCACGAATTTACATTCACTTTTCTGGTCGTAGTGCCTTCTGACCCAAGATTCCCATTTCTCCTTTCTGTGGACCTCATCTAGAAACACATAGGCCTTCTTGTCCGGGTTTATGTTCTCCCGATATGATTGGTAAATGTCGTCCAAAGTATCTTTTGCAAGGCGGTTGTCTTCTAGGTTCACGAATAATATCTGCTCAGCAGAAATCCCATTTTTCAAAAGAGAATCTATTATCTGATACATCAGGGTGCTCTTTCCGGATCTCCTAACTCCAGTGAGTATGGTTATCTCGCTTATCCGAGTCGAATACAAAATGGTTCTATATCCCGGCCTAGGCAGACCCTTCAGGATCTCGGGCACGCTTTTTGTCGCCCACCACGGGTTTGCTTCAGAAAGTATGCTTGTTTCCATGTTACGTATCTATGTAACACATTGTTTATAAATGTTACTTTCAACCGTAACCTTTTTGGAGCAGTCTATTTATTCTCTGCCTTGCCAATACTTACAGGGTAAAAACAAGCGCTTCTTGGCAAACTCAAGACGAGCGCCGGGGGCTCTTTGATTCTGTCAAGAAGGCACGAAAAGTTTAGCCCGGAAGTTTTTCCAGTCTGCCATAAGCGCATTTCCACGCACTGGCCGTCTTCAAAAACTCCGCATACCCGTTTTTTCTTATGAACTCGATGGATTGCTTGTATTTCTTGTATTTGAACCCGTGTTTGTTATGGAACTCGGTGATAATCTTGCAGCTGGGATAACTGGGGCAATCCGCACAGGTTTCTAGGTTTTTCTTGAAACAGCATACCTTCATTTTGCATTTGGCATCCTTGATGTTTCTCTTCCCTTTCCCGTATCCCAATTTGCAGCCTTTGCAGTAGCCCTCTTTAAACGGACGGCAGGTCTTGCAATACGCGCCGCAACATCCAATGGATATTATCTGACTTGCGATGTCGCTATCTTTTGCCATATGCGCGTAGTGATGTCTTTACGGATTAATAATGCATCCATTGCTCGTGCCCGAGGAGAAAGAGCGGCTGCCCCCGCCCTTCACGGAGTTCTCGGCAACCACTAACTTTTGTATTGATTGGTCTGCTTTACGAATAATTGATAGTACGCTGCGCCTACTATCAGCGCCCCGGCCCCGACGAGCCAGGAAAGCGCTGGAAGGCTGATTAGTAGCACGAGGCATGAGAGAAGCCCCCCTAGTGCCGCATACCGGGTTTTTCCCCTGAATGCCCTTATGCCGCTCAGATTGATTGCCGCGTAGTAGAGCAGGAGCGAGAAGCTGCTTATGTAGGCGATGTGTGGAAGGTCTGAAAGGGCTGCGAAGGCAAACATTGAGAAGCCGCTTAAAAGAACTGCGTTCCGAGGAACGCCGTTTTTGTCTAGATGACCTACAAACTTTGGCAGTTCCATGTTTTCGGACATCGTGAACGCAAGCCTTGAGAGCCCGAGCACCGTGCTTATCGCCACTGTTGTTATTGCAACCAGGGCGCCGAGCGCCATGATTGGCGCCCCTAAAGGCAGACCTTCTGTGTCCATCGCATCCGCAAGGGGCGAACCGGAATTCGAAAGTTTCTCGTAGCCAGCAACCCCTACTGCCGCGACTGCGACCGCAAGGTAAAGAAGGGCGGAGATTGCTATGGAGATTAGCGTAGCCTTTGGGACGTTTTTCCCTGGGTCCTTTATCTCGTCGGCGATGACTGCCACTCTTGCAAAGCCCGCGAACGCGAAAAAGATTGTCGCAGCGCCTGCAAGTATGCCGCCGATGCCGAACGGGGCGAGGGGAATGAAATTAGCGAGCTTGAAGAAGAACACCGCGGTTCCTATAAAAAACAACAGGACGAGGACCTTGAACGCAACGAGCGCGTTGTTTGCCTGGCTTGACTCTCTCACCCCGAGGAGGTTTATTCCTGTGACCGCGACTATGACGAGGGCCGCCCCTGCACTTGTCGGGGTTCCGGGGAAAAAGAACGCGAGGTAATACCCGAACCCAACCGCCACTGTCGCTCCTGCCACGATATTGGAGAACAGCCAAACCCAGCCGGTCAGGAAGCCAGCAAAAACCGATATCTCCTCCTTTGCGAACATGTAAGCGCCCCCGCTTTTCGGGAAACGCCTGCTCAGTTCGGCGCTCGCTATGCCGGTCAGGCCGGCAACCAGCGCTGCAATGATTATCGAGAGAAACACGGCAGGCCCTGAGACTTTCGCGGCCGCGCCGAGTATTACGAAGATCCCCGCACCTATGATGGCACCCAGGGCGATGTTCACGGCGTCGAAAAGAGACAGTTCCGCCGTTAGTCGCTTCATAGGTCAGATTTTAACAGTCGTGTTTAAATTCGTGCGGCTGCCCTTTGAGTTTCCGGTCAATCAGCAACGAAACGCCGAATTGTGCAGCGGGCTCTTTCTTAGACGCCGAGAATCGGAAGCAGCCTGTACGCCAATCCTCCGAGCATTAGTGCGAAGAATATTTCAAACAGTGTGACGTAAAGCGCCCTTTTCCAGCCGAACTCGTTTACAAGCGCGCCGATTGTCGCAAGACAGGGGATGTAAAACATGGAGACGAGAGTGAAAACGAGCATCTGGTTTGGCGTGAGAACCGAACCGAAATTCTGCGTTCCAAGCAATGCCGCAAGCATGAGAAGCGCGAGTTCCTTGCGCAATATGCCAAAGATGAGCGTGATGCCTACAATTGCAGGTAGGCCTAGCCAGCCCACGGTTATCGGACTAAGCAGCGAGGAGATTGGCGCAAGAAAACCCAGAACATCGAACATTTTGATAAGGAATGAACCCGCTATGATAAGCGGGAACGCAACGTAAATAAACTCCCTGAGTCTTAGCCAAGTTTTCATTAAAATGGCGGAGAGCGACGGCATTTTGTAGGGCGGCATCTCCATTATGAGGCCGGTTGTTTCGCCCGGGAGGATGACAAGCGCGAGTTTGCCCAAGACGAATATCACTAGTAGGTTGAAAGCATAAAGGAAAAGGGCCCATCCAATGCCCATATATGCGCCAACCAACCCGAGTATGATGACGGTGCGCGCAGCGCACGGGATGAGGGTTGAGAGCACTGCTGCAACGAATCTGTCCCTGTATTTCTCGAGCACCCGGCACCCCACGCACGCAGGAACGGAGCAGCCGTAGCCCAGGATGAGCGGGATGAAAGCCTTTCCGTGCAATCCTATCCTGTGCATGATGCTGTCCATGAGAAACGCAATTCTTGCGAGATATCCTGTATCCTCAAGCAATCCCAGGATAATGAAAAAGGGCAGGAGGTAGGGAAGAGCGACTGTCAGGCCCGCGGTGAAGCCCTCGACTGCGCCGCCCCAGATTAAGTCGAACAAAATGCCTTCGCCCAAAAATCCGGAAAAAAATGGTTTTGCCAAGCCAACGAGCCAAACGAGATACGCGCCCACATGCTCGCCCATGGTAAAAATGATGAAAAAAATCGCAAGCATGACCAAAACGAGAACCGGGTAGCCGAGAAACCTATGCAACGTTATCGAATCTGCCAGCTCCCCAATACTTGCCTTTTTCGGCTCGCTTGCGGTTTGGCATTCGGAAGCGATTCTGCTTGCCACGGCATATCTTTCGTAGCTCATCACGATGGGAGCGGGCTCCCCATGCAGGCCCTCGATTTCGCAGGAGAGCTTTTCGGCAAGTGCAAGCAATTTTTTGTCCTCAACCTGCTTAAGCACGGCTTCGTCGCGTTCGAGTAGCTTTATGGAAGAGAATCTCACACCGTATGGCAGTCTGGTCCGGGCAAGGGGCTTTTCAAGTTGTGAGATTCTTTTCTCAATCTCTTTGCCATAAGCCACCTTATCCAGGGCGCGGTTTCTCTCCGCAACCTCAACGGCCCCTTCAAAGAGTTCCTTCATCCCGGCTCCGCTTGTTGCAATCGTAGATATTACCGGAACTCCCAACTTCCTCGAAAGTTTCCTGAAATCTGTTTTGAGTCCCTTTCGCCCTGCGATGTCTGTTTGGTTTACGGCAATGATTATGGGCGCGCCCAGTTCGATTAGCTGAAGCGTTAGAAACAGGTTTCGCTCAAGTGCCGAGGCGTCGATGACATTGATGACGACGTCCGGCTTCTCTTTTGCTATGTAGTCGCGCGTTATTTTTTCCTCTATGGAGTAGGCGCTTAGGGAGTAGATGCCTGGCAGGTCGATTACGCCTATCTTCCTCCCCTTGAATTCCGATACGCCTTCCGCCTTCTCAACGGTTTTCCCAGGCCAGTTGCCTATTGTCTGGTTCCCGCCCGTCAGATTGTTGAATATGACGGATTTGCCGACGTTTGCATTACCTGCCAACGCGAACCTTAAATCTTTCTGCATATCAAGCGACCTCTACGAAAATTTTCTCGGCTAGCCCCCTGCCAACGGCGATGCAACAGCCTCTCACGCACAATCGCACCGGACCGCCGAAGCTGGATTTTGAGTCCACCCGTATAACCTCGCCGGGAGTCATGCCCAAGTCCACAAGTCTCTGGCTCGCTCCCCTGCCACCGGATATGAAAATTATTTTTCCCTTTGCGCCCAGCTTCAAATCGGTTATTTTTTTAACGTTCTTGCCCTTAAGCGCGCCTTCCCAAGAGGATGAAATGACGCGCCTCAGTTTCTTCTCAACCTCGTCTGAAACCGCGTGTTCCAGCTTGCAGGCCTCTCCATGGACCCTGCTCCTGCCCACCCCAAGAAGCATCAAAAAGCTCTCAATCAGGCGGTGTTTCCTGAGCACACCCCCCCCTATTTCCTCGCCTTTTTTTGTCAGGGAAACGCCGCGGTGGGATTCGTAGTTGAGAAACCCGGATTTGGCGAGCTTCTTGAACATCTGCGTAACACTGGGTTGGGAAATGCCCAGCTCTTTCGCTATTTCCTTGGTGGTTGCCGTTTCGCCCCTTTCTCTTTTTCTGTAGATGGCTTCAAGGTATTCCTCAATTTCTGGACTATCTTTGGACATGGGCAAAATTAGGCATGCCTAATTAATAAAAGTTTGCTTCACACTCTTTGTCCTTTTTTAACGAAAATCGTAAACGACTGCTCCGGGAGAAAGTCGAAGTCCTGGATGAGATTATATCCGGCTTCTTCCATCTCCTTGATGATTGTTTCCTTGGAGGTGTGGTGCCCGAACAGCCTTCGGAAGAGTGAAAACCCGCCAGGGAAATACTCTATAACCGCGATCCGGCCATCTGGTTTCAGGACTTCCCCAAGTTTCCTGAAATAATCGACTCTTTTTGGCAGGTGGTGGTAGACATTGCGCATGAAAACAATGTCGATGCTTTTTTCGGGGAGCGAAATCCCGTCAGTTTCTACAAGGATCGCTTGCACGTTAGTAAGCTCGTTCTTTTCTGCAGATTCTTTTATTAGTTGCAAAAACTCCCGGTTCACATCCGCTGCGTAAACCTTTCCATTCGGCCCAACTGATTTTGCGAACCTGAGTGAAAAATACCCCCCTCCTGCCCCAATGTCCAAAACCCTGTTTCCTGCCTGTAATCCTAAGGACTCCAACACCTGCGCGGGTTTATTTTTCGGGTCCGAGGCTTTTCTGTTGAACATTTCGGCCTTTGGATTGCCCATCAAGTCACCTTCAATTTGTCGGCTTTGCCAGTTTCAACGGCTTCAATTAAAATGAATACTGCAGCTGCTATAACGGTTGTCCACAGTCCGTTTTTTTCACCGACTGCAGACTGTGTTGTGTTTGTTGTCTTGACAATCTCACCGCTCATCTGAAAAAGCTGCTCCTTTTCGTCCCAGCTTGCATCTGGGTTGAATTCTATCCCGATTGTGGATGCGAGCATCGAGGCAGCCAGGTCTTCGGCATAGTCCCCCGTATCCTCCTCCGTCATTCCATAACAATGATGTTCTGAGAGATAACCGTGCTTTGTCCTGTCATTGGGTATCGCGCAACCTATCGAAGCCGCGACTAGCCTGTTAGGTTCGTTTGTGTCTGCGCGGGCCATCACCACAAAGGTTATTTCCCCGGCCGTTAACTGGTCGAGACCAGCTTTTCTAGGGATTACCTCGCACCCAGGCGGGAGAATACTCGAAACCGACACCAGATTCAGCTTGGCTATCCCTGCATCCCTTAAGGCTAGCTCAAACGAAGCCAATTTTTCCTTATGCCTTCCAACGCCCTTCGTGAAAAAGACTTTTTTAGGTATCATTTAATGCCTCCTTAGATTTAATCATGCCAGCATCAGAAGCCCCGGGTTCACCAGGAGGATTATGCCGAGAGCTATCATTATGAGCCCGCCAATCAGTTTTATCGTTTCCATCTGGCTTTTGCTTATCTGCTTTCCATTGAAGAAGTACGTGAAGGCAAGGATTATCCCTGCGAGGGGAAGCACGTAGACGAGATTGTAAAGCAGGATGTAGGAGTAGTACTCGACGCCCTTTTCGAATGTCTTCTCCGACAGGATTTTCGTGTAGATTATGGGCCAACCCGCGGTGCAGGGAAGTTCGACAAGAGATGAGAACGCCGCGAGGAATGCGGATGCGCTTATCAGGGCGGGCATCGAACCATGCTTTATCACGTCCTTCATGCCTTCAACTTTTTTGGTGAGCAAATCCTTATGCCCGTCCTGTATCATCAGGGTTACGCCCTTCCTGAAGGCAAAGAACTCCTTGCAGTTTATTGCACCTGCCACGATTGCGAGAACGGCTATCCCCACTCTCAGCGGGTCTATGTAACCGATATACAGGAATATGTTCAGCCAGGCTACCATGAAGATGAAATAAAACACATAGACGACTACGACGAAAACCGCGCCTACGGCCAGTATCCTCTTCCTGTCGTTAGAAACCGACATCAGGAGAGCCAAAAGAAAAGTGAGCACCCACATCGTGCATGGATTAAAGCCGTCTATAATGGCAAGTAGGAAGGTAAACAGCGGGAGCGGCATCGAGAGCCCGAGTTCCATCAGTTGCTCCTTGGAAAAGGACTTCGAGAGAAGGAAAACCGCTGCGACCACGAGCAATATCAGGGCTGCAACGGCAATTTTTTTCCTGGCGAGCATTTCATCCCTCCATCGCGCGTTCAAGGGCCGAGAGGTAGTCCCGCTTTTCGTGGGCCCCAATCAGGACCTCGCAGTTTATTAGGACGGTCGGAGTGTAATACGGCCTCAAGCCGTGTTCTTCCGCCCAAGCCATGCCCTCGCCTGAGGACAGGTCGACATAAAGAAAAGAAACGCCTGTTTCGTTCTCGACCTCGCTTAATGCCGGCCTTACTTTCTTGCAAGCGGCACAGTATTCCGATTCCAGCACTATGGCCAGGTCGTACAAACCTCTTTTCTTGCATTCTTCTGGAGGGATGTTCGCCTCATCAGTCAGCTCTATAGCTACGAGCTCCGTTGTCTTGTTGCTTTCGTTTGTCTTTGTTTCTTCTTTAGCCCCGATGCCCCCGTTTGAGAAAAAGTATAATAGGACCAAGCAAGCCAAAGCTGCGAAGAATATCCAGCCCTTTCCGTGTTGCATCCAACCGCCGTTATGGATTTATATACATAACCTTTATAAACCTTTTTGAATATATATTCTAAACATGGTGAGACCGAAGAAGTGTCGGATGGTTGACGCCGAGCCAGATGTCACATATTTCAAGCCTCGGGGCATCCCTCTTACCGAGCTTAAGGAAGTTGAGCTGACTGTAGAGGAATTCGAGGCGATGCGGCTGAATGACTTAGAGGAGCAGGAACAGAAGGCAGTCGGAAAGAGGATGGGGATTTCGCAGCCGACTCTCCACAGGCTTCTTTTGACTGCAAGAAAAAAGGTATCCGACGCCATAGTGAACGGCAAGGCCATCAAGATTCACGGTGGCACTTATTCAATAATAGGAAAATGCAAAACGAGGTGAAAATATGCCTGGTGGAGATGGAACGGGACCACGAGGTTTGGGAGCTGGACCCGGCTGGGGCAGGGGCCCTTGTGGGGCAGGAATGAGGAGGGGTTTTGGCAGGGGATTTGGGAGAGGGTTCGGACGGAGGTTCGCAGCCTACCCGCCCGCATATCCCGCGGACAGCCCGCAGCCCGCTAAGGAAGATGAATTGGCTGGATTAAAGGCTTACTCGGAGGAGATTAAAGCCGAGCTTGATGAAGTGTTGAAGAGGATTTCGGAGCTGAATAAAAAGTAAGGTGTGTTTTCATGCCGAAATACGAGAAAGAAACAAAGCTTAGCGAGAAAACTCTCGATTTGGAGCGGGCAAGGCAGTCGCTCGTGGAGGAGCTGGAAGCCATCAACTGGTACCAGGAGAGGATAGAATGCTCCAAGGACTCCTCGCTCAAGAAAATACTGGAGCACAACCGGGACGAGGAGAAGGAGCATGCAGCTATGCTCATCAAATGGATAAGAAAAAACGACAAGACGCAGGACAGGATGTTCGAGGAGCATGACTGATGTAGTAAAGCCAAGCGCAATCAACGGCAGTTATCGGTTGATGGTATGGATAAGCTAAAAATTAATTATGGCGTCGATATCGTTTTGGGCATGTCTTTTGCAATTACGGCCATTACTGGCGTAATCATGTTTCTATTCCTTCCAGAAGGCGTAAGGCAAGGCGGGTATCAGGAATTCCTCGGGGTGACCAAGAATATGTGGTCGACACTCCATGCGCGTGCCGGGCTAGCGATGATTGTCCTTTCGCTAGTGCATCTTATAATGCACTGGGATTGGTTGATTTACATGACCAAAATGTATTTGAAAAGAAGGTAAAGAGGTGTTTCATTGAAGATAGCGGTTTCAACTTCAAAAGGAGGGCTCGGGGATTCAGTGTTCCCGGTATTCGGCAGGTGCCCCACCTTTACGGTAGTTGAAGTGGAAGGGAGTGCGATAGGTGATGTTCAGGTGGTTGAGAATCCGGGCGTTCTTGCAGGGGGCGGAGCTGGGATAGCTGCTGCTCAGGAGATTGTTAACCTTGGAGCTAGCTCCCTGATAACTGGAAATTGCGGTCCCAATGCAATGGGGGTTTTGGCGAGAGCGGGCGTAAAGGTTTACGCTTCTTCCGGCACGGTTGAAGAATCCATAAAGGATTTTCTCGCCGGTTCGCTAAGGGCAAGTGAAGGGCCGACTGTCCCCGGGCATTTTGGGATGCGAAGAGGGGCACGGGGGATGTTTGGGGGACGAAGAAGGGGGATGAGATGAGGATAATCGTCACATCAGACGGGAACGGTTTTGAGGGAAACGTCTCAAGCCATTTCGGGCGGTGCCCGGAATTCGTATTAGTCGAAGCCGAAGGGAAGGGAGTAATCTCAACCACTTCCGTAAAGAATCCTTATTTTAAGGAACACATCCCGTTTGCCGTGCCCGAATTCCTTATTGGCCTCAAGCCGAATGTGATTATAACCGGAGGCATGGGGCACAGGGCCATTTCTGAATTTAAAACCCGCGAGATTGAAGTGATTACCGGGGCGGAGGGAACGATAAGGGAGACAATCAGCAAGTTCCTTGAGGGAAAACTGGAACGCGGGAACAATGCCTGCGAGCACTAACGAACTTGGAGTAGAGCCCATGATTATAGGAGTTACCGGGGGAAAGGGCGGGACTGGAAAAACTGTTTTTGCCGTGAACCTCGCAGTTGCACTTGCTGAAAAAGGCGCTGAAGTCCGGCTCATCGACTGCGACGTGGATTGCCCGGGTGCGCACATTGTTTTGGGGGCGAAGCTTGGGAGCAAACAAAAAGTCGAGTCTTTTGTCCCGAGAATAGACGCTTCCAAATGCAAGCGATGCGGCCTCTGCGTTGAGAAGTGCGAGCAACACTCCCTGTTCCAACTTAAGGGAGAAGCCCCCACGATTATCGATAAGATGTGCAACGGATGCAGAGTTTGCTCGCTTGTTTGCGGGTATGGTGCCATAACTGGGTCTGAAAAAACCATAGGCTGGACTTATAAAGGAAAAGAACTCGGAGTAGAACTTTTCTCAGGGGAACTGAAGCCTTCCGAGCCTCTTTCTGAAAAAGTCGTGGGTGCGGTGAAGGAGAGGGGTTTGAATGGAGAAGCGGAAGTGACAATCATCGACACTTCTGCAGGGGCCCACTGCAACGTTGTCAGGGCGCTCCAGAGGTGCGATAGGGCATACGCGATTACCGAACCGACTCTTCTTGGTGCGCATGACCTGAAAGTCATCTCGTCGGTTTTAAGGATGCTGAAAATACCCGGTGAGGTGGTGCTGAACAGATGCGATATCGCGGGCACGCGGGTTAAGTCTTCATTCGAAATTCCATACAGCCGTGAATTACTTGAGTCTTATATCAGAGGTATCCCGCTTGTGGCAAAAAATCCGGGACATCCCATTTCGGAGAAATTTTTCAGCTTGGCGGAGGGGCTTTTGCGTGAACATAGCAATCGTCAGCGGTAAGGGCGGGACCGGAAAAAGCTCGCTTACCTCATCGCTAGCGTTCGCCTTAAGTGAAAAAAAGAAAATAGTCCTTGTTGATGCGGACTCGGACTGCCCGAACCAGCACATATTTTTCCCCGGGAAGAAAACAAAAGAAACGCCGATTTCAGTTTCAAAAACCGCACTCGTTGACGCTAAAAAATGCTCGGGCTGCGGGAAATGCGTTGATGCGTGCCAGTTTGGCGCTGTCGCGCTTGCTCATGGCGTGGCGGAAATAGACGGATTCAGGTGCGAGGGATGCGGCGCCTGCGCGGTCGTCTGCCCTGAAAAAGCAATAAGCTTGCGCCCCGAAAGAAGCGGGAACCTCATAGTGGTAAGGACGAATTTCCGCAGAAATTTGGCCGCATTGGAATTAGCAAATTCCAATACAAAAACAAAGAATTTCCCGCTAGTCTACGCCCGCCTCTTGCCCGGAAGGAGCGGCACCGGCAAAATGGTCTATAACGCGAGGAAGCTCGCTGAGAAAATCGCAGAGAAAACCGCTGCCGGACTGGTTCTGGTAGACGCCCCGCCAGGGATAGGGTGTCCGGTGATTGCTTCGATAGCTGGATGCGATTACGTGATAGGGGTTGTCGAGCCGACTCCCACGAGCATGACCAACCTTGAGCGGGCCTTAAAAGTCGTGGAACACTTCGGAATCCCCTATTTTGTCGTTATGAACAAGACCGGCTTGTCGGAAAAACACGAAAATGTTATTAGGAGGAAGTTCGGAAAGAGACTGTTGGCGAGCATACCATATGATGAAGAAGTCCCGAAACTTCTTGCGCGCGGAATTCCCCCCATAAACGGACAGGGACCGGCCGCAAAGGCATTCGCGCTTTTTGTTAAGAGACTTGAGGAGCTTGTTGGGGTGGGCAAGAATGAGAACTGAACGGGCACTGTTCATTTGTTTGCTGTTTTTCCTCTTGTCCGCGTCTTTAACCAGCGCTGAGCCTAGCGCGGGAACGGGCGAAATCAAAGTGTATGAGTTTTACCAGCAGGGGTGCATTCATTGCGCGGCAGTGGAAAGACACCTGATTAACCTAGAGCGGGAGTACCCATCCCTTCACGTTGAGCGGTTCGAAATGAGCCACAGCTACGAAAATCTGGTGCTTGGCAAGAAGTTCTGCACGGCGTATGGCCTCGATTGCTCCCAGAACGTTCCAACCCCCATCTTATTCGTGAACGACACGTATATCATGGGGGACAAGCCGATACTTGGCAAGCTCAAGCCGATAATCCTCTTGTGCGAGAGCCATGGTTGCGAGGACGCTGCCAAAAGAGTTGAGGGAGTTTCAAGCGAGGAGCTCCACGCGGAGCCCCCGCTCGCGGTCGTAATACTCGCAGCAATGGTCGACAGCATCAACCCGTGTGCTTTTGCAGTGCTGATTTTCATGCTTCAGTACGTTGGCAGCATAGCGAGCAGGAGGAGAATGGTGAACATAGGGCTCATCTACATTGCAGTCGTCTACTTCACTTACATGCTCGCAGGGCTTGGCATTCTGTCCGCGTTCCAATCGCTCTCTACAACTGAACTCGTTTACAACATAGCTGCAGTGGTATCCGTAGTAGCCGGCCTCATAAACATAAAGGACTATTTCTTCTACGGCAAATGGATATCGCTTGAGATACCAAAGAAGCACGGAAAGATGATAGAAGCATATGTAAAGCAGGCGACGTTGCCAGCGGCAGTGGCCCTGGGGATTTTGGTTTCCGCAGTCGAGCTCCCCTGCACAGGCGGGGCGTATCTCGCAATACTCGCGATGCTCCAGTGGGCGCCTTTCTGGAGGGCTTTCGCCTATCTCGCGCTTTACAATCTCTTCTTCGTGCTTCCGCTGATAGTCATACTGCTGCTCTTCACCCAAGGCTACTCCGCCGAAGCCCTGGAAAACATGAGGCTTGAGAAAAGGAGGTATATGCGACTTGGAATCGGGCTTCTTCTGGTTTTCTTAGGAATCGGAATGCTCCTTGGTTGGTTCACCGGAGGATTCTGGAGCACGTGATGAAATGGATATCAAAAACAAAAAGATAAAAGCGGGCGCGGTTCTCGGCGCTGCGAGCACGGTCGGTCTCATAGGGGTAGGCCTCACATTGGGTTATGTCTGCCCCTTTTGCGTTCTGGGGCTTGCCGCCTCCGGCGGGTTGATAACCGTTGGCGTTGCTGAAGAGTTCCAGAAGAAGGGCCGCAAAGGTTAGCCACCTTCTTCATACTTGCGCTTGAAGTTTGAGCGAGCGGAACGCTTGCTCTCGCGTTATAGCAAACCACGATTATAGCTCGACAACGAGCCGGTTCGCCCGGAAGCGAACGCGCTTCCGGCTCGGCGAGGCGCCCCGACCAATTTGTGGCTTCGAGCCACAAATGGTCCATTTTTGCCTCCGGGCAAAAATTGGAGCCGCCGCGAGCTCGTTCGTTTTTGGTTTGTTGAGCTGCTTTTCGGT
>JBFYLO010000028.1:0-50418 GCA_041305385.1 Microcaldota archaeon | reverse complement strand
AGCTCTGTAGAAATCATCGCTGGCAGCGGCCATGCAATTTTTCCCTGAGGGGAAAAATGCACATTTGCATCTTGGGATGCAAATCGTGCCAATGGCGGCTGCGCGCCCGAGCGCGCAGGTCCGCATTCGATTGCGGACCATTTGGGCTCCGGAGCCCAAATGCCGCGCATCGCCGCTGCCTTAGGTTTTCTACAGAGCCCAAAAACCACATCTTTTATAACTTGAAAACCAACAGAATTGCATGCGAAAGCCGAAAGCAGTCCTCTTCGACTGGGATGGAACACTGTATGACTCAGTTAAGCTGTGCTTTGAGATTTACGAGGAGCTGTTTGGGAGGTTTGGAGTCGGCAGGATTACTTTCGAGGAGTTCAGGGACGAGTTCTCCGGGGATTACCACCGCTACCAGGAGAAGCACGGCCTCGGGCCGGAGATGTGGCCGAAAGTCGACGACGCCTGGTATGAGCTTTACTATGCCAGGCAGGGCGAGGCGGGCCTGTTCTCGAATTCGATTTCAGCCCTGGAGAGGCTCCATTCGATGAAAGTTCCCCTCGGGCTTGTGACGAATGCAACGAGGAAGAGGATTGGCGGAGAGGTAATGCAACTGAAGCTCGGAAATTATTTCGGAGCAATCGTGACCATTGAAGACGCGGACTGGGAGTTCAAGCCTTCCCCGAGGATGATTGAGATGGCCTGCGACGAGCTCAAGGTTAATAAGGGGGAAGCGCTCTACGTAGGAGATATGGTGGAGGACGTCCTCGCCGGGAAGAGGGCCGGGGCGATGACAGGCGTTGTCGCCACAGGAGTCCACGCCATAGGGAAGTTGGAGAAAGAATCACCTGATTTCATTTTTGCCGATGTTGGGGATGTGCCGGGGATTTTCATATGAAACGGATTGCACTCGCTTTGCTCCTGCTTGCGATTCCTGTTTTTGCGCAGACTACGGAGGAGTCGATGTACTCCGAACTTTTCAGCGTGCTCTCCTACCTCGGAGTTCTCCTTCTGAGCTTCCTCTTCACAATCATAGCCGCCATACCTTTCATCGAAGAGGTAATGGGGAAAAAAACAGTGGACTCCGAACAGGGACCCGCATCGGACAGGAGAATCTGGATAATTGAAACTGTAGTCGGGCTGTTCCTGATTTCGCTCACGCTCTCCCCGGGCGGGAGGAGACAGTTCGAGGATTCCGAACTTGTTGCCTATGCCATAGCTGCCATCTGCGCCCTCCTGCCTTTTGCCATATTCATCGCCATGGCGTTCATCTCGAATGTCTACAGGAAAAACCTTTTAAGGAACATCATCTCGCTCATCCTTTGGGGCGTTTTCGCAAGCTCGCTCGCCCTGTTTCTCAACCAGTCTGCTGAGAATATTGTTCTTTCGCTGGTGGGCGGCGGCACAATGGCCAGGATGGGCGTTGCCTTTGCAATTTTCACCGTGCTGGCTGCGTTTTTCGAGGAAGCCCTCAAGGGCATCGGTCTTGCGGAATTCATAAAGAAGCGGGGGGTTTCCCCTGTGCTCGGAATGCTCTATGGGTTCTCCATAGGCGTTGGGTTTTCGATGCTCGAGAACTGGCTTTACTTCTCCTACGGGACAACGCCCTATTCCATAGGGGTCCAGGGCTGGACCCAGGTGCTCTTCTACCGCTCCTTTTTCACCACCATGGCACACGGGTTTTTCACTGCCTTCAACGCCTTCGTCGTGTGCAGTCTGGTTGGGAACAAGCGTCGGTTCGGGCTGGGGCTCGCGGTTGCATTCATCCTGCACCTCACTTACAACGCAGTTCTTCTCTCTAACCTCGGGGTGGTCGGACCTTTCCTGGTCCTCGCCATGGCATTCGCCTTCCTCTACTTCGCCTACTCGGAAATGAGAAGAAACCGGGCCAGGCGCAAATAATTTATAAGCGAGCTGCCATAGCCCATCATGAAGGAGTTCGTGGTAGTGACAAACGACAGGGTCGGGCTTCTCGCCGACATATCCGGAGCCCTAGCGAAGAAGAGCATAAATATAGAGGGCGTGGACGTCGCGGTTGTCGGAAAGAAAGCGGTTTGCCGCGTGATTACCCGGAAGAAGCATGGGGCTGAGGCAAGGGAAGCACTCGAGAAGGCGGGATTCAAGGTCCTCGACTCCGACGTCCTCATCGTGAGGCTTGCCAACAAGCCTGGCGAACTCTCGAACGCAGCCAGGAAGCTCGCCGACAGCGGGGTCAGCATAAAGAACGCCCATGTCCTCGGTAGCTCTGGGGAGAGCATCCTCTACGCGCTCGAAGTCGACAAGACTGCAGTGGCCAGGGGGCTGCTTGCAGACTGCCTCGAGATAAGTGATTAGATGGGTTTTCTGGACATTCTCGGCAGCGGGAATACTCTTTACTATCCCGGATGCCTGACGAAGGTTGTCCTGCCGGACATTGAGGCCAATTACAGGACTATCCTCAACAAGCTCGGAATCGATTTCATAACCCTTGGGGAGAAGGAGGTCTGCTGCGGCTCGCCGCCCAAGAGCCAGGGCTATGATGAGGATGTGCGGGAGCTCGCAAGGAAAAATCTCGAAATATTCAAGGCCCATGGCGTCAGGCGCATCATTACGTCCTGCCCCACCTGCCACTCGGTCTTGAGCAAGCACTCGAAAGTTGTGGACTGGGACATCCCTGTTGAGCATATGGTCACCTACATCGAGAGGGGACTGGGGAAGGCCAAGTTCCAGAAATACGCGGGCCTGAAAGCGACCTACCACGACCCCTGCCACATGGGAAGGTATTCCGGCATGTACGAGCAGCCGAGGAACATACTGAAATCCCTTGGGATAGAGCTGGTTGAGATGAAATACAACCGGGAGAAGGCCATCTGCTGTGGAGGAGGGGGAGGAGTGAGGGCTAACTACCCCGAATTGGCGAGGGCTATTTCTGAGGAGAGGATGGATTATGCCCAGAAGACCGGGGCAGACATACTTGTGACCCCGTGCCCGATGTGCTACATTTGTTTGAAAGAAGCAGCGAAAGGAATTGAAGTCTATGAGCTTTCGCAGCTGCTCATTGGGATGAAGAAGGAGAATCTTCCCAAGGACTCGAAACTGGCGAAATACTGCTAAGGGCGGGTGGATGCAAAATGTCAGAAGCGGAAATCCATGAACCGTTTTTGATATGGCAACTCAGGATTAAGTTGTATGAAGCAATGAGATTCTCTTTTGAGCATCCTTACCTATCATTCGCTTTCTTTATTGCAAATTTCTTAATGTTCTACTGGCCATAATGGGCGTTGGTAGCCTGACTGAACTATTATCGGTAAATCCTGTCTCTCTTGTCAAAATCCAAAAGATAAACCGTGTCGCCTTCCCAAGCATAGATTATACGAAAAGGAGGAACTCGGACAGTTCGCTCGCCTTTTTTCTGAAATCGAAGGGGCTTTCCAATCTCCGGTCTTTCGACAATTTCTTCAATTTGCCTTTTGACGCGCTCTCTCAGCCCGGCATCCTTTAATTTTTTTATCGACCGCTCGAAAGAAACCGTAAAAACTACGTTTCTTACCATGCGGACAGCTCTTTAAGAAACGCCGCCTTCCCCATTTTTTTGGAGGAGCCCTTCTCAATCTCCGCCCATGCTCTAGCCGCTTTTCGCATAAGGTAAATCTCATCCTCCATGCTCTCCTTCATCTGCCGGACTGGCCGAAGTACCATCATTCCATTTTCCTCGACAAGAACCATCTTTTCTCCTCTCTGAATGCCGAAGCGCTTTCGGAAAGACAGTGGGAGAACAAACTGCCCCCTTGAGGATATCTTTACGATTTCAATGTCCATAGTATCACGTAAGAATAGTAAGAATAACCTTATTTATAATGCTTTGGACGGCAAGTTTCATGAGGGACGGACACAGCAGCGTCAGGCAGTGCACTTTTCACCAATGGGATTCTTAGAATAAGGTCAAGGTTAGAAACTGGCGAAATACTGCTGATTATCCTTTAGTCTCGTTCTTGCACATGTCCCTAAGCGTGGAATTGCTTATGTCCCCGCAGACCGCCGAATCGTTGTTCTGCTTCGCCACATCGTAGAAGCAGAGGTCTTTTAGGGTATCCTCATCATTACCCTCACAGAAGGAGGCATCCTCGAAAGTTTTTGCCATCCTGGTGCAGCCGAAAGAGAGCATCAGCAACGCAATGGCTGCGAACGCGAAGAGTTTCATAACTGGAGTTTTTCCCACCTACTTTTTTTAAAACCTTCCCTCCATAAACACCTGCTATGCAGCTCATCATATGCGAAAAGCCCAAGGTCGCCGAGAAAGTAGCGAGGGCCCTCGGGAACGGAAGGTACGACAGGAAGAGCAGGGGCCAGGCGAGCTACTACGAGCTCGAGAGGAATGGGAAGAACATCGCTGTTGTGGCTGCAGTCGGGCACATTTATGGGTTGAGGCAGAAGGAAGGGAAAGCGGGATACCCCGTTTTCGACATCGAATGGGCTCCTGCCTATGAAGTGAGCGAGGGTTCCGCCTTCACCAAGCAATACCTGAAGCTGATAGAGTCGATTGCAAAGGAGTGCGATGAATTCGTAAACTCCTGCGACTATGACCTAGAGGGCTCGCTCATAGGATATAACGTCATAAGGTATGCCTGCGGGAGCGAGAGCGGAAAAAGGATGAAATTCTCCGCCCTCACGGATGAGGACCTGGTCGAGGCTTATGAGGCCATGGGGGACCTCGACTACAACAATGTGCTCGCAGCTGAGACACGGCACATGCTCGACTGGTATTACGGGATAAACCTGAGCAGGGCCCTCATGCACGCCGTCAGGGCTGGCGGGATTTACAGGGTCCTCTCGGTTGGAAGGGTCCAGGGGCCTGCGCTCAGCATACTTGCAAAGCGGGAGAGGGAAATCACCTCTTTCAAGCCAGAGCCCTACTGGCAGCTCTTCGCGCTCGTTAAGAAAACAAGATTCATGAACACACGCGGGAGCATGAGGGACAAGACGGAGGCGGAAAAGGCGCTCGCTGACTCTGCGAAGAAAGGGATTGTTGAGAGGGTTGATAAGAAGGGATTCAAACAGCATCCCAATCCGCCGTTCGACTTGACGAGCCTCCAGGTCGAGGCATACCGGCTTTTCGGGTTCTCGCCAACCCTCACCCTGCAGCTCGCCCAGTCGCTTTACGAGGACTCGCTCATAAGCTACCCGAGAACATCATCCCAAAAGCTCCCAAAAAAACTTAACTTTCCGAAAATATTCGGCGGCCTTGAGAGGAATTCAGACTACTCCGGACTGGTTCAAAAACTCCGCTCGCAGAACCGGTTCACTCCGCTCGAGGGAGCCAAGAGCGACCCGGCCCATCCTGCCATCCACCCGACCGGGCTCTACGGAAAAACCGATGAGAAGGCAGGGAAACTCTATGACCTTATCTGCAGGAGGTTCCTCTCGTGCTTCGCCGAGTTCGCCGAGAGGGAGAGCGTGAAAATCACCCTCAAGCTAGGCTCGGAGAGCTACGTGGCAGGTGGGATAAGAACTGTCTCTCCGGGCTGGTTCGAGTTCTATGGGAATTACGTTAGGCTTGAGGACAAGGAGCTGCCCGAGTTCAAGAATGGCGAAGGGGCCGAAGCCTCGAAGCTCGAGGTCGAGGAGAAGGAGACCAAGCCGCCGAACAGGTATACCCCGGCCAGCATCGTCCAAACCCTGGAGTCAAAGGACCTCGGGACAAAGGCAACCCGCTCGGTCATCATTGAAACTCTTTTCAAGCGCGGCTACGTAAAGGATACCAGGATAAGCGTCACCGATTTCGGCCTCTCGGTGAATGACACACTCTCGAAATACGTGCCCCAGATTCTCGATGAGGAGCTCACGAGGAATTTCGAGAAGGAGATGGAGGACATCCAGGAGGGCAAGAAAACCGGGGAGGAAGTTGTTTCAGAGGGCAGGGAGGTCCTTCTTAAAATTCTCGACGAAATGAAGGAGAACGAGAAAGACATTGGCCTCGACCTCGTTGCCGCGCTCAGGGAGAGCGAGCAGAAGGACCGGGTCCTCGGGAAATGCCCGAAGTGCGGAGGGAACCTCGTGAAGCTGAAGTCGCGCTTTGGGAAATTCTTCGTTGGGTGCTCTGGTTACCCGAAGTGCACGAACACCTATCCGCTCCCGCAGAACTACCCGGTGAAAACAACCGGGAGGGCCTGCCAGTTCTGCAATGCGCCGGTGGTCTGGGTCTCGATGAAGAAAAGGGGGTTCGAGATGTGCCTCACCCCCGGGTGCGAGAGCAAGAAAGACTGGGGAAAGAAGGAGGAGAAAGAAGAAGCTGCTGCTCCGAAAGAAACGAAACCAGTCCAGAAAGAACAGAAAGCCCTGCCTAAGGAAGCAAAACCGAAGAAAGTGAAAAAGGCCAAGCCCAAGAAAGCCTAGTTCTCAAATGTCGTGGGCCAAAAAATAGACGACTTTCGGCCTTCCAATCACGAGCCTCTGGGTCGTTGATTTCACAAGCCCGCCCCGAATCAGGAGCCTTAATCGTTTTCTCAAGTTCGATTTGTTCATTCGAAGCTCCCTGGCCAGCTCTTCGATGTCCAGGGGCCGAATCAGGGTATCGGTAACCTTGGTTTTGAAAATCTCCTGCTCCTCGGAGGAGACTCTTCTCAAGTCAATGCGCGAGTCCTCGAATTTTTCATCCGAGGAATTCGGCTGTGCGAGTGCGGTGACCTGTTTTACGATTCTCCCCGCAGTCCCTGTCTCGAAAAGCCTCTCTTTCAGGGATTCCGTCTCCTTTCTGAGAAGATTCAGTCTTCGCGTGTATTCCCCGAGCTCGCCCTCGCGAACTCCCTTCTTCGCCCATTTAGAGAGTGTTTCGAGTTCTTCGGAGAACTTTGTGTGGAAGAGCTCGCCGTTTATGGGCACGAGAAGGACTTTTCCCCTGAGCCATTTCTCATTCGCAGCATCGAGCTCCTTGTCCTCGATTTCCGCTTTCATCACTTTTCCTTTGCCGAGCTTGACGAGGTGCTCCCTGGCAGAAGTCGGGAATATCGAGGTCGAGCGGGAGATGTTCGCATGTGGGTATTTCTGGGAACGAACCGGAATCCTCTCGCTGTGGACAAACAATAAGACTTTGGCCATGATTCCCGCTAAAACCTATATACAAATAGCTTTATAATCATCGATTCTCGACATGCCCTGATGCATTAGGCTTCCATTCCAAGTCTCTCAGGCACATGCTAGGGAAGTGGCTCTTTTCGAGTTTTCTAGGCTTCCATTCCCAGTCTTGCGAGCGCGTTCTGCGGGTTCTCGTAATACATGGCGCAGAACTCCGAGACCTGCTCGATGGTGTGGATGTTGCTCCTGTCCAGGCTTCTTAGGATGCGGGCCCTTGTCTGGAGCTCATCCATGACTTCCTTGGAAGTGATGCCTGCGGCCTCCGCGAGCCTGTCCCTGTAGACTACGCTCGGCTGGAGGACCTTGATTTTCCCGACCTTGTAGTCATACTTGCAGAGGTCGGAAAGGAGCACCGTCTTCTCCACTCCGCCGGTCTCGGCCATGTGGGAGACGACCCTTTGGATTTTCTTCTGAACGTTGAACTGCCTCACATTTACGAAAGCGTCAATCATCGGAATGATGTCCGTGGGGACATTCATCGGCATGTTCTGGAGCCTTGTTACGACTTCCCTCGGGGTGCTCGCGTGGATTGTGCACATGCAGATTTTTCCGATATTCATGGCAGTCATGAGGTCGATGGCCTCCTCGCCCCTAACCTCTCCCACGATTATCCTGTCCGGCCTCATCCTGAGCGTATTCCGAACGAGGTCTTTCAGGGTCGTCTCGTCGGTGGTTTCGAGCCTCGCGCAGTTGTCCTTCCCCTGGGTGTTCAACTCAAGAGTGTCCTCGATGACAACGAGCCTCTCGTGAGTCGGGAAGAACGAGAACATCGCGTTGAGAAGCGTGGTCTTTCCCGCGCCGGGCATTCCCCCTATCATAAGGTTCGCCGGCTTCACTGAAAGCCCGTCGCTGTAGAGCCAGAGCATCGATGCAACTCCGTAGTCCATCGTTCCGTTCCTTATGATGTCTACTATGGAGAGCGGGGTCTGCCTGAATTTCCTGATTGTTATCTGCGGGCCCATGGGCGACTCGACGATGTTCGCCCTCTGGGTGGTCACCAGGTGAAGGTCGTTGATGGGCTTGAACTCCTTCTTGCCTGAAAACGAAAGCAGCTTCCTCACGAACAGGTCGAGGGATTCTAGGTCCTCGAACCTCCGGTCCGTCTTTGTCATTCCCTTCTTCTGGTGGAAAACGTAAATCGGATTTGTGGCGCTTATCATGATATCTTCAATCTCAGGGTCGTTCATGATGTCGTCAACTATGTCGTAGGAGAGGATTTCCTTTACCATCTCGCGCTTCTCCTCGCCCGTGAGGCTTTCCCTGACTTCCGAAAGAATCGAGTATACGATGTCCTCCTGCATCTCCCTGCTCTGCCCGTAGGCGAGCTTGCCGGCCATCTTCTCAAGAACGTACTTGTAAAGCGACGCCTTCTCCTTGGTTTCCTTCTTCTCTTCCTTCTTTAGTGCCATGGACTAGCATTCGCTATGCAGATATATAAAACTTGTGAAACTCACTCGAGGTCTATTCTCGGTGCGAGGAAGTAGACGATGTCCGCCTCGCCGATCTTATACTCCATTTTCAGCGGCTTGTTGCTCTTCAGGTGAATCGTCATCTTGGAGCTGTCCGGGCACGCCTTGGAGATGTCGTCCAGGTATTTGAGCGGGAACGTGGCTTTTGCTGTCTGCTTCGCCTCAACCTTAATCCCGTCGCCCTTCTGCCCTCCCTCCAGGAGAAGGTCGGCGTTGTCCCCGTGGGCATCCACCCTGAACCCGAACGAGCCGGCCTCTAGGGTGATGTGCGAGCTTATGAGCACCGCATCCCTGAGCGCCTCCTTCAGGCTCGAGGCGTTTATCGTAACCAATGCATCGTGGTCTATCTTGAGGTCCTTGTGGCTGCCGGGGGGCATTTCCACGAGCGGGACCTTGAAGTTCCTCTTGGATTCCTCGGAATAGAAGTCCATCACCAGCTTGTTTTCCTCAAGGGTCATCGTCAGTTTCTCGGCCCCCCTTGTGCGCGCCATTATCTTGGAGAGGTTGTCGAAGTTCAGCCCCACTCTTGTCGCCGAGGAAACCTTGTACTCGGAAAACGCGGATTTCGGCATGAAGAAGCTGACCATGGCGATTTGCGAGGGGTCCATGGCCCGGAGCCTTATGCCCTCGGGCTCAATCTCGAGAGTCCCCTCTTCTATGAGGTTAACTATGGCATCGATGCAGCTCTTCCATATTCTCGCGTCATCGATTTGAATTTCGAACATAAATTCACCCCTCACTGAGGGATATAGATGGGGTGAAATTTATATAAACCGTTCGTATCCTCGATGCCTAGGCGTTTCCAGACCGACCAAATGCTAATATTCGTGTTGATTCCAAATCTTCCCATGGACCTCGAGTTCAACTCCCGCTACCCGTTCTCCAAATCCGCCAGGAGATACGCTGAATCCGTGGCCCTGAAGCTCGACTATCGGACAATTGAGAAGGGGAAAAAGAGAGTTGAGGAAGCTGTGATTAAAAAACGGATTCCTCCGATTCCCGAGGGGGAGTTTGGCCTCGAGGAGGAGATTTCCGCCTATGCAGTGGCTCGGATGATTGTCTCCCAAATCGGCTCGAGGCAGGCGATTGAGAGCTATGCAGTTGCCGAGGCGAAGAGGGCGGGCTCCTATCTGAAATCTGACCGGGAGGAGAACCTGCTCGCCCTGGCAAGAGAGTTCGGCATTGAGGGCGGGGAGGATATCCCGGTGATTCGGTATCTCCTCTATTCGCCCCAGGAGGCGCCCTACAAGCTCGTGAACATGAAAGTTGAAAAGGGGAGGGTGAAGGTCTCAAAGGGCCAATTGGTGCGGGTGCTCGAGGAGGCCGTGAAGCTCCAGGTTTCAGGCTCCCTTCCCCTCAAGATGGACAAGGTCCCGCCTGACATAAAGAAAGCTGCTGAAGAAGTTAAGGCGCTCATGCCGAAGCCTGAAGTGAAGGTTGTGATAACCGGCGATAGGCCTCCCTGCATCCTCCACATGCTCGAGAGATTGGCGAGAGGGGAGAACCTTCCCCATGCTGCGAGATGGACCCTGACCATTTACCTGCTCAAGACAGGCATGAAGCCTGAGGAAATCATAAAGCTCTTCTCGACCTCCCCCGACTACAGCGAGCGGGTTACCCGCTACCAGGTCGAGTACATCGTGAAGAAGGGATACTCGATGCCCTCGTGCAGGCTGATTGACTCGCACGGGCAGTGTGTTTACCGGTGCGGGATAAGGAGCCCGCTCTCTTATAGGGCAAAGAGAAGCGCCAAAACGATTTAATAGGTATTGGGGAAAAAGGTTAATCGGTGGATTGTTGGCTAAGAAGAAGGCTGTGAAAACCAGGAAGGCTGCTCCAAAGGCTCAGCGAAAGGAGGAGCCAGAAGCCCCGAAAATTGACTGGGGCGCAGTGCCGAAGCTCGTGACTGACCCGAGGCTGGTTGCACCGCCCACATTGCCGATGAGGCACGACCACCCGTACATTGCAGAAGAGCACATTCCGCACCCTGAAGTCAGGCTTGTCATTAGGACGCGCTACATGGAGCAGAGGCCCCATGTCCTTGCTGTCGAGAGCGCCTTGATGTCAACGGTCATAATCATGTTCTTCGGGCTGCTTCTCTACATGCTCCACATACGGTACCAGGTCGTCGTCCCGATACTTTTCGCCATCTGGGTGCTTCTTGTCATACTCCTCTACAAGCACTTCGAGGACTGAGGGCTTGGAGGAGGGTTTCATTCGAGGGCGTTTTTCACAGTATTACTCCAGGGCTTTTCCTTCGACCCCGCTCTCTGTCCAAACAAGGGAGTTCGGGTTCGGTGGCTGGGACAAGAAGATTGAGTCCAGGCACGCGCACTTCGGCTCGGGCGAGGAGCTGGTCGCCTATCTCCGGAGGAATGCGCCCCTTTACATCTCCTATTCATCCGCCTACTATGAGTTCCCGGATGCAAGGCCCATGGAGAAGAAGAACTGGCTCGGGGCTGACCTGATTTTCGACATCGATGCCGACCAGCTGAACCCCCCCTGCATCGGGAAGCACGGGAAGGGCTGGGTTTGCGATGAGTGCCTGGGGATGGCGAAAGCGGAAGCGCTGAAGCTGGTTGAGGAATTCTTGGTTGGGGAGTTCGGGTTCAGGAAAGATTCGATCCAGACAAATTTCAGCGGAAACCGGGGCTATCACGTCCATGTTGTTGATGACGAAGTTAAACCGCTCACAAGCCCGAAAAGAAGGGAGATTACCGACTACATCACTGGGAAGGGGCTTGACGGCAAATATTGGATTTACGAGAGAAACGGGAGAGTCGAGGGACCTAAGCCGACTGATTCGGCCTGGGGCGGGAGGCTCGCAGGGGGGTTTATCTCGATGGTCAAGGAGAAAAAGCTCGAATTCATAATGAAGCCCTCCACAGCCAAGAGGTTTTACAAGATGGCCGGTTCAGTAATCTCCGGGGTAGAGCGAGGGAACTGGGACGTCGTTGGGCTCGGCAGACCGGACGTCTACGAGCAGATTTTTGGGGTTCTTGGGAGAGAACTCGGAGTCCATTTGGGCGACAATATCGACCAGAATGTGACGTTTGACACGAGCAAATTAATCCGGATGCCCGATAGTTTGCACGGGGAGACCGGGCTGCTCGCGAAGAGAACAAGCAATCTCGATAAATTCGACCCGCTGAAGGATGCGGTGGTATTTGGCAAGAGTCCAATTAAAGTGAAAGTTGAGAAAGCTCCGGAAATCCGGATTTGGGATGAGGTTTTCGGGCCCTATGAAAATTTCGAAGGGGAGTTGCCCGAGGCCGTTGCAGTTTATCTGGTTTGCAAGAGAAGGGCGAAACTCGGTTAACGCGCCAGATACGATTATATACTCCTAACGAGTTATTCTTTTAGTGGTTCGAATGGACACTATTAACTTGAATAAACGTTTTGAAAAGCTCGAGAGAAAAGTCGACAGACTCATCGACCTAGTTGAAGACCTTACTTTGACCCCGCAGCAGTATGCGAAAGCGATGAAAGTAAAAAGAGCAGTTGGGAAGGGAGCCCACAAGAGATGGAAGACTGTTGAACAGGTTTTGGCCGAGGGAGGCTGATGTTTCGAGTTTTCATCGAGCCTTCGGTTCTGAAGAGGTTGGACAAGCTGGACCGAGGCTTGAGACTGAGGCTTCTGCACCGAATCAAGGAACTTAGAGATTTTCCTGAAACTAGGCTCGATGTGAAAAAGATGCACGGAGCAGAGGACGTGTTCAGGCTAAGGGTCGGCGAGTGGAGAATCATCTTTCATATTTTCTGGGAATCAAAAGAGATTGTTGTTTTCGACCTCGATACGAGAGGAAGGATTTATTAGTTTAGTTTGCAAGAGAAGGGCGAAACTGGCCTGATCCGTTGGTTTTGGGAGCTGCTACTAACATGAAGGCATCCACGATATCCAATAAAGGAGGCCGAGGACCAGAACGAGAAACGCCCCTGTGAGGTACGGGCGAATTGATTCTTTTGCGTTTAATTTCTTTGAAAGTTTTAGAACTATGCCAATTGCGATTAAAAGTACGAGAGGAGTGGGTAACATGAAGTATAATATATTGTAATCAAACAAGTGATTGATATAGAAGCTGTCTATATAATTCATCACAACGAGTGACAGCAACGAAACAAGAACGCCTATGGCATACTGCAGAAGAGCATTTCTTTCGCGCCTAAATGAAGAGGCGAATAGTAAGATGATTACTAAGACTATTGAGAAGCACGGAATGTTTTGGTTTTCCCACCACTGGGGAGTTGTATTTTGTGCTTTAACCGTTATAGTTCCTACTATCGTCCTTATGTTTGCGCTTCCTTCATCGACAAAGTAGTATTTGAGGTAGATTTTCCCGCCGTATTGATAACTGTTGCTGAGAGTTCCTACGGGAATTCCTTGAGAGTCATAGCATGTTAATGGAACGGTAGGTGAGAAGATCTGCCCCATTGAAGCTGAAATGTCTTGAGCTTCAAAATCCGTTGGGTCGCTCTCCTGGGTGCATTTCATGCCTACGATATGAATGTTCTTCTGCATCCCATCCCCAAGATTTATATCCAAGGTTCCGTCAGTGGACAAACGCATCTTCTGGCAGTTTATTCCTGCTGGCATCATGCAGATTACTGGGCAGCTAGCCAAATTTATCCCGAAAACCAGCACCAGAAAAATGAAAATGTAAGAGAGCTTCAATTTTCGCACCGATTCACTATCTTAATTTAAACTATTTAATAGGGTGTCTGAGCTCTGACCGTCACCGTTCCTACTATAGTCCTTATGTTTTCGCTTCCTTCATCGACAAAGTAGTATTTGAGGTAGATTTTCCCGCTGTATTGCTCGCCGTCGCTGAGAGTTCCTACGGGAATTCCTTGAGAGTCATAGCATGTTAATGGAACGGTAGGTGAGAAGGCCTGGCCCATTGAGGCTGAAATGTCTTGAGCTTCAAAGTCCGTTGGGTCGCTCTCCTGGGTGCATTTCATGCCTACGATATGAATGGTCTTCTGCAACCCATTAACTAGAGTTACGTTCAAGGTTCCATCAGTGGACAAATACGTCTTCTGGCAGTTTATCCCGGCAGGCATCATGCAGATCTCTGGGGTTAGTGGCAGAACCTCGCCAAAAAATGAAAGAAACAACACAAACCCAGAGATTAATACTGTAATAGATAAAGCAATAACGTGCGCGTCGTCACTTTTTCGTAGTATCTTGATAACTGCGAAGACCAATGCTGCGATGGAAAACAGTTCAGAAAAGAAAAACAAGAGCGAGTCGTTCAATGGTAAAATAGGGAATAAATGGGGGAATGGGCAATTAAATACGCAATTATAAGTGCTTAAGAAAGTGAAGATGTTCAAAGTCAGCGCACCAAGGAGAACAATGATAACTGTGAGTTTATCGGACAATTTCATTTTCGCACCGGTTCACTATCTTAATTTAAACTATTTAATATGGTGTCTGAGCTTTGACCGTCACAGTTCCTACTATCGTCCTTATGTTTGCGCTTCCTTCATCGACAAAGTAGTATTTGAGGTAGATTTTCCCGCTGTATTCATAACCGTTGGCAAGGGCGCCACCCTCAACTATGCTGTCTCCATTCAAGTCATAGCATGTTAATGGATTCTCAGGTGAGAAGGCCTGGCCCATTGAGGCTGAAATGTCTTGAGCTTCAAAGTCCGTTGGGTCGCTCTCCTGGGTGCATGCCATACCTGTGACTACGATGTTCTTCTGGAGTCCATTCACAAGTGTCACTGCCATGGTTCCGTCAGTTGACAGATATGTTTTCTGGCAGTTTATTCCTGCTGGCATCATGCAGGTTTCTGGCGGGTAACCATGAATATCTGATAAGTAAAGGAGGAGCACCGTGATCAATGTATAGATTAGTACAGCCAATGCAAGCTTGCGCCAGCTCTTGTCTCCTTTCCGGAAGCGCATTATTGCGAAATAACCTATTACCAGAAGGGGAAACGAAAACGTGAACAATCCAATGATCGTCGGGAACAAACCTAAAAACGCGAACGAGCCTGCGATCGGTATTATTGAGATTAGTTCTAGAACTGCAAAGATGAGAACTAATTTGTCTATAATCTCGTTCTTCTGCGACCTTAGGAGCCAGAGGGCAAGCATCGCTGGAAAATAAAGCAAGAAATAAAACGGCAGCATGAGGAAGGCGACAGCCAGTGATAAAGAAATGTCTGTGGATGGGTCAAACAACCCATATAATAGTGTAACTATTATACCTGAGAGCAGTGGTAGCAAAGCTGCAAGCAGGTAAATTGCGTCTCTCTTTTCCCACTTGTAATTCAATTGCATTAGATTCACTATGTTTATTCCTACTATTTAACGCTAACCTATGCTAATCTTGCTCCCTCGAAGAAGCTCGAACAAAAGAAGCACCTGCGAATCGACCCCTTTTGTCAAGTTTTCCGGCAGTTTTGTGCTGGTTGCGATGGCATAGAGCCTTTCCAGGTCCTTTTTCGGGATTGTCTTGGCCAGCATGCTCGCTTCCCAGATGAGGCGGATGTTCTCAATCTCGAGCTTTGTCCCGCGAAAGAGGGAAACGAAGTCTATGGAGAGCTTCCCGGCAGTCGTCTTTTGAACCTGCTTCCCCAGCAGTTTTCCCTTCAAGCCCTTGTCCTCATCCACTTCCACCGAGACCTCGAACCCGAACCACAGCCTTGCCGCATCCTCCCCGAACTCGCCCTTGGTGAACTCGAACTTGCTCTTGATGGCGGGATTCCTGTGCTTCTTCAGCCCGAGCTTGATGTCTGGCTTGTCGGAATCCGATTTTTCCGCCCTGATTTCGAGCCAGTTCTCACGTTTTCCGGCAACTGAAACAGCTGCAACTGAGATTTCCATCGAAAACACACCACGAAAAACCAAAATCTAAACTCGGACCCGATTCGAAGACTCGAGTCCGAGCACCCGCCTCGAAGCGGGCCGAGTTTTCGCTGTTTTTTGTTTTGATTTAATCCTTTTTTTCGGGTTTTTTCGGTTTTCCCTGTGGAAACTTATCCCCCGCAACGTATTTCAATTATTCTTTCCATAACTTTCTCGGTGCTATTGTGGCTGAATTGACTTATGACGAGCTTAGGAGGCTCCAGCGAAAGGAGATGTCCTCGGCAACGCTCGTTCCGCTCCCGGATAATTTCTACTCCGAGGCGACGGCGCTTCTCGAGAGGCTGGAGGCGAAGCTGAAGGGGGATTTCTCCCTCCAAATGGCCCACGAGTACGAGAACACTTTAAAAATTGTACGGGACATATATTTTCGGCGGGAGGGCAAAATCCTGCTGCGCGCCATGAGGGCCGCGAGGACCGGCGAAGAAATCGACGGCCTTGCCTCCGAGGAGAAAGCTCTTCTTTCTTCGGTCGTGACCCTGCTCGAAAAAAACCGCGAGAGGTTCGAACATCGGCTTTCGCAGAAGAGGGTGCCCGAGGCGCCTTTGGAAGAAAGGGACAGGATGGTTAAGCTCAAATTCCTCATGGACCTGCCCGAGTTCGTCGGGATGAACGGAAGCACCTACGGACCCTTCAAGAACGGGGCCGAGACGCTGCTCTCAGAGGAAGAGGCCCAGAGGCTCATCCGCCGGGGAGCGGCAAACGGGATATGATGCTTAGGAGAGGTGTCGTTATGAATTATCCGCAGAAAGTGAACGCATACTGCCCTCATTGCAAAAAGCACACCGAGCACAAGGCCAAGCTCGCCTCCAAGGGCAGGGCTAGGAGCCTTGCCTGGGGCAACAGGCAGCACGAGCGAGTTATCAAGGGATATGTCGGCAAGGTCGCCGGGGAGAAGCCTGTCAGGAAGCAGGGCAAGAGGCAGAAGATTGTTCTGACATGCTCCGTGTGCAAGAAGAAGCAGGAGAGGGTCATCGGCACCAGGACGAAAAAGAAGCTGGAAATCAAGGCATAGGTAAAAATAAAAATAATGCAAAGACTCGCTCGAATTCCAGGGTCGGGGGAACTCGAAAACTCGAGCAGTTTGCATTATTTATTGGATTGTAATAGAGGTTGATTGAATGAGCAGGTTCCTGCGTGTTAAGTGCGAATGTGGAAATGAGCAGAACGTATTCGGCAATGCCTCGAGCGCGGTCAAGTGCTCGGTCTGCGAGAAGGTCATCGCCGAGCCCAGGGGCTCGAGGGCAATTGTCCACGGGAAGATACTCGGGGTACTTTAGATGAGCCCGACGGAGAAGATGCCGGAGAAGGACGAGCTGGTCATAGCGACCATAAGGAAGATATTCCCCTACGGGGCTTTCTGCTCGCTCGATGAGTACAACAATAGGGAGGCCTTCGTCCACATCTCCGAGGTCGCCTCGCGCTGGGTCAAGAATATCCACGAGTTCCTAAAGGAAAATCAGAAGGTGGTCGCCCGGGTCTACCACTTCGTGCCTGAGAAGAACCAGATAGACTTGTCCATAAAGAGGGTCAGCGAGGCTGAGAAGAAGCTCAAGCTCGAGTCCGTCAAGAGGGACAAGAGGGCCCAGAGCCTGCTCAATGTGCTAGCGAAGAGGCTGAAAAAGGAGCCCCAGAAGTTCTCCGCCGAGATGTCCCCCATTATGATGAGGGAGTTCGGGGGGCTGATGGATGCCTTCGAGCAGGCGGCGGCAGACCCCGAAGCAGTCAAGAAGCTGGGGCTTTCCGGCGATGATGCTGCTGCGTTCATTGAACTCTCGACCCAAAACATAAAGAAGCCGAGAGTGGAGGTCTCGAGAACCCTCAACATTCAATGCTCCGAACCCGACGGGATTGAGACCATAAAGGAGATACTGCATGCGTTCGAGGGGCTGGGAACTGCTGAAACTACCCTCGGGATTTCCTACCTGGGAGCCCCGAATTACAAGCTCAGCATAGTCGCCGAGGACTACAAGCGAGCTGAGAAAACAGTCCAGGCCATATCGAAGCTGGGCGCTGAAGAGATGAAGAAGAAGCACTGCTCAATAACTGTTTCGGGAGAGGAGAAATGAACCTCAAGAAGATAAAGAAATGCCAGGTCTGCAGTTCCTATACCATGAAGGAAACCCACTGCGGGCAGCAGACTAAGACGGCGCATCCCGCGAAGTATTCTCCCGAGGACAAGTATGCGAGATATAGGCGCATGGAAAAAGGACTCGAGTGACGTTATGCACAAGACTACGATAATCAGCAAGGAAGCCGGGCAGCTCAAGAATCCCATACTCATAGAGGGCCTCCCGGGCATCGGGCTCGTGGGCAAACTCGCGGCAGAGCACATGATAAAGGAGCTCAAGGCGGAAAAGATTGCCGAGCTGTATTCCCCCCACTTCCCGCACCAGGTGCTCATGCTCAGGAAGGGAATCGTGAGGATGCTAAAGAACAAGTTCTACCTCTGGAGGAACCCGGACCCGAATGGCAGCGACCTAATAATCCTCATCGGCGATGTCCAGGCCATAACCTCCGAGGCCCAGTTCGAAGTTTGCGGGACCATGATTGACTATTTCAAGAAGCTCGGGGGGAAGACGATTTACACTCTCGGGGGGTATGGGACCGGCAAGGTGGTCGAAAAACCAAGGGTCTTCGGCTCTGCCACCCACAAGGACATGCTCAAGGAGTATGAGCAGCACGGGGTTATTTTCGGAGAGGCCACTGGTTCCATCATAGGCGCCGCTGGCCTGCTTCTCGGGCTCGGCAAGCTTCATGGAATAAGGGGCGTCTGCCTCATGGGCGAGACCCACGGGGGGTATGTGGATGCGAAATCGGCCCAGAGCGTGCTAGAGATGCTCTCCAAGATTCTCGGAGTCCAGATGGACCTGGCCAAGCTCCAGCACAGGGCCAAGGAGAGCGAGCGCTTCATGAAGAAGATGGAAAGCGAAGCCAAGAAGCAGAGCGCCATGGCAGGCGGGGCCCTACCGATTGGAAACGACGATGTGAGTTACATACGATAGATAAGGACACGGAAGGCAGTCGAGCTCGTTAAGTTAATCAGTGTATCAAGAACTAGCCAAGGACAACAAACGGGGGTAATGGATTCTTAGAAGGTGATTAGAGCGTTTAATCCACAAAAGCTTTTTACTATCCGATTAAAAGAGGAGTATGTAGAAACATTTGTCATAAGCTACGTGCTGCTATTTTTCGAACTGTTTATGATCCGGTGGCTTTCGACAGTAGTGCGGTATTTTGCGTATTTCGCCAATTTCGCACTGCTCTCTTGCTTTTTGGGAATGAGTATTGGCCTGTTAGTTAGCGGCAGACGAGAGTGGAGCACGTTTTTTATGAAAACGATGCTGTTTGTCACTCTAGTAACGATTCTCGGGCCGATTCTGTTTGCCCCTTCGAACGATAGCGAATTCATCTGGAACCGGAACTCCATTGCGCATAGTTACCTGCCGTATTTAGTCACAACAGCATTGTTCTTTTTCAACGCAATACTTTTCTGTTATATTGGGGAAAAACTCGGGGAGGCGATGAATAAGGGCCGACCACTTCCGACGTACTGCGCAAACATTGCGGGCAGCATAGCCGGAACTCTTGCGTTTTTGGGGCTGTCATTGATTTACACTCATCCGGCACACTGGTTTTTTGCGTGCTTTGCCCCAGTTCTTCTGCTTTTAAGGAAACGGAATGAGAAGATTTTTTCTACCTTCTTCGTACTTTGCAGCATACTTGTTCTGACCGTTCCGAGTATGATTGGTACCAACTTGTACTGGTCGCCATATTATCAAATCACTGTGTGGCCGCTGAGCATTGGCGACGCCCCCGAGATTGGAAACGAGAACCTCCAGCTCTTCGTCAATTCGGACAGTCACCAAGAATTACTGAACCTTGATGATGGAGGCGGGAACAGCCCATATCTTGAGAGCAAGAGGGCAATGTACGACCTGCCGTATAAAATGAGCAACCCCAAGAGCGTGCTGGTGCTCGGTGCTGGCGGAGGCAACGACGTTGCCGCCGCCTTAAGAAACGGTGCGGAAGAGGTGGATGCCATCGAGATAGACCCGGTGATAGCGGCCCTTGGCAGGGAACTGCATCCAGAAAGACCGTATGAAAACGGAGGGGTGAACCTGATAGTAGACGATGCTCGGTCTTTCATTAGGAAGACGAACAAGACATACGACGTTGTCATATTTGGCTTCCTCGATTCTCATAGGATTTTTTCTAGCATGCCCAGTGTCAGGATGGACAGTTTTGTGTACACCGTCGAATCTTTTAATGAAGTTAAGAAAGTTTTGAAAGAAAACGGCACTGTTGCAGTTACATTCACTGTTCACGAGAAATGGATTGCGGACCGCATATTTCATATACTGAACATCACTTTCAAGCAGGAGCCGGTAGTGTTCCAATCGGATAGATATGGCTGGGGTACGGTTTTTCTAGTGAAAAATGGTGAGATGAAGGTAAACGAAACCATTCCGGTAAGCCAACTGGTGGTCGCGGACGAAGAGAAACAACAACCCGGTGACTACACCTGGCTTTATTTAAGCAACGTTTCTGGGTTTGTTGAAACGTCCGGCTTTAGTGATAACGTTGAAGTACCTACGGATGATTGGCCTTTTCTTTATATGCGTGATAGGGCGATTCCTGGGAACTATTTAGTGATGCTGTTCCTGGCTCTCCTATCCGCGCTGATTTTGTTTAAAATGAACAATGCAATGAATCTGGCTAGAAGTGATTTGCACTTGTTCCTCTTGGGCTTTTCTTTCATGCTTTTGGAAACTAAGAGCCTTACGGAGATGTCCCTGCTGATCGGGTCCGTGTGGATCGTCAGCTCTCTTGTTATAACTGGTGTGCTCGCCATGATTTTTTTAGCCAACTTGTTTGTGATGAAGTTCAAGCCGAAGCGCGTAGGGATATATTACGCGTTTCTGCTAGCAAGCATAGCGCTGAACTATCTGTTCCCGGTTTCTAATTTTGCTGGTGCGAGCCCGATTATCAAGGAAGCGCTGTCCACTGCATACCTTACTATCCCGATTTTTTTCGCCGCAATAGTTTTTGCAATTTACTTTGACAAAACGGATAACAGCGGTAGATCACTAGGGATGAACACGCTGGGGGCAGTGATTGGCGGCATTGCCGAGTATTCTGTACTTGTTTATGGAATGAAGACTTTGTACTTGATTGCTTTCTTCGCTTACGTACTCTCGTACATTTTTTATAGAAGTCCGTGGAAAACGAAGTAAACTTCTCGTATGGAACGGTTTATTTCTCCAATTTAGGCTCCTGCTGGGTTATGCAGTGGATTCCGCCATAGCCATAGACCAATTCTCCCGCAGGGATGGGAACGATTTCTCGCTTTGGGAAGAAAGACTGCAGGATACCCATTGCCCCCTTGTCCTTTTCATCCTTGAAAACTGGGAGGAGAACTGCCTTGTTCCCAAGATAAAAGTTTGCATAGCTGGCAGGCAGGTGCCTGTTCTCAACTGGATCGAGTAGCGGTTTCGGCATTGGGAGTTTGGTTATTTCGAAGTCTGTTTTCTCGAGGATTTCGAGATTCTTCTTGAGGACAATCGAATCGTCATCCTTCCCCTCCCCAAATGCGCAGAGGATGTTTTCTTTCGAAACAAATCTCGCGAAGTCATCTATGTGGCCATCAGTATCATCGCCCTCTATCCCGGATTTGAGCCAGATGATGGAGTTTACATTCAGGTAATCCCTAAGGTATTGCTCAATTTCTTCCCTGCTCAAACTCGGGTTTCTGTTCTTGTTCAACAGGCACTGCTCAGTTGTGAGAACTGCCCCTGTCCCGTTCACTTCGATGGACCCGCCCTCGAGAACAATTCCGGGCCTGAAGATTCTCAGCTTTGTGCTTTTGGCTACTTCCTCTCCTGCCTCGTTATCATAAAGCAAATCGTCATATTTGCCTCCCCAGGCGTTGAATGTCCACTTGATGGCTGCCTTTTCCCCACTCTTGTTCAAGAGGAAAGTTGGGCCGTAGTCGCGAATCCAGACATCGGCGCTCTTGATTTTGAGGAAGAGCACATTTTTCATGAGAGTACCCTCGCCCTCGAGCTTTCTCGAAACGCGCTCTCCCATCCTCTCGTCTTCCACCAGAATTTTGACGTTCTCCCCTTGGCTTAGGGCGCGGACTATTTCGCAATAGACTGACTCAACAGTGGGAAGCATTGGCTTTGGGAAGGTGAGCGGGTTCTTCGGCCAGGAGAGCCACGTGCTCTCGTGCTCCTCCCATTCGGCAGGCATGCGGTAGCCGAGCTCCAGGGGGGTTTTCAGCATGGAATCACTTCTTGGTAAGCCTAGAATAAGCTTCAGGACGCCTGTTTTGGAAGAACTTCCAGCCCTCCCTCACATTCCTCCCATGCTCCAAATCAACCTCGCAAACAAGCACCTGCTCCCGATTCCCTGCGCGTGCGAGCGTTTTCCCGAATGCATCGCAGACGAAAGAGCCACCCCAAAATCTCATCTTTCCCTCTTTCCCAGCGCGATTAACTGCGGCCACTGGGGTTCCGTTCGCAATGGCGTGGCCCCGCATGACATTCTCCCACGCTTCGTGCCAGTTCCCTTCTTTCTGTTCAATCCCCTTGACGGTCCCTATGGCGGTCGGGTAAAAGACAATCTCGGCGCCGAGAAGGGCATTTACCCGTGCAGCCTCCGGGAACCACTGGTCGTAGCATATGAGAACGCCGATTTTTGCAACACCGGCATCAAGCACCTGGAAACCCCTGTCTCCCGGGGAGAAGTAATCCTGCTCGAAGAAAAAGTCATCCTGGGGGACATGCATCTTGCGATAAGTTCCAATCGTTTTTCCTCTGGAATCGAAAACCACGGAGGTGTTGAATAGCTTGCCCACTGCCTTCTCGCATATCGAACCGCCGATGACTGATACCTTGTGCTCGCGTGCTGCTTTGGAAAGGGCGCTTGAGGCAGTGCCTGGGATTGACTCGAAAAAAGACGGCGGTAGCCCCTTGACGTTTTTCGCCTCCTGGGGGAAATAAGGAGTGGTGAACAGCTCGGGCAGGCAGACTATCCGCGCGCCTTTTACTGCGGCTTCCCCTATCATGTCCACTGCATTCTGCATGTTTTGAGAGGGCTCGCGTTCCATTTTCATCTGCACGAGACCAAGACTAACTTTTGCCATTCAAATCACGTTCCGGAGCTAAGCCTTAAGGCCCTTCGAGACTTCCCTCAGGGGCTTTCCTGTTTTTTTCGCGAGCTTTTTTAAGTCTTCGAACTCCGGCTTTTGGCTTATGGTTCTTCCCTGGATTTTCCCGACCTTGATTCTGACGCTCCCCCGGGTGACTATCGACCTGCTTGCGATGTGCCGGATGCATTCGCTCTCGCGGATTCCGAGAGTGCCTGTCTCCTCAAAAATAATTTTAGCGAGCCGTTCTGCGCTCTTCCTTTCGCATATTGCCCTCAGAATCACTCCTGGCCTTCCCTTCTTCGCAATTATCGGAACCAGATGGGCATCCCTCGCGCCCTCCTCCAGGAGGCGCTCAACTGTGTAGGCGAGGACCTCGCCTGAAACGTCATCAATGTTGGTCTCGAGAGTCACGATGCCCTCTTTCCTGTCCGGCTCATCCCCTGAAAGGATGCGGAGGACATTCGGCTCGCCGTTCCCCTCGAAAGTCCCTGCCCCGGAGCCGACTTTCTCGGAAATCATTTGGGGTATTCCACTGACAGGCTTTGCAATTATGCTCGCGAGAGCAGCGCCTGTCGGGGTGGTGAGTTCCACTGAGTCGTTTGAGCTGTAGAATGGAATCCTGTGCCTAGTAAGAATATCAAGGGCCGCTGGCTGGATTCTCCCGACTTCGAGCGGAAGCGTGTAGATTTCCTTTTCCCCCAAAAGCTCGAGTGCCATGGCACACCCTAGTATGTCCACGAGCGTGTCGACGTTTGCAAGCTCGTGGAAATGAACGTGGCCGGTTTTGTGGATTCGCTTTTCGGCCTCAATGATGGCTTCCAGGGCCTGCATGGCGAGCGATTTCGCATCCTTCCCAAGGCTCGTGTCCCCAATCTTCTTTTTCATTTCACCGGGCGAGTATTCCTTGTTGAGAGTTGGAAGAACCAGCTTCCTTGCACCGATCCCGCACCTCATTACGTGCTCCGTCCTCATCTCCACTCCAAGCTCTTTTTTCATGAACGCCGCTAGTCTCCTCTCATCCGCCCCGAGGTCGATGAGCGCGGACAGGAGCATGTCTCCGGCGATTCCGCTCCGCGGAAGGATTACGAACATGTTTTTATTTTGATTGTTCAATTTAAAAACATGTTCTCGAGGGGGGCGAAAAGGCTCGTTAGGCTGGTGAAGAAACTGTCGCCAGTAGCTGTCGCGCTTTCCGGGGGATTGGACAGTTGCGTTGTGGCGAAAGCTGCTGTACTCGCTTCAGAGGAATCGGTTGCAGTGACCATAGATGATTATACTGTTCCGAGAAGGGACCTCGAAGACTCGAAGTGCGTTGCGAGATTAGTTGGAATAAGGCACGTCATCGTCAAATCCTCTCCATCGAAAAAAGTCCTCGAGAACCCGGGGGACAGGTGCTTCCACTGCAAGAGCCATAATTATGGTTTGGTTAAGGAAGCTGCTGGGAAGCGCGGAATCCACGTCGTGGTTGACGGGGCGAATGCGGATGACATTAAGGAGTACAGGCCGGGCATGAGGGCTGCGAAGGCGAGGGGAGTCCGTTCCCCTTTGCTCGAATTGGGGATTGGAAAAAAAGAGACCAGGAAGCTTGCGAGAGAATTTGGGCTGCCTGTTTGGGACAAGCCTTCTTCTGCGTGCCTGAGCTCGAGGATAAAACAGGGGGAGAGAATCACCAGGGGAAAGCTGGGAAAGGTTGAGCGAGCAGAGATTGCGATTATGGAGATGACTGGGGTCCGGAAAGTCCGGGTTCGCACCCACGAGGGGCTCGCGAGGATTGAGGTGGAAAAGAAGGACCTGAAACTGCTGTTAGATAAGGATTTAATCCCGAGGATTGCAAAGAGATTGCGGGGAATCGGGTTCTCTCACGTGACTCTCGATTTGGAAGGCTACAGGCCGGGTGGAAACTGATGGAAGACCTTGAGGAAGTTCTCGGGCTCGTTTCGAGGGGCAAGCTGAGCGCCAGGGAGGCGGGAAAGCTAATCAGGCTCGGCCACATTTCCGATGTTGAGGGCATGGCGAAACTGGACACCAACCGGTCCTTGAGGACAGGCTTCCCTGAGGTAATCCTAGCCGAGGGAAAGAACCTAGAACAGCTAGAAAAAATCGGGAAAAGGGCTGGAAATGGGGTCGTTCTCTTCTCAAGGCTCTCACGAGAGCAGGCCGATTATTTGAAACGGAAATTCGGCGGCGAATACAATGAGAGGGCGAGAACGCTCTTGCTCGGGAAACCGAAACAAAAGGGAGGCATAGTTGGCATAATAACTGCAGGCACTTCCGACATTCCTGTTGCAGAAGAGGCGGGGGCGATGGCGGAGGCCATGGGCTGCAGGGTAATCTCCTCTTATGATGCCGGGGTGGCGGGAATCCACCGGCTGTTCCCGGCGTTGAAGGCCATGAGCGGGAAAGCTGACGCCCTAGTAGTTATTGCAGGGCGCGAGGGGACGTTGCCAGCCATTGTCGCCGGAATAGTTGATATCCCGGTAATCGGAGTTCCTACTTCAGTTGGCTATGGCTATGGGGGGAAGGGCGAGGCGGCGCTCAAATCGATGCTCCAGAGCTGCTCCTTCCTGGCTGTGGTGAACATAGACAATGGGGTTGGGGCTGGGGCATTCGCTGCGCTGATTGCAAAACGGTCGAAGGGGAGGGAATGAAGCTCAAGAATTTCATGCAACTCACGAGGTTCGAGCATTCGCTGATGCTGGTGCTTGCGACAATCATAGGCCAGGTAATGGCACTTGGAGGGCTACCTGAACCGAAAATCGCGATTCTTGCATCCATGCCACCTTTCTTCATAGGCCTCGCTTCCTTTGCGATAAACGACTTCTTTGACATAGGAACGGACAAGAAAAACAAGAGACTCGACAGGCCCCTTGTTAGCGGGGAAGCAAAACCGGCTGAGGCGCTTTACCTTTCAATCGGGCTGTTCCTTTTCGGAATCCTGGCGTCGTTCACTCTTTCTAGTGAATGCCAAATCATAGCCGCTTGTTTTGCAATAGCCGCCTACCTTTACAGCCTGAAGCTCAAGGATTATGCGCTTCTCGGGAATCTTTACATTGCGGCGACCATGGCAGTCCCCTTCATCTATGGAAATTACTCTGTGTCCGGTGAATTGGTTTCATCCGTCCTTGTGCTCTCGGCAATAGCATTCATAGCCGGAATCGGAAGGGAGATTGCCGGCGATGTGAGGGACATGGAGGGGGACAAGGCACGGAAATCTAGAACTGTCCCGGTGATTGTGGGGAAGAGGAACGCCTTGCTGATTCACGCTGGGCTCTATGTTTCCGCAGTGTTGCTCAGTTTTTACCCCTATCTTTACATCGATGGATTCAAAGGCAATGCCGGCTATCTTGGGCTAATACTGCTCACTGACGCACTGATACTCTACGCCGCAATCCCGCCGCTGCTCGATGGCTCGGTGAAGACCCTGAGGCGCTCGAGGAACGCGAGCCTCGCTGCGCTCGGGACAGGCTTGCTGGGGTTCCTGATTGGTGCATTAAAGCTTTTCTCTTCATAAATGATTGAGGGGTTAAATGGTTAAAGAAAGCATTATTTGGGAAGACAACACGCCCATACCTTTCCTTAGGAATCTTAAGCTGGTCGTTCTACTCATAACCCTGGCACTGCTTCTCGGATTATGGGTCAGCGGGGCGTTAACGTTTATGGTGTCCTTATCGGCCTCGTTGCTAGCAATTAATCCCATTTTTGGGATTCTTTTGATTTTGGTAGTAGTCGCCTACATCTCATATTATGCACTCATATTGTTTTTTTTAAGGCCCATGAGAGTATCTTCTGAGTGGATAGAGATTAGCGAAGTAAAATGGATGGGGTCAGACGTTTTGTTTCTTTTTTTTCAAGTTTTGTATGGTTTGGGGTTGGTTATGGCGATGGGCCGGAGTATCCGCATAGATAAGAACCATATAAAAAAAATAGAGATCGTTAGGCTTCACCCTGGCAGTCTCAATTATTACGCCAAAATAAGTGACAGCAGGTGCACGTACGCTTGCCCTGTGTTTGACTTGGCCGGGTTCACAGGAGCAATTAAGAAAGCGGGAATGGGGAAAAAAATGCCAGAATTTATACGTTTATTCCGCTATAACAACGAAAGGTGATAGATTGGAGCCTTTGTACAAGACGGATTTGCCGCTCAAGCTGCATTCCAGGGGAAAGGTCCGCGATACCTACGAGCTCGGCGACAAGTTGCTCATGATTACCACCGACAGGCTCTCTGCTTTCGACGTTGTCTTTCCCCAGCCGATCCCCTACAAGGGAATCGTGCTCAACGAGCTCTCGCTGTTCTGGTTCAAGCAGATGAAGAAAATCATTGGGGATCACCTGGCTGATGAAGCCCTGCCTGCGGAGTATGCCAATCTTTCCAGGCGCTCGATGCTCGTTAAGCGGGCGAAGCCCGTGAAACTCGAATGCGTTGTTCGGGGCTATCTCTCCGGTTCGGGCTGGAAGGAGTACAGGCAGAAGGGCTCTGTTTGCGGAATCAGCCTGCCCGGGGGAATGGCCGAATCGCAGCAGCTCCCCGAGCCGATATTCACTCCCTCTACGAAAGCAGAAGTCGGGCACGACGAAAACATAAGCGGCAAGCAGGCGGCGGATATTGTTGGGAGGGAAACCTTTGACCGCCTGAAGGAGGCGAGCCTGAAAATCTATGAGAAAGCCGCAAAGTATGCGCTCAAAAAGGGGATTATAATTGCTGACACAAAATTTGAATTTGGAGAGTTCGGGGGGGAGATGATTTTGATTGATGAGGTGCTCACCCCGGACTCCTCGAGATTCTGGCCAAAGGATTCGTATAAAGCGGGCGGGCCTCAGCCGAGCTTCGACAAGCAGTTCCTGAGGGATTATGTGGAGAAAATCGGGTGGGGGAAGAAGCCTCCTGCGCCCATGCTCCCGGAGGAAGTGATTGGGGGGACGAGCGAGAGATACGTTGAGGCTTATGAAAAGATAACTGGCAAGAAGTTCAGGAGATGAAGGGTAGATTAATTCGAGGTGAAAATATGCCCGAAGTTTTAATTGTAGTTGGAAGCGACTCGGACAGACCTGTTGCCGAGAAAGCAGTTGCGGCCCTTGAGGAATACGGAGTGAAATACGAACTCGCGGTTGCCTCTGCCCACAGGACCCCTGACAAGCTCGATGTGCTGATAAAGAACTCGAATGCAAAAGTGTTCATCGCGATTGCCGGGCTCTCCGCTGCGCTTCCAGGGGTTATTGCCTCAAAAACCAAGAGGCCGGTAATCGGGGTCCCAGTTGGGGTAAAACTTGATGGGCTCGATGCGCTTCTTTCGATGATGCAGATGCCTCCAGGGGTCCCGGTTGCCACTGTGGGGATAGACAACGGGAAGAATGCTGCCCTCCTCGCAATTGAAATACTCGCTCTCTCGGACAGGAAATTGAAGGAAAAGCTCGAGGGAAAGAAGTAGTCTACTCCTCCTTCGCCTGCTTGACTACGAAGACTATTGCCAGGGCAGTGAGTAGGATGAGGAGCGAAACGACAACCGCGATTGCCTGGTTAGGTTCACGTTCGGTCTCTGGGCCTGCTGGGGCCACCTTCTCGAATGTGCTCCTCATCCCATAAGTCCTGTTCTCCAGCCCGTCGGCAAACTCCAGGAGCTGGAGCGAAGTCCTGCCCTCATCGCCGTTCGCAAGGAGGTATTCCATTTGGCTTTTGTAGATGTTGGCCCAGAGGCTCTGGTATTGCATTGTTTTGCTGAATTCAAGGACCTCCTTGGCATTTGTGAGCCTGAGAAAGTCATCGTAACCTTTTGACATGTAAAGGGCATAGGTTGCGTCATAAACTGCGGCCCCGTATAATCCATCCGCGAATTCCTGCTTGGCTGCCTCGAGGTGCCAGGCCTGGTCCGAGAGCTCTGATTCTCTTCCAGTTGTGTACGCCTCCGCAGCTGCTATCGACTCAGCTGCAATGAGCTTGAACTTGCCCGGGTCTATTTCAGCCCCGCTGCCCTGGGCGGAGACGAGGGATTCGGCAGCGCGGCACCAGTTCTCAGCATAGACTGCATCCTTCAGGGTTCCGAGAGTCTTTATCTCGTTCCCGAAGCTCTCGTTGTTGATTCCGCTTATCTTTTTCTTGGCCCAGCTCGCCCTCAGCTGACCGCCGATGACCCACTCCCAGTTGCTTTCGTACATCTTTGAGCCTGAAACGCGCCCGTAGCATTCCTCGACTTTCCGAACCCTGACATCGACCTCTTCCCTGGATGCGGAGCCCGATGACGCCAGAAAATCCGCGTTTATTCCCGCGAGGAAGGCGGTGTTTGCACCAGTATAAAGGTAGCCATTCTGGAAGGCTGCATCTGCAACCTCGATTTCTCCATGGAAATACTCTTGGTATCCCCCACCAGATGTGGAGAGGGAATCAATGGAAGCCTTTGACCGTGTGATTAGCTCCTGCGCCACTTTTCTGAATTGCAAGAAACGGTCGCCTGAAAGGGAGCTCGTCCCAGGAACTCTTGGCGGGCGCTGTCTTTCCAGTGGGGGGGTCGAGAAGTTCGATGCTCCGGTGGCAATGGCCTCGACTTGGCTTATGTTGCTCACCTGGGCCACTGCGAGGCCGTATTTCTTTGAAATTGCACCGACGATTATCCGCTCTTCGAGCCCAAGGTTCGGGACGATGAACAGCCCCAACCCGGATTCCCCGGCGGCAGTTGCCTTCTCAGGAATCCCTCCGACAGAGCCCACGGTTCCATCATTCTCGATTGTCCCGGTCATGGTGAAATTGGCAATGAGCGACTCGTTCTTCAGGGCGGATAATACTAGGAGGGCCATCGCCCCGCCAGCGCTCGGCCCGTCTATGGTCTCCAGATTCTTGGAATCGAGCTTGAACAGAAAGTCGCAGGTTCCTGAATCGTAGCCAGCTAGCTTAGTCGCCAGCTCCATGGCCGAGTGACCTGAGTATTGGGTCATGCCGCCGACTATGGGGTCGGTGGCGATGTAGACTGTTCCATCGCCGCCCTTAACTGTAAGTTCGAGTAAGACTATCCTCCCTGCCCCAAGGTCATCAACCGCCGGGACCGGCATGCTTCGGGAGACGGAACTGCTGCATTCGAGTGCAAAGGAAGTTGCGGCAATGAGCAGGAGCGCGAGGAGCGCCAGCAAATGTCTAAAGGCCATTCCTAATCATCCCCAAAACTCCCTCAGCCATGAACTGAATTGCAAGGGCCGCAACGAAAAGGCCGAATATCCTCGAGTAAATCTCGAGCCCGCGCTTTCCCAGGTATTTCTGCACAGAGGAAGCAAATCTGAGGATTACCCAGGTTACGAAAATGGCGCACAGGGAAGCCCCGATTGCAAGAGGAACCCCGTAATTGTTGGATATTATGATTGCCATGCTCAAGGCTCCGGGGCCAGTTATCATCGGCACTGCGAGGAGCACAATGGCAACATCGAGCTCGCTGCTCTTCTCGCTGAAAGGAATGCCGAGAACAGTATAAACTCCGACGATTAGAAGCACGAGGCCGCCGGCAATCTTGAAGCTGTCAAGGGTTATGCCCATTATTCCGAGAATCGGCATGCCTGCCAGTATGAACGCAACCAGGGCGACTGCTGCAACAAAAGCCGCTTCCCTCGCTGCCTTCGCCCTCTCCGCAGAGGTGGCCTTCTTGGTGAGGGTGAGGAATATGGGAACGGAGGATAGCGGGTCGATTATTATGAACAGCGCAAGGAAGGCTTTTATGAAATTTATGAAGTCGGTTTCGAGCATCTGGACACCAATTGGAGGAACCTGACATGAACAAAAATGCGGCTCTATTTGGCTACGCCAAATGGTTTCGCAAGTTTCGAAACTTGCGAAATATCCGAAGCCGCGCTTCGGATGGTCCGGCATTTTTGTGAACAAAAATGCGGCTGCCGGGATTTGTTCCGAACCCCGATTGTTTTTCTTTGGGGCCGGCGTCTTTTTCTTTGGGACGCCAAATACCTTTTCTTTTGTCTCTCGCCCTTTCTTTTGGGGTGTCGAGAGACCTTTTCTTTTCGAAGGAAAAGTTGCGAACAACTTTTCCTGTATTTGGGCGCCAGCCCAAATCTGAAAGAAAAGGGATTTCGATTGAACCCGGGCAATGAGCTTGGGAAGCTCAGATCCTACCAGGCTAGATTACAGCCGCATTAACGTCATTTCGGGAGATCGAAAACATCTTCCTGGATTCCGGCATTTGGCTCTATGCGCTTCACCATCATGTCGAGCTGGCTGACTGCGGTTCCGCTCTCGGCTGTTCCCTCCTCAATCGTTGTTTTTCCCATGAGCGCGATTCCGGTCTCGTCATCAAGGCACTGGGAGATGAATGCGCCCGTTATCCCGTTCGGGAAGGATTGCGGGTCGACCCCCTGGGCCTTGGTGTAGTTTATTTTAGCTGAAACCAGGCTGCATTTTCTGCCGGCAATCTCCAGGGCCTCGACGCCGCCTGTGAATTCAAGCGCATCAGCGCTTAGGAGCTTTCTGCTCCTCTCGGTGAACGAGAACGGGCCTTCGGCGACTTCTCCGGATAGTGATGAACCGTTGCTGAGCTGGACGCAGTCCCAGGCATCAGTTTTTCCGCAAACGTATGAACCATTGGCCAGTGAATAGACCCTGAGAGCGACGCCCTCAAGGCCTGCCACCCCGGAAATGTGTATATCCGACCTTGACCTCTCACCGCTTACCCACTGGGCGACAGTTGCGGATGCGATGGATGCACCGTCCGAGGAAGCAGTGGTGACATTCATGTCTAACTCCACATAAATGGAGCTCATCTTCTCGGCCTTCTCTATGGACTTGAGCATGACCTCTTTGGGGGAAGGTCCGGACGAGCAACCGAAGAGCAACAGCGCTAGGGCGAATAACGCCAGATACCTCGAACTCATGCTTTATATATTGCCAATCAGTTTATTATATTTATGGAAATTGTTTCGGGGTTCCGTGAGGAGATTGAAGCTTCAAGGAAAACGCTTGGAAAGAAGGCGCTTTTCGCCTACGGCACGAACCTCGATTCAGTTGTTGAGATTGGGCTGCCCGAAGCCAACTCTGTCTCCCGCTATCTGCCTGGGCTCTTGGAGTGCATGAAAAACGGCGGGGGGAAGGAGATAAGGATGGGCGAATCCGAGTTTCGGAAAGTGGTTGGACTTCTGCCCCCCGGTTCTCCGAGAGTAGGCGGGCAGGCCGGGAACATGGCGCTCGATGCCGCGAAACTCGGGGTAAAATCGTACATGCACACCCCGAGCAAATCAAGGGAGCTGCTCTCGCTTTTCAGGAGCGGGAATGTGCTGGTTGCGACTGAAAGTGGATTTGCGCCCGCAGGGAAAGCCTTTGATGATTCGGAGCCACCGGTTCACCTGATTCTCGAGTTCAAGAAAGGGCCGGGCATCCCCTCCTCGAACAGGTTTATCGCATCCTACGAAAACCTGAATCCATCGCTCTCAGTGGACCCGCTTTTTTCTAGAGAGATAACGAAGGAAATACCGAAAATTTCGAGAGCGTTTATTGCCGGTTTCCATCTGCTTAGCCCGGAAGTTTTCGAAAAGAGAATTGAGTATGTCAAGAATCAAATTTCCTCCTGGAAAAAGCTCAACCCAAAGCTGAAGCTTCATTTGGAGTGGGGCAGTTTTCTTTCAGAGGAGACTGAAGTCCTGTGCTCGAAGCACGTCCTTCCCATGGTGGATTGCGTTGGGTTCAACGAGGATGAGATGACGTTGGGTAGGGACAAATTTCCGCAGAAATTTGGCCGCATTGGAAATAGCAATTTCCAATACAACGAGAAAACTGAAGCTCTTCTCGAAAAGACCAAGACTGCAGTCCTCCACATGAGGGATTGCTCGCTCGCTTTCTCGAAAGAGTTCAGCTCGAAATCCCTTGCCCGTTCCCTTTCCTTCGCCTCGGCAGTTGCAGGGTTCAAGGCCTCGAGAGGGCGGGCTCCGACTTTCGCAGAGTTAGAGAGGACAAGATTCCGGGCAAAAAAGATAAACCCTCCCGGGATTGATGAAAGAATGTTGAAGCGAAATGACATACCCTTCGCGTTCTCGCCCTCGGCTGAGATAATCCCGAAGTTCACGGTGGGACTGGGGGACTGCTTCTCGATGGCGTTCTTCCTGAGTTTGAAATGAAAGAAAGAAGATGCGACTCGATTTGGCTACGCCAAATGGTTTCGCAAGTTTCGAAACTTGCGAAATATCCGAAGCCGCGCTTCGGATGGTCCGGCATTTTGTGAACAAAAATGCGGCCGCCGCAAGACAAGGCTCATTCTAGAGTCTGACAAGCGGTCAAAGTTTCAAAACATCCTTCGCCATCGCGAGGAAGCTCTCGGCCTGTTCTGCGTATTCCTTTGCGTCCTCAACTGAAAAAGAGGCTTTGCCGTAGTCCGCGCCGCTCTTGTCCCTCATCGCATTCGCAACCAGGTTCTTGAACTCCTTGGCGCTGTCCGGAAGCTTCCCTTCGCGAAAGAGCTTTGCGTAAATCACCGCAGCGTCATCATGTCTTGTCGCTTTATGGCCAAGAAACTTCAAGGAAAGCGCATCGTTGGTGCGAATAATCGCGTGGATGGCCTGAGCGCAGCAGACGTTTGCCCTGGCTTCGTCGTCCTCCGCCTCCACAACTCCATTCCTTGCGGAAACAAGCCACTTCTCCGCCTCTCGCAACGCCCGTTCTGGGGTATCGCTCATTTCAATCGCTCTCCTTTCTTGTCAGCCATAAACTTTTCGAGTTCTTTCTTACTAGAAAAGACAATGGGCACAATCTTTGTCCCATACCTTTCGTACGCCTCAAATACTAAATTGTTTGCATTAAACCCTTTCCCGGTCAACAAGGCCACGTCTATGTCACTCGCCAATTTTTCGTCGCCCGTTGCCACACTGCCAAACAGATAAGCTTCCAGAACGTCGTTCTCCTTCACCAGCAAATCCCTAAGGGCACGCGCAGTAAATGCCTGCGGGCTCATGCTGATCTTAAGAATGGAAGCGACCGAATCCAGATATTCTGACTTGTGGAGCTTCACTGTGACGCTCCTTCCAACTCTTCCCGTCTCTATTATGCCCGCAGGCTCCCATTTTTGCACCAGTCTCCAGGCTGATGCGAACGGAACCCCGGATTCCCTCGCAAGCTCGTTTATCGTGAATTGCCTATTTGGGAACTTGAACAAGGTCTCAAGCATCGGGCGCGAGCCCCGGTATTTGAGCAGGTGTATTGCTTCCATCTGACCACTTATCCAGATGTGAATAATGTTATCCATAAATGAATAAAAAGCTTTCTATAACATTGCTGCAAGGCAAGAGGAAAGCTAGAATCCTGAAATGACGCACGCATCTATCTTGCGCCGCCCCCTCCGCCGCCCCCTCCGTGCCCTGAGCCAAACCCGCCTCCACTGCGACCGCTTCTGGCTGAAGCTGTTGAATGGAACGAACTGGACATCGAGCGTGTGGAAGCATGGAGGGCACTTGCAAGGACGATGTTCGAATACATTGGGGAACTATTCAGCTGGCTCGTGTCAGGGAATTTGGCTTTTACGGCTTCCGTGACTTTTGCCGAAATCCCAAATGCGGTCGAGTAAATGAGGTATTTTTCCCAAAGAATGATGTCAGCCGGAGCCTTATCGCGCATAAGCGTCATGTCATTAAGAAATTTGAAGAAATTTTGCCACTTTGCCTCGAGCACCCTGCCTTCATCGTTCCACTTTCCGATAAGGGTCGGTTTTACTGAAACGAGAACAATAGCGGTGATTGATTCGATGCAGACAGCACCGAAGAATAGCGTTTGCTTGAAAAACTGCATCAAAAGGATAAACGAAACAACCATTGCTGCAAACGATACAAGATAAACGATCCCATTGCCTTTCGTGTTGAGATATTTTCCCCTGTTAAAAGAATCGGAAAGCGACTTTTCAAGGCGTTGGAATGTTCCGAAATAAGAGCGCTGTTTTGAAATCTCAGCAAATTTCTTTGAGGTGACTGTGCTGTTTTCAGACAGCTGGTTCAAAAATGCGAATATCTCCTTTTGGTGGGCCTCGAGGGAAGCCGCTTCTTCCTGGCTCTTGAGTATTCTCATCACGACTATTGTCTCCTGCCCCATCCCGAGAAACCCGCCCTTAACAGATGCCTGTTCAAGGGAGATGAATTTATTCTGGACCAAAGTTAGTATCTCGGCTGCAATGTAATCCCCGCTGCTTCCCTTGCCGATGAGCTTGGCTGCAGCTGTTGGAGAAAGCTCCCCGGGTGGCTCGTGCTCATAGAGCCCCTGGTATCCTAGCTGGATAAGAGCGGTTTCCTTCCCAAACAGGTAATAGCAGGTCACAATTGTAAAAGGAACTACCAGGAGCATGACGAGCCCGAGAACGAAGCCAATCTGTTGCTTGGTTTTTTCGGCCTCCGCCCCCCTGTTTTCACCATCAATTACATCTTGGCGAGTCATGAAGTTTTTTGCCTGCGGCAAGCCGGAAAACCATTCTTTTGGCATTAGCGTATTAACTTCCAAATACGTGCCAGCCGGATGATTTATCGAGACTATTTTTATCGAATTTGATTGCGCGGTTGTTTCGTACTGAATGTTATAAGGGTGAGTAAAGTACGTCACCTGGTATGCGTCTCCCGGAAACTCAACTGTTGCAGTGAGTGTGCCAACTGGCTTTTGCCACTGATCGCCCCAGAGCTTGAAGAAGAATTGGGAGGCATCCTTCTGGGCAAGAACGTTGTCGTTTATTTTATAATCAAAGACGGCTATTTCATGCTGGCCTGCTAAAAATGAGCCTGAGAGCACGAGCTCACGCCACCCTTGGTTCATCTGAGTCTTAAAGGAACACTGCCTTCCAGCGCAGCTGCCGGTCGGGTCCGTTATTTGCAAATCAGGCGGGAGTTGGACGTAAAGCTCGGAAAAAGTGCCTGAAGAGAAGTAATAGTTTATCTCCGTGTGAACGCTGACTGTTCCATCGGGATTAAGCTTGTAATTAAGATTCGCACTGGTGAGTTGATAATCTTTTGTTGACGCGGCGAAAGACAGAGAGATAAGCAGTATAAGGGACAGAAGAAATGCTTTTTTGAACATGGATTATGTGTTTCTTAGGTGCCATATAAATATATTCATTCATGAGCCTGTCCTGCTCGAAGGTCTATTTATAGCTTGCTGCAGAATTCGGCATGTTTGTTAGTCGATTGACGAGGGGAAAAGCAGGATTATAGTAAAAATAAAGATGCGGCCGCCGGGATTTTCATGGGCTGAAAACCCGTTTTGAATTCCCTGAACTTTTTTCTTCACTTCTTTCTTTTTTCATTGAAGTTTCTTTCTTCCAAAGAAAGAAAAAAGTTCACCCGGGTCACGGGCTTGGAAGGCCAGGGTCCTACCAGGCTAGACTACGGCCGCAGAACGCGGACGATATTTATTCTACAAGTATTAAAAAAGCTACCCACCAAGAGATACTAAAGAGTTTTATTGGCCGGAACATGTGTTTGCATGAAAGGCGGGAGATATCTTGCCATAAAAACAGCCATTTCCCTTCTTCTTGCTTATTGCTTGGTTTCCTTGTTCCTGTACGCATCCTTAAGGGTTTTTAATTCGCTAAGTGGCCAGTCAGCTCTGACTGGGCAAGAACCCGCAGTGGATGGGATGCTGGACGTTTCTAATCCCATGACGTATGTTATGACGGCCGTGGTTTTTTGCGCGTTCCTCCTGATTAGAGGAAAAACTAAGGGGCTCGGCCCAAGTGGTCATTTCCTGAAGCCAACTGTCCTGAAAGTGGCAATTTTTTTAATCGTTTTTTCTGTTGCTTTCGTCTGCTTCATATCTGGGGCAAAGGTATTATTCATCAGAGAATTCTTAGTGTTCCCAAGCATCTCGTTGTTCATGGTTCTTTTCTTTGCGGGAGTAAGAATTATTGGTGCTTTGAATCTAGGATTGTCTGGGCTCGTCCTTGTTGTGCCCTGGATTATCCTTTCCTTTTTGTTAATTATTCCGTTATCCGTATTCTACTTCTATCTATTAGCGTGCTTGATTTACCCGGCGGTTTACGCTATTTTTGGAAGCGAACCCAAGCTAGAGAATCCTTTCATCAGAAGAGGAAAAAAATAGGTGCGGCTGCCGGGATTTTCATTGGCCCCAAGTAATTGTTTTCTTTTGGGGCGCTTCCGTTTTTTCTTTGGGAAGCCACGAGACCTTTCTTTTTGAAAAAAGAAAGGGATTGTGTTTGAACCCGGGTTACGAGATTGGCAACCTCGAGTCCTGACCAGGCTAGACTACAGCCGCATGGTGCCGTTGGCCGGGTTTGAACCGGCGACTTTCTGGTCTTCAGCTTCGTCCATCGGAAGGACTTTCCTTCGCGAGTCAGACGCTCTCCCAGGCTGAGCTACAACGGCGAGCGCCATATTAATAGCTACATAGGTTTTTATTCGTTTGCGGACCATTATGCTCGGGGTGTTAGTATGGCTACGGCTCAAGATGTTCTCAGCTCAGTGCAGGAGGAAAACGTCAAGTGGATTGACCTCCAGTTCACCGACATCGAGGGATGCCTGCACCACGTTTCAGTCCATTCGCGCTATCTGACTGCGAACACGTTCTCGCGGGGAGTGCCAAAGCTCGACGCCTCCAGCATCAGGGGCTTCCAGGGCGCGCCAGAGGAAATTGTCCTCCTTCCTGACCCTGACACCTATGCGAAGCTTCCCTGGGACCCGACCACTGCGAGACTGCTCTGCAACCTCCAGGAGCTAGGGGGCGGCCAAAGGTCGGACTTCGACCCGAGGTATGTATCGAGAAAGGTCGAGAGCGCTCTTTCTGGCGCTGGATTCAACTCGAAAATAGGCCTCCAGCTGGAATTCTACATGTTTGACAATGTCACAGTGGACGCGCTCGCGCCCCACAAGAGCCAGGGCTATGCCATCGACTCGCGGGAGGCTGCCTGGAACTTCTACGGGCAGAACTACCCCATCGGATTCGATTCCGGGTACATGGCTGCGCCCCCGAAGGATGCGCTTTCGGTGTTCCGCTCGAATGTTTCGGACATGCTCGAGGGGGTTTTCGGGATAGAGATAAGCTCCCACAAGCACGGCCACGGGACAGCGGGCCATTCTGCACTCGAGCTCAAGTACGCCTCGCTTCTGAGGAGCGCGGACAATGCGATGACCTCGAAGTATGTGATAAAGAACGCGGCCACTGCCTCCAACCTGCTCGCCACATTCATGCCCAAGCCCATTCACAACCAGAAGGGCTCTGCCTTGAGGGTGCACCAGAGCCTCTGGGTGGGCGAGAAGAACGCTTTCTACGACACGAGCGGGGAGGGCGAACTGAGCCAGATAGCCCGCTATTACATCGGCGGTATTCTCGGCCACGCGCCTGCGCTCTGCGCCATCACCAACGCCACCACGAACTCCTACAAGCGGCTTCTTTCAGAGGACATGACCCGCGCAACCTGGGGCCTGGGGAACAGGTCAGCCTCGGTGAGGGTTCCGCTCTATGAGAAGGGAAACGAGGATTCGAAGAGGATAGACTTCAGGGTCCCTGACCCGAGCTGCAACCCCTACCTCGCCCTCTCGGCAATCGTGATGGCAGGGTTGGACGGGATAAAGAACAAGGTCGACCCGGGGGACCCGGTGAAGGGCAAGTTGGCTGATGCGGACCTTGACAAGAGGGCCGCGCCGAAGCTTCCGAGGAACCTTCGCGAAGCGCTCGAATTCCTGCAAAGCGACAGCGCGTTCCTGAAGCAGGCCTTCCCGAGCGTAATACTCGACAGGTATCTCGAGCTGAAAGCGGACGATGTTCAGAAGGAGGCAGTCATGCCGACTCCGCTGGAGTTCAGGCAATACCTGGATGTCTGAGCTAGAGCTTGTAGACCTGGAGATGCGGGACTCCCTGAACTGTCATCGCATCCCCCTTTTTGGCCAATTTCTTCTTTATCGCGAGCCCCACCGCTTTCTTGCCTACGAGGTTCAGCGAGGTCGCATCCTTCATGATGCCCCAAGCCTCCTCCTCGGTCGCAAGCTCGCCCACGTAGAATGAGGAATATTTCGAAAGGTCGAGGACTCGCTCGCCTTCCCTGAGGACCTTTCCCACTAATTCCTCGTCGCAGACTGCAACTATGGTTTCATTCTGGGATTCGTGTTTTTTAACAAACATCAAATCACTTCTAAACACTCCTGCAGCAGTGCCATCAACAAGCGGCGAGCCGCCCGAGCGGCTCGGCCCGCACCCGAATGCGGGCTGCGAAGCCATCGGTGGCTTCGCACCGCGATGCACTGCTGCCCGTGTGCCAATCACTTCTTTGTTGGAGTTTTTTTCACGAGTTCCTCGAGAGCTGATGCAAAGGCTGCTCCGCCCTCGGTCAGCCTGGCCATCCTCTTGTTTCCCCTGAGTTCGGTTGTGATTATCCCCTTTCCCTCGAGGAGCTTCATCAGTTCTATTGCATGGACATAGCTCATGCCTGATTTCTTCGCGAGATTCGAGATGTTCTGCTCTCCCCCTGAGCGGAGTGAAATGATGAGCAGGCAGGGCTTCTGGCGGATGAGCCAGTCCAGAGCGAATGGAGCTTGCTGCGGGATTGGCTGAGATGGCGGGGAGATGAGAACTGAAGAAGTTATCTGGGTCGGCTGAGGAGTGGTAATTGGGGTCGGGATCGGGGATGGCTGTGGTGGCTGGGAAGCAGGCGGCTTGTCCATGGAGAGAATGTGACTGAGGCCCTTTAAATAATTTCAGATTAGCCTCTGCTCCCAGAGCATTATCAGTCCAACCAGAATCAGGGCGAGTCCGAGGAATATCCTCATGCCGAACTTGTTCTTCTCCCTCCACTCCTCTATCGCTTTCGGGGGAACTCCGAACATCACTGCGCCGCTTATAAAAAGCAGTGGAAAGATGAGGCCGAGGTTATAGGCAGCGAGAAGGGGAATCGAGCTGAGTCTGTCCCCCGGGTTTGCCGAGGAAGCCATGTTCAGTATAGTGAGGTAGATTCCCCCCACGCACGGAGCCTTCACAAGCGAGAATATCGCCCCGAGGAAGAACGCGGAAACTGCGCTGTTCTTGCGGGTCAGGGACTCGCTCATGCCCTTTATGTTTTCCGGGGTCTCTACTAGGATGCTTTTCGGGTTCCTGTAATCCTTCAGGGTCCAAAGCCCAAGCAGAATGACGATTGCGGCTACCACTAGGGTCACTGCATTCATGTTGATTGAGCTCGCAAAACTCAGGAGCCCGAACCCGATTATGAAGTAGGCGGCGAAAATCCCGAACGAGAATGCCAGTGTTAATTTCACAAGCCTCGTTTTGTTCTCAGACATCCCAAGCGAATAGGAGATGAGGAAGAGGAGCACTGCGAAGAGGCAGGGGTTGAAGCCGGAGATGAGGCCTGCAAAGAAGACTGTTAATGGGTTGAGGATGACTTTCCTCCCGTCTTCGCCATCAGTGCCACCGCAGTCGCCTGAAAGGCACCTGTCCAGCTTGGCCTTGAAATCCGCCTTTGAGATGTCCCCAACGAAGTAGGAATTCCCCCCGAGGACAACGAGCGGAGTGCCCTGCTGCTCAGGAGGAACGTTGAATTGCTTTATTACGTCCATGAATCTTTGCCTGCCAGCTGGGTCGAATCGAACCTCGTAGGAAGTTACGTTCAGCTGGTATTTCCCCTCGCCCTGGACCTCCCCGAGGACCTTTTCAAACGCAGCGCAGTGAACACAGCCCGTCTGGTAATAGTAATCGACCTTAACCTCTCCTGCCTGCGCTAGGGTGACAAGTAAAATCAGAGACAACAGCAGAGTAGCCCTCATCCTACCACTTTAATGCTGGTTTAGGGAGGATGCTTATTAAAAAGTTATAGGGTGGGCCTGCGCAATGAGGCTGAATGAATAATTCAAACTACGTAGACAAACTCTGGCCGGTCGTGAATCCCGCCAGGAACGCCTTGCTCAAAGCCCAAAGGCGGGGGCTCGGGCCGGGTTCTGGCGTTTGCTTCGTAGCATTTGTTCGCTTTAACGGGCGCCATGAGGGGGACTCGGAAGTCTTTTTAAACCCTACAAAGTAAATGCACCCTCATGAAGACGGATCTCTACGTGAGATGGCTACTTGTAGTCATGATTCTCGGCATTTCATTCGGGGGACTGGTTTATGGATACCAGCTCACGTTCTTCATACTCACCGGCCAGGTTGAGAGGATATTCGGGATGCTGTTCATCATCCTGCTTTCAGTGAACACGGCATTCAACTTGGCGGGCTGCTATTACTATCTAAAATCCTATGGCCTTGAGGGCTATGAGAGGAGGGAGCTTAGGGAGTTTCCCCCAGTTGCAGTGGTTGTTCCGTGCAGGAATGAGGACCCTGGGATGGTGGACAGGAACATTGCATCCCACAAGACCCTAGACTACCCGAAGCTCGCCTTCTATTTCCTGGATAACTCGACTAAGCCGGATTATTCCCGAAAATACAAGGACCTCTGCAGGAAGCATGGGTTTCAATACCGCTATGTCGAGAACCCGGCTAAGCTGAAGAGCTACGTGATGAACAAGTTCTTCGAGGACTGCAGGGAGGAGTATGTGCTGATTTTCGACTCCGACGAGCGCCTCTTTGACTCCCAGCTCGCACGGGATTGCATGGCCGAGCTCCTGGTTGATGGGAGACTGGGGTTCGCCCAGAGTTCCAAGAGATTTGCGCCTGGCTCGGTTTTTGCCAACGCAGTCGATGTCTACTACCAGTTCTTCTACAAATTCATGCAGCCAGTAAGGTCCCTCACGCGTTCTCCCATGTTCTGCGGGTCCTGTGGGATAGTGCGGAAAACAGCAGTAACTGGGATCGGGGGCTTCCCTGACTCGCCCACTGAAGACCTTGCATTTGCATTCAAGGCGGACCTGGCAGGTCGAGGCGGAGCGTTCATTTCTAAGTGCTACGCCTATGGGGAGCCTGTGGACAAGTTTTCCACTTTCCTGAACCAGCAGTGGAGGTACACCATAGGCAACACCTGGATTGTCGGGGAGTTCTTTAGGAATTTCTCGCAGATGGATATGAAGAAGCGCTTCCATTACATGAGCCAGACATTCGGCTATGTGTACCTGTCTTATCTCTTCATCTTCTACGCATTGCTCACGATGCTCTTCGTCTTCTATGACGTCAGCACAAGGTCGATATACTCCAATGTAATCCTGCCTGAGCAGGCAAAGACCCTGGCGATAACGTACATGATAGCGATTGTCATGCTCACTGTGATTGGGGCAAGGCTTTACTTCGGCTCGTTCCGCCTTGGCCTTCTCGCCTTTTTCCTGAATTTCGGCGCAGCCATCATAAGGGCGAGAGCCACGATTGCGGCTCTTTTGGGAAAGCGGCCTAAATTTGTGATGTCCAGGCAGGAGGACGGCCGCATCGGGATTATCGACGCATTGAGACACACCATCGTGGAAACGACTTTCGCATCAGTGCTCCTGATATTCGGCCTGCTCTCTTACATGAGGTCGGACCCGGTGAGCGCATTCTGGCTCATCTGGTATTCGTGGCTTTTCTTCTGCGCTCCGCTTTTCATATACAGCACCGACGTAGGTCGCGTTGCTCCTGCCTAATCCGATGGCTATGGCCAGGTATGAACATGGGCTTCCAGATTGAACGCATGGACCTCTTTCGCTTTGCCCTTTTGCTCCTGCTTATTGCTTTCGCATACTCCCTGTATGAAAAGTCGCGGGAGATACCTTTCAACTACTTGGAGAAGCCCGTAAATGACGAGATTTATCTGAGCAAGTATGGACCAGATTCGCTCTCAGTCTACTCCAGTTCACCAAGGTCGTGTTCCCTGTGCGGGAAGGCTGTCGCCTTGCAAGCTGGCTTGAACGAGCTTGGGGCTGTTGATTGCCCGGGTGGAGTGGAGCTGGAATGCGGGAGCAGAAAGCTCTGGTTCAGGACAAGCGAGGAGTATTCCTTCCCTGCTGAAGCTGAAAAAACTCGGTCCCGCCCCTATCCCCTCTGGCTTCTGCTCTCTGGCGCCCTCGCCGTTGGTCTTGGGATTATTCTCATTAGAAAAGTCACTGTTGCGGGAGTTGCTATTGGGCTCGGGTTGGTTTCCTCAGCATTGGTTTTTCAATTCCAGTTTGGGGCTCTCGGTGTTCCGTGGGTTGTCCCGCTTCTCCTCGGGGGGGCGATTGCTTACTCGAGAACTAGGAATTTCAGGATAACCGCGCCGTCGATTGATTCCCGGTGGGCCCTTTCCCTCGCTTTCCTCTTCCTCGCTTACATCGGGCTTGTGGGCATTTTAGCAGGCAATATGGACATCTGGGCTCCTTATTACCACAGGCAGGCGGACCTGGCGCTTGAGAACATGAGCCCGTTTTACTATGATGGTCTTAGCTATCTTGGGAGGCCCGGGACGTATCCTCCTGCCTTTTTCAACCTGGCTGCATCAGTGGGAGGCCTTCTTGGGGCCCCTGACTTCTCATCGTTCAGGGAGCTGTTCCAACTCCCGCTCATCTTCGTCTTCGCGCTTACGACTTACCTTGTGTTCCACAGGTTCTCCAGGCTCTCGGCCACCCTTGCGACGCTCCTCATAATCCTCCAGTGGTTCATCGCCATCACGGTGACTGCGCTGCCGCTGCATACGTTCGCGTATATAATGCTCAACCTTTCGCTGATTGCCCCGCTCCCGCTTGCGCCCATATTTCTCGGAGTGGCATTTGGGACCCATCCCATAACCCTGTTCATCTATCCGCTCTATCTTTATACCTCGAGGAGGTTCAAGCTGGACCTGAAGGCAACTGTTTTGGTCCCGGTTCTCGCAGTCATTGTTTCGCTCGTCTTCTATGTGCCCATATTCCTGAGGAGTGGCCTCCCTTATGAGATAGTGCCCACGCGCTGGGGCTATTTCTTCACCTACGGGCTTGACGGGATGAGGTTCGAGTTCCTCTTCTTCTTCCCGTTGCTGCTTCTCTGTCTTGCCCTCTTTTTCAGGAAAGGGTTCAGGCTCCCGGCAACGATTTTCGCATTTTTCGCGTTCCTCGATGCATTCGTGCTCTACAGGGTGAACGTGATAATCACCTTCTTTTTCGCAGGCCTTTTCTCCCTCGGATTCGAGAAAGAGCTCGGGGAGCGGACGAACCTGCTGCTCCTGTCCCTTTTCATCCTGGCGAACCTCCTGCTCATCCCCGTGATTCATTCTGGCACAAGGGACTGGTGCACCTGGGGGGTCGCCAACGACATGTGCATTTCCCCCATGGAGTACATCAGCTCCCATTCCTACCAAAACGAGTCCGTGGTCCTGAACCCGCTCTACGCGCACCTCGAGGCTTATGCTGGGAAAAGGCCCGTCCTCGCCGACCTCTACGTGGAATACGCGGACCTGGGCAAATTCGAGGCTGAGGACGAGTTTTATTATACGGGGAATCTTACGAAAGCTCTCTTCTACAACGTGACGCTCGCAGTGGAGGATGAAATCGTCTGGCCCCCGAGGCCGGGGAGAAAAAACTTGACCATCGAAGATGGGGACAGGGTTTATGACAACGGGTTCATGCATATAACGAGGCTGAGGCGCTAGACTGATAATATTAAAACCAAGGACAAATTTCCGCAGAAATTTGGCCGCTATTGGAATTTATCAAAATTCCAATACAAAAATAACGCGACAACTCGCTTTAACTTGACTGGCCTCGGGGCGCCCGGGCTCGCGAAGACCAAACCGGGCCGCATTGCTTTCCTGGGGCATTATAATGTGGTCAGAGATTGCTGTGGAGTTTCTTCATCTGCGCCTCGCTCCTGCCCTTCCTGCTCATTATCTCATCGACAACTGTATCCAGGAACACCATGCACGAGAGCTCGAACATCGTCCCCATGGGAGTCATTGGCTCATGGTCGCCCCGTATCTGCCGCTCTGCATAGTCCCTGTTGCCCCCCTGGATTCTTCCGGGAACTTTAACCACTGCATCCGCCTTTTTCCCCAGCTCTGATTCAGGGTGCGACGTTATGGCAGCCACCTTCGCCCCGAGGCTCTTCGCCGCCTTGGCGACCACGACTGCATAGCTTGTTTTCCCGGAGCCGCTGACTGCAAGGAGGAGGTCGCCTTTTTTCATTGCAGGGGTTATCGTCTCGCCTACTATATAGACCTCGAAGCCCAGGTGCATCAGCCTCATGCCAAAGGCTCTTCCAACAAGGCCGCTCCTGCCGAAGCCGACGATGAAAACCCTGTTGCTCGAGAGAATAAGCTTGATGAAGCGCTCAGCCGAGTCCTCGTTTATTTTTCCACAGCTCTCTTGTATCCCATTCGCAAGCGCTTCCATCTTGCGGTTGATTGTCATAGGGACATCACTATCGATTTGGAGATATCCACCACTGAGACGCGGGGAGCCCTTATGGTGTTGGTGCATGCGATTTCCGAGGTGCCCCCTGATTCGAGCTTTTTCAGCGACTCTCCAAGGAAGAGCCCGTGGACCGCGCCGCACCGGACGCTTTTCGCCCCGCCTTCCAGGCATATCTTGAGGGCTTTTACCATTGTGCTTCCGCCTGCAACGATGTCGTCGATTATTATGACGTCTCTCCCGTTGACTTCGAATTTAGCCTCAAGGGACGCAATCTCCCTGTAGGCGCTATCGCCCTTCCCGTATGCTCCCCGCACCTTTTTCATCACTCCGTTTTCCCTCTCGTTCTCGGTGAGGTAGCGGGACCCCTCATCCGGGGAGATGACGAGCGGATTTTCGAGCCCTTTCCTCAGATGCTCGACCACAAGCGGGCCGAGGCTCCTGTTGGTTATCTTAAGCCCCCCGTAAGTGAACGCCCCCTCCTTTTTCAGGAAATGGCAGTCGAATGTGATTAGCCCGGAGCACCCGGCCTCCTTCATCATCATGCATACGCTCTCCGAACTCATGGCCTCGCCAGGGGAGAAACGCTTGTCCTGCCTCGCGTAAGGCAAATAGGGGATGACTACTTCGATTTCTTTCGCCCCCATTTCCTTTGCTTGCCTAATTGCGAGGAACAGCTGCATTAGCGAAGAGTCGGGGTCCGGGTAACATCGGTGCAGGAGCGCGACTTTTTTCCCCTTGGGCTCGGCTGGAATCCGCACATAGCTCTCGCCGTCGGGGAAGTGTTTTATTTCAATTGTTTCTCCCCCTATGGGGAGGTCGGAGCAGTTCGGGGTTTTCAGGATGAGCTTTTCGGCCATGTAGTGAATTATGGGGATATAATTAAAAATCATAGCGCATATATAGTTCCATGGGGAAGGCGACTATCAGGATTGCGCATGTGCTGATAAGCATTCTTGCCGGGGCCCTCATGGCCTACTCGTTTTATTACATACGAAGCAGCCACAATATATGGGAGTCTGTTGGGGCCGGTGTTCTCGTGTTCATAATGGCCATGCTTCTCCTCCCGAAACTGCATAGGGGCGGCGGGGGAGGAGGCGACTTCTGAGACGCTAGGCAAAAATAAGGAGGTTTGCGAGCAGTATCCTATTGTGTTGACATTTTCTCAAGAAGCTCTCTGGCCCGGGATTGGTTCTCCTTGTTTATTCTTACGACCACTGCCCCTTGGTCGGGCATTCCATAGACGAAAACCGAGCCCTCTTTTGCATAGGCAAGCACGACGAGCCCTGCCAGGTCATCCTCTCCATCGACGAAAATCTCCCCGTGCCCTGCTTTCAGCGCATTCCTGACTTCCCGCTCAAGCTCGTTGGTTATGAATCCTGGCGGGCTCTTCACGGTGACTGGGTTCTTGAACGTTCCGAGGATGCCCCTTGTTTCCCCGGAAATCGGCTCCCTCTTGGTCTTAAAATCGAAAATCGCAATGTCAGGCCTCACGCCTGCCCTGAGGAGAGATGCGGCGCAGTGGTCCCCGACTGCAATTAGTGGTCTGCCCCTTCTTGCCTCGAGCGCGAGTTCCCCGTTTCCGACTATTTTCCCGAAAGGCTTCTTGAGCTCAGCCCTGATTTCTTCGGTGAGGACTCTCATGCGGGGATATTGGAGTTCAGGTTATAATACCTTACTCTCAAAAATCTCCTCATGAAGCTGATTGGCAAAGGGGCGGAGGCAGAGCTCCGGGAAGCGAGATTCCTCGGGGAAGAGGCAGTTGCCAAGGACAGGATTGAGAAGAAATACCGGGTTAGGGAAATCGATGTTCCCCTTCGAAAAAAAAGGACTAGGATTGAGGCCCGACTCCTCTCGGCTGCAAAGAAAGCGGGAGTTAAGACTCCTTTAATCAGGGAGCTCGGGGAATTTGAGATTACGATGACTAGGATTGAGGGGAGATTGCTCGGGGATTCGAGAATGAATCCGAAACTCCTGAAACTCGCAGGGATTTACCTTGCTCGCCTTCACAACTCGGACATCATCCACGGGGATTATACCCCGGCAAACCTGATGGTAGATTCTCGCGGGAATTTGTTCGTCATCGACTTCGGACTTGGCTCGTTTTCCAAAGACCTGGAGGACAGGGCAGTCGATATTTTGCTGATGAAGAAAGCTCTCGGGAACAAGAAACAATACGCAGATTTCTTGAAGGGGTATAAGCGCGAAAGCAAAGGGCACGAGCGCATCCTGAACCAACTACTCGAAGTCGAGAAGCGCGGGAGATATGTGGTTAGGGCGATGCAGGGCTAATTTGTAAGAAAATCGCTTTCTGCCAGCCCCAGGTGGATTTTAGGCTGAAACCAAACATGCGGGGAGTGCCTGCTCTGGAAAGAGGTCGCCGTTACCGCTAAGCGCTCCGCTAATCTTTCGAAGGACAAATTTCCGCAGAAATTTGGCCGCATTGGAAATAGCAATTTCCAATACAAAAATAAAGAAGAAAAGCCCTAAACTAGAGCTCTCCAACCCTTCTCTTGGCCTTCCTCTTCATGCGCTTCCTGCGCTTCTTCAGCCATTTCCAGCGCATGCGGCCTTTTTTCTTCCATTTCCTTGGAATTGAACCCAAAATCTCGACCTCGTTTTCAGGGTCATTATATATTCCGTGACCATTATAAAGCTATCCTCGGGAATAAACTAACCATGGACGTCGAGAGAAAAGTCGAAATTGTTGCCCGAAGGCCTGCTGAGGAAATCCTGACTAGGGAAGACCTTAAGCAGATGTTCGAAAACGAGGCGCACCCGAGGCATTACATCGGGTTTGAAATCTCTGGAAAAGTTCACCTGGGGACCGGGCTATCCACTGCACTCAAGATTCGCGACTTCGCAGAAGCGGGAATGAAGCCCACCATATTCCTGGCGGACTACCACGCCTGGATTAACGGGAAGATGGGCGGGGATTTGGAGAAAATCCAGAGGGTCGCGAAGGGATATTTCAAGGGAGCGTTCCTGTCGCTTGGTTTGGAAGAGGGGAAGGTTGACTACGTGCTCGCGAGCGAGGTTTATGACAATGATTATTGGAAGAGCGTTCTCGAGATTTCCAAATCCACCACCCTTGCCCGAATGCTGCGCTGCACGACGATAATGGGAAGGAAGGAGGGCGACACGACTGATTCGGCCTCAGTCCTCTACCCGGCGATGCAGGTGGCGGATATCTTCAAACTGGATGTTTCCCTCGCTCACTCTGGGATGGACCAGAGGAAGGTCCATGTGCTTGCGAGGGAAGTTGCTGAGAAATTGAAGCGAAAGAAGCCCGTTGCGCTCCACGTTAAACTGCTCATGGGCCTGCAGGGGCCCAAGAGGATGGGCATGGATTCTGATGAGAAAACTGACCTCGCAATTTCCTCGAAGATGAGCAAGAGCGACCCGGATTCCTGTGTTTATATCCATGATTCAGAGCAGGATATCGCAAGGAAGCTGAAGAAGGCGTACTGCCCTGAGAAACAAGTAAACGAGAACCCGGTAATCGACATGTGCGAGATTCTGCTCATGAGGGAGGACACTTCGACTCTAAAGATTGAGAGACCTGCAAAATTCGGCGGGGATTTGGAATTGAATTTGGGTGAGCTGAAAACTCATTTCTCCGAGGGAAAACTGCACCCCATGGACCTGAAGAATGCTGTTGGAAAGGAGCTGGCGCAGGTTCTTGAGCCGAGCAGGAAATATTTCGAGAAACATAGTGAATTGCTCGGGCAGGTCTAGTTTTAGTAATTAAAACTTTACAAAATGTAAAGCTTTATATACTTATTGTCAAATAATATTTACAGGTGATGAGATGATTGGGAAGCCAGAATGGTTTGCTCCGAGAAAATTCGGATGGGGCCTTGGCCTCAGGACAAAAAAGGGCGTTGCGTATATCGTGGTGGCAGCAGCACTGGTCAGCTTTGCATTCTCACTTCCGCTCCCGCTAGAACAAAGGACGCTGCTGGCGGGCTGCATATTGGCGGTTTTCCTTGCGGATGTCCTCCACATTATGACATCGGTCTATTCGAAGCTGGATGAACGAGAGCAGAGACACCAGGCGATGGCAGAGAGAAATTCCTCTTTCTCGGCAGTGGCCGTACTTGCGGCATATATTGTGTATTTGGCCCTCACTTCCGAACAGAATGCTGTTGGGATGCAGGAGAAACTTGCTGTTCCGATAACCGTATTGCTGGCGATGGCGCTTGCCAAGGGAACAACGCTCATCTATCTCGAAAAGAGGAGCTGATGGGATGAAAAACAAGTTGAGGGAGCTTAGGGCCAGGCACCGCATAACGCAGGATGAACTCGCGGCAAAAGTCGGCGTAAGCCGCCAGACGATAATAGCCATAGAGAACGAGAGATACGACCCATCCCTCTCCCTTGCATTCAGGTTTTCGAAGTTCTTTAAGGAAGGGGTAGAGGAGATATTCTCGGATAAATAGGGGAAAAAGACTTAAAGAATCTGCAGCCCCTTCTTGCTTACCTCGAACTCGGCCCATTTCTTCAGTCCGTAAAGAGGAGCGGTCAGGTAGCTCTTGTTGTTCTCGTTCTTCATTTCAACGACCGAGTCCATGAGGTGCTTCACCGTCACCACCATCCTCTCCTCGTGCATTCCCGACTCCAGGAAATAAAGGGTGGTGCAGCCAGCTGCCTTGAGCCTTGCCCCCGTTATCTGGACGAACCGGAATGTGATTTCCGGGTTGTTGTAGAGGAGGAGCGTTGAGAGGCTGTGGACCACCATTCTCGGACCGTTCTTCTGGTCCTTCCCAGCGTCCTGTATGGCCTGGGCGACTGCGATGGACATGTCATCGAGGGCATTGGGGCCTGGGACCTGTATGTCCTTCCTTCCGACCGGCGGGGTCCCGAGGGCCCAGGAATAGCAGTCTATGAAAGTGAAAGCCTTGCCCTGTTTCGAAGCGACTTCAACGCCCATCTCGCCGGCCCGCTCCTCAATTTCTATTGGGGAGACGTCGCTCGTCGTGTAGATGCAACTCTGCTTGTTCTCAATCCCCTCGCCCATGAAGTGCAGGCCCAGGGCGGTCTTCTCCGGGCCAGGGGGCCCTATAACGAGTATGTTGGAGGCCTCCTTCACGCCCCCTATGAGCTTGTCAAGTTTCGGAACTCCAAGATTTATCAACTACGCCAACTCCTTAAGGCCTTCAGCGGCCTTTTTGACCTTCGAGGCTATTGAATCGATGTCAGATTCTGAACCTGCAATGCAAACTAGAAGAAAGCCTGCGTTCTGCGCCACTGCCACGACCCCGTCCGCCCCTGTAACAACTGAATAGACCGCCTGCCCGCTGCCAGCGCGCTCAGAGTACTGGGCAGAGGCCTCGGCCAGGGAGACGGCCCTCTTCGCGAGCTCTTTCTGGTCAATCCCGCTTGGGAGCTTTGATGCTAGGATGCTGCCGTCCTTTTTCAGAATGGCCGAACCTTTAACGCCCTCTATCCTTGACAGGATGGATTCTGCATTTCCCAAGTGAACACCTTCGGTAAACAGGTATAATTGAAAATCAGCCCTTTTTAAGGCTTTTCAAACTGTGGCCCTGTAGAAATGCCCCGGCAGCAGCGCCCCCAACATGCGGCTGCCTGCCCGGGCAGGCAGGTCGGCTCCCGGGAGC
>JBFYLO010000027.1:0-20743 GCA_041305385.1 Microcaldota archaeon | reverse complement strand
ATGGTGGCTGCCCGTTCCGGTCCCAATCAGCTTTATATACTGCCACATAACATGATATAGCTAGCACATAGGGGTTATATGGCACCATACACGACAATCCAGATTACCCCGCAGACGCGGGGACGGCTTGAGAGACTGAAAGCCTACAGGCGCGAGACCTACGAGGAAATAATCGGCAAGCTCCTCAGCCTCGTTCCGGAGGGAGATGAGGAAGGGACGTATCGGCCAGAATTCCGGGCAAGCCTCCTGCGCGGGATGCTTGACATAAGGAACGGGCGAACCCTCTCCCACGCGGAAGTTAAAAAGCGACTGGGGCTGAAGTGATGGTTTTTTCAGTGAGTTATTCCACTGAATCGCTTGCCATTCTTGAGAGACTTGATCCGGTTCTTGCAAGGCGAATCCTATCAAAGACAGACCAAGCCGCAAAAGACCCGGCTCGCTTCTTCGTCCGCATCAAAGGAAGTTTTGGATACAGACTCAGGGCAGGCGACTACCGCGTCATAGCAACGCTCGACTTCGCGCAGGAGAAGATTTTCATAGTCACTTTGGGGCACAGGAAAAACATCTACGACTGAAACTCTTCACTCAATCTTGAATCTCAAAATCCCGGCAATCCCGCCCAGACCCTGCAGCTGCTTTCCGGGGTCATTCTCAGCGGAAAAAATAGTGATTGGGCAGTTGAGCCTCTCGGCTTTCTCAAGCAGACTCTCAGTTTCCTTGTCCTTGCGGAGCAGTTCATCGAGCACAAACAATTCCTGGACAGCCTTATACTCGATTGCCTGCGCCACCTCCTTCTTCCCATAGGTCGCAAGCCCGGAATTCCTCCCAATCTCCGCCAGGAGCTTTTCCATCAGCCTGAATTCCTTCTCCACTCGCTGCTCGCCCACAATCTTCTCCACCACTCCGTTCTTCAAAAGCTCGTGGACCCCGCTCTTCTCAGCAGAGCTCGCCTGCTCGAAGGATATCTTCTTCAGGAGGGCGGGGTTCTTCTGGGAGATGAATTTCTTCAGGTTGTCCTTGGCAAAACCAGGGCCTGCGACAATGATTTTCTCGACCTGCATGTTCTCAAGAATCGCCGTCACTTCCCCAAAGAACTGGCGCTCCTTCTCTTCGTGCTTATCATCCTTTTTCGAAGCCGAGCCCGACATCTCGGAAGTGAAGTCCAGCCCGTATCCCCGGAGCAAGGCAAAAACTGCCTTCCTCTCATCGAGAACCGCAATCCCCAATTTGGGCCTCTTGGTCTCCGCCTGGGCTTTCCTCAGCCTGTCGAGCTGGTAACCTTTCCACTCCTTCTTTATGGAAAAGGGCCTGTCAGTCTCAATGTCAATGGTGTGATGGCTCCCGATCTGGACGAATTCCTCCGGGGTTCCCGCCTTAATCACCCCGGTGACCCGGAGGACGTTGGCATGGGGGTGAAACTCAATCTTCCTGGCCTCAATCTCGAGATTCACCGCCTTCTTCTCTCCGCTATCCCCTTCCTGGAGCTTGAATCTCCTGAAGGAACGAGCTTTGACGATGTCCCCTTCGGACAGGACCCTCTCGATGTGCCAGAGGTCCTCGGTGTTCTCTGGAACGAGCTTCAGCTCGCCGGTGCTTTTGTCGAGGCCGATGATTCGCATAAGAGTATTTTTATAGAATGGAGATTATAAACTCTAACCTCGTTGGAATTAGTGATATTATGCGAATCGCAGTAATCGACAGGGGCAAGTGCACCAGGCAGAAATGCGGCTACCTCTGCATGAAAGTTTGCCCCGGGGTGCGGATGGGGGACGAAACAGTTACTGTGGAGAAGGACTCCGGGTTCCCGGTAATCTCCGAAACGCTCTGCACAGGATGCGGAATCTGCGTGAAGAGATGCCCGGTGAACGCGATAAAGGTGATTAACCTGGCAGGGGAGGCCGGAACTCTCGTCCACCAATACGGCCCGAACTCCTTCCGGCTCTTCAACCTCCCGCTTCCCAAGGGGAAATCCGTCGTCGGATTAATCGGCTCGAATGGAATCGGGAAGAGCACAGCGCTCAAACTCCTCAGCAAGAAGATAACCCCGAACATGGGCGACTACTCGGGCAAGACCAGGTGGGGGACAGTCCTCGAGAAGTTCAAGGGGAAGGAGGTCTACAATTTCCTGCTCGCCCTGGAGAAAGGGGTGAAAGTCAGCTACAAGCCGCAGAATGTTGACTCAATTCCTGAAGTCTTCAAGGGAAAAGTGAAGGACCTGCTGAAAAAGAACGACGAGCGGGGGGCCCTCAAGGAAGCGGTGAGGAAATTCGGGCTTGAGAGCTGCCTTGAGAAAAAGATTCCCGAGCTTTCCGGGGGCGAGCTCCAGAGGGTTGCCATCTGCGCCGCATACATCAGGGAAGCGGACATCTACTATTTCGACGAGCCCACTAGCTATCTGGATATTGAACAGAGGCTCTCCGTGGCCCGCCACATCAAGGAGCTGAGCGAGGAGAAGGAAGTGATGGTCGTCGAGCACGACCTCGCTGTTCTTGATTACTTGAGCGATTATGTCCATGTGTTCTACGGCTCCCCTGCAGCCTACGGCGTGGTTTCAGGAATAAAGGCTGCGAGGACTGGAATCAATGAGTTCCTCGGGGGATATCTGAAAGAGGAGAACGTGCGCTTCAGGGACGGGGAGATTCGGTTCCTCGTGGGCTCTTCGGAGATGAGGGGAGGGCAGGTTTCGTTCAGTTACCCGCAGATGAGGAAGTCTTACGAAGGCTTCTCGCTTCAATGCGATTCAGGCAATATCCGAAAATCTGAAATCGTCGGGGTTCTCGGGCCCAATGCCATCGGCAAGACCACTTTCGTGAAAATGCTCGCCGGGGCTGAAAAGCCGGATTCAGGGGAGCACGGGCTAGCGCTTAAAGTTTCCTACAAGCCCCAATATCTCAAGAAGGAGCTCGGGGGGACAGTGGCTGCTTTCCTAGACTCAGCTGGGATAAACAGGGGGGTTTTCGATTCAGAGGTGAGCAGGGGCCTTGAGATTGGGGAGCTGATGGACAAGGAAGTACGGAATTTGAGCGGGGGAGAGCTCCAGCGGGTCGCAATCGCAGGGTGCATTTCGCGGGATGCGGACCTCTATCTCCTGGACGAGCCTTCCGCGTTCCTCGACATTGAGCAGAGGCTTAGGTTCGCTTCAGTCATGAGGAAAGTCATCGAGACGAGCGAGAAGAGCGCATTCATTGTCGACCACGATGTAGTCCTCCTGGACACTGTCTCGGACAGGCTCATGGTATTCACTGGGAAATCAGGCGAGCGCGGGAAAGTCGGGGCTCCTCTTGAGAAGAAGAAGGGGATGAACTCCTTCCTGAAGGACATGGGGGTAACAATGAGGAGGGACAAGGACTCGCTCAGGCCCAGGGTGAACAAGCCTGGCTCGCAGCTCGATAATGAGCAAAGAGAGAGCGGGAATTACTACTATTCTTAGGACTAGATGTTCGCACTTGGCTAGGACAAAGGACCGGTTCTCAGCAACGACGCCTTCCCGCCGACATTCCAAGTTCAATGTGCCTTATCTCGCGCGGGATCGTTTCGTAACCATTTACATGCCCTAACTTATGCCCATACCCAATCTCGCGTGCAAGATGATACGGGTCTTCCGGTAGGTTTAAGCCTCCCATAATGCGCAGGGTTTCGACATAACTCGATTTCAAAAGCCCCCTCATTTTCCAGTAGTCATACAGAGGGAACTGTTCAGCCAATCTCTCGTTGAATCGGTTGCCGTCTCGGCCTATGCGGAGCAAGAGCCTTATCTCCGCTTTTGGGAGATAGACTAGGTTGTTTATGGCTCTCGCAATCTTATTGTTTTCGAACTGTTTTCCCATCTTTTCAATGAAGAGAGCCTCGAAACTGATCCTTTCACTTTCGCGTGTGAAGAGTCGTTTGAACCTGAAAACCCCATTCTTATAGAACGCATCAGAAACTTCAGCGCCTCTTAAGAAGTCATTGACTATTTTGAACCTATCACTCCGAGGCCCGCCCATAGCTACCCCAAACATCGTTTTCACGGAGTCCTGATAGAAGAAATGCTCATCGTGTTTAGTGTTTGAATTGATATCCGCTATCCTAATGCCAAGGGTCGAATAATCCAAAAAGAATCGTATCCTCAGCCGGTCGCTCATCGCGTCCATCATTCCTCTTATCTGCCTTCCACCACGGAAATAGCGGTCTATGTTGGTCAAATGCCTGTCCCTGTTCTCCTCCTTTTGCTCGCCTTCCCTGACAGTTAAATGATAATCGATATAAGCGGCGTAAATGCCAACATTCCCATAGGCAGCATAGTAGAGGTTCATTATGCATTTGTCCTCCATGGTCTTTCCGTCCTCTGATACGATAGACTTTGCGAATTCGGCTTCTAGATGGTATCCCAGAATCTCCTGGCTGATTGCAACGACACTCGAGCCCCGTATCTCCGAATGCGTTTTCTTGAACTCCATAACCGCCTTTCTGAAAATTTCAGGCTCTAGGAATACCGGGCCCCTGTGGTCCTCATCAAAATCATGGCCATTTGCAGCTGGCCCTATTGCCTCGAAGACGACGCAGTCCTTCTTAAAAATAGGTACAACCAACCCCTTAACCTCTCTGGGATGCTCTTTCGCGTCACGCCCGTTTTTCCTCTTGTTGTCGTGGAGCTCCACCATCCCGTCCGTAATGACATCGAGTGTTGGCGATTTCCCCCACAGCCTCACTAAAAAGCCCCTTAGTTCATCAGGGCTCCTAGCAGTTGGCTTGTGGGGGGAGTAAGTGTACAGCATACGTGGCGGTATTGCTCATTCAAAACTTAAAAATCTTCACATTTTGCGAATTAACACGCTTTACGCGAGCCCCGCGACTCCCCTCACCCCATCGCTCTCGAACTCCCCCATAATCTCTTCGATGAGGTCCTCCATGGTCACGAGCCCGATTACTTCGCCCTTCGGGTCCACGACGAAGCCCATGTGGTTGTGCGCCTTCTGGAACAGCCTGAAGACATCGTCAATGAGCTCGGTCTCCCTGAACCGCGGGGCAGACAGCATAATCTCGCTGACGGCCTTGGTCTCGAATCCCTTCCCGTATTCATAAAGCATGTCCCTCGCCCTCACCGCCCCGACCACGTTCTTCTTGTCTCCTGAATAGACTGGGAACCTGCTGAATCCGTGCCGCGTGGCTATTCTTGAAGCATCCTTTATCTGGGCGTTCGAGTCAATGGACACGAAGCTCTTGAAAGGGACCATGATGTCCTTCACCGGCACATCGTTGAAGCGCAGCACTCTCTCAATGAGCTTCTGCTCCTGGGGCTCGAGCACGTTCTCCTCGACCCCGAGTTCCACCATGGCGTGGATGTCCTTCTCCGAAAGCACCCGCGTTTCGGTTTTTCCGACCATTTTCGCGAAGAAATCGAAGAAAAATACCAGCGGGGAAAGGACGACCCTTACGCTGTACATTATGGGGGAGGCGAACAGCGCGAAACTCTCGGAATTGGCTCCTGCGAAGCTCTTTGGAATGATTTCCCCGAACACGAGAATTACGAATGTCATGACGCCTGTCGCTATGCCGACCCCCAGCTCCCCATAGGTTTCGATTGCGATGCCAGCGGCGATTGTGGAGGCAGTGATGTTGACGATGTTATTCCCTATCAAAATGGACACTATGGTCTTGCGCTGGTGCTTCTTCAGCTTCTGGAGGGAATTCGAGCCAGGCTTCCCTTCCTTGATTATCCTCCTTAGGTGGATTCTCCCTATGGAAACAAGGGCTATCTCCGTTGCAGAGAAGAACGCCGAGAAGACGACGCAGAGCACGAGTATGATGTAGATGAACAGTTCCATTTTCCTCAACTGAATATTATTTCTTGCCTTCAAGATGCTCGAGTATGTCCCTCTTCTGCGCCTCCATGACCTTCTCCTTGTCTATGAAGCTGAGCCGTTTTTTGAGCATCTCCTGCTGGCGCTCGAAATAAATCGAAGCGATGACTGAAACCGAGTAGAAGACTATAGTTATCCCGCCGAGTGCAAGGAAAACAGTGAAAATCTTCGAGGCATCGTGCGTAGGGTAAAGGTCTCCATATCCAACAGTGGTGACGGTCACCCCGGTGAAGTAGAATGAATCCACCCAGTCCCAGCCCTCGATGTTGTGATAAACTGTCGTGCCCAGGATTAACAGTACGACTATGCTGAAGAAAGCAATGGTGAGCCTTATCTGTGCGCTTGGCATCGCTATCCTTTACCCGCACATGATTTAAAAAACCGCCACTGTTCCTGCTCCACTATTTATTTACCTTCATGCGCAAATTAACTCCTGGAGATTGCTTGCTAAAAAGAATCCTTAAAGGGAAAATGGTTTTCGTGGGCGTGGGGAACCAGATGAAGGGCGACGACGGATTCGGCCCGCACGTCGCGCAAAAAATTCCCCGGGCAATAAACGCAGAGACTGCACCAGAGAATTTCATATCGAAAATAAGAAGGGAAAAGCCGGATGCAGTAGTGATATTCGACGCAGTTGACTTTGGCGCGAGAGCTGGCGAGGTGAAGGTTTTCGAGGCAAGCGAAGCAGCCGGGATTCTGCTCTCCACCCACGCCATTCCGTTGTCCAAATTCGCCAAGATGCTGGAGCCGTCGAAGGCCTGGCTCGTGGGAGTCCAGCCCGCATCAGTGGAGTTCGGCCAGGGGCTGAGCGAGGATGTTTTAAAATCCGCGGAGAAAATATCGGAAGAGGTGCTCAGTTGGTTGAGGTTTCGGTCATAATCCCTGCTTATAATGAAGAGGGCACAATCGCATCCGCCATCGCAGCCACAGAGGGAGAGCTCAAGAGGCTCAAGCTCGATTACGAGATAATCGTCGCAGAGGACGGCAGCAGCGACAGGACTGCCGAAGTGGTCAGGGCCATGAAAAATCCGCGGGTCAGGCTTCTCCACAGCGACAGGAGGCTCGGGAAAGGAGCCGCATTATCAGCAGCGATGACAGAATCAGTAGGCGACATAGTTGCATTCATCGATTCGGACCTCTCTTCAGACATCGCCCTCCTGGGGCGCCTGATAGAGGGCGTTCAAAAGAAAGCTCCTATATCAGTGGGCTCGAGGCTTATGGGCGGGGTAGAGGTTTGTGGGGCAGGGAGAAGAAACCTGGCAAGGTTGGTCTACAACTCTTTAGTTCGGCTTATTCTCGGCTCCGGGGTCAGGGACCACCAGTGCGGGTTCAAGGCTTTCAGGAAAATGGAAATCCTTCCATTCGTCCAGAGGACCAGGAGCAAGGGCTGGTTCTGGGACACTGAACTGCTCGTTCTTGCACAAAGGGGAGGCCTTAAGGTCGACGAATTCCCCGTGAGGTGGAAGCAGGGAAAGACAAGCAGGGTCAGCCTTTTTCGTGATTCAGCTAAAATGCTAGTTGAGATAATCAAAATGAGGTTTTTCTCATGAACAGGAAATTGGTTGCAATCCTGCTGCTCTCCCTGGTTCTGAGGGTCCTTCTAATCGGCCAGACTCCCTTTTTCCGGGATGAAGCCCTCTACGCAGAGACAATAGACGAGATGATTCAGTCAGGCAACCCGGTGCCGCACTATGCAGGGGCCGTGGCTCCATGGAAGCCCCCGCTCACGTTCTGGTTCTATTCTTCTTTTGTATTTGCCATGAACCCTCTTGGGATGCCCCCTGAAATCCTCTACAGGCTTCCAAGCGCTTTTCTAGGAGCGCTTTGCACAGTCGTCGTCTATTTCCTGGTGAAGGAGCTTTCCGAAGACGAGGACCTCGCACTCATCTCCTCTCTTATCTACGCCGCAATCCCACTCTCAATCACAACGAACAGGATGCTGCTCACGGACTCGCTTCTCTCGCTGCTGATGCTGTGCTCGCTTTTGTTTTTTCTTCGGGCCAGAAGGGATTCAAAGCTTGCGCTCCTCGGGGGCCTATTCATAGGCCTGGCAATCCTCACCAAGAGCATCGCTGCCCTCTTCGCCCCAGGCCTCGTGGTCCTGTTCTATCTTCTTTACAAGCGGGAGATGCTCAGGGACAAGTTCTTTCTTCTTTCCCTTGCATTCATCCCGGTTTCATTCATCCTGCTAATCCAATTCCCTGGAATGGGTGCTCAGCTGGCTGTTGATGTGACAAGCAGGGCCGCTAGCCAGGATGTCCTCAACACTTTTCTAATCAACCTGTTAACGCTGCTCGCCCTGGCAATGCCGTGGCTCGCCCTGGCAGTTTATGGGGCCTACAGATACGGTTCATCTCTAAAGAACTGCGGCTTCTGGGCTGCCTGGCTTTTGGCCGGGCTGTTCCCGCTCTTCACTAACGGACCGCTGTTCTGGTATTTTCTTCCGCTCATGGTGCCGGTCTCGATTTTTTCCGCAAAGACGATACTCGCAGGAGGCCGGGCTGACAAGTTCTCAACAGGCTTTGCGCTCGTCCTGGTTTTCTTCTCAGCAGCCATAGCCTACATGTTCATATTCCTCAGCCCGGGCCTTGTGGAAGTCAGCAATTCTGACGGGGCCCAGTTGGTCGTTGCATCGCTCTCTTCGCAGCGCCTCTATGACGAGAGGGAAATGGGTTACTACCTGCAGGACAAGGATGCGTTGCTGTTAGCGATCTACAGCCCGACTGCAATGTATTACAAATTCCGGGGCAATGGCGATTTCGGGTCCCTTGATGCGTTCTTCATCACGAATGACACAAAACTCGAAGAACCCGAGGCAATGGGCATAATTGTGAACGGGAATAAGCCCGGCTCCTCGCTTGACATTTATGAAGCAATCGTGGCATCCCCCTACGTCCCGCAGAGGATGCACCTGGGAAAATTCGATGAACCCAGGGACTTTATTGTAATCGAGAGGCAATTCTACGAGAAATTCATGGCTGGGAGAGAGGATTACTCGGGATTCGAAAAGATGAAAGAGAACCGCTACTTCATCGTCCTGGAGAGGAAAACTTAGGCTTTCTTCTTCCCCTCGGTCTTTATGGCTGCTGAGAGGGAAGAGACGATGCCCCTGACGTTGCCCCTGTTCTCCACAGCAGTCCCGACCTGTATTATGTCCCCGCCGGCGCCAATCGCGTCCCTCGCCTGCTTCGGGGTCCTTATGCCCCCGGCTATTATATACGGGACCGAGAGGACTTTGGCCACTGCGGAAATCATCTCCACTGGAACAGGGCCGAGCTTCGAGGCAGAGCCGGCGTCAGTTATGATGTAGTGCGAGCCCATCAGCTCCCCTGCGAGAGCGAGGGACGCTGCTATCTGCGGTTTGTCCCTGGGGACGAGGTTCGCATCCCCGACCCAGCCGACTGTCCCCCCAGGTTCGACCACGATATAGCCGACTGGCAGGGCCTCGAGGCCCATCCGCTTCACCATTGGCGCAGCGAGAGTCTGTGCCTGCGATATCCAGTATGGATTCCTGGAGTTGAGCAGTGACATGAAATACACAGCATCCGCATAGGGGGTTATGGTGGCTATATTGCCTGGGAAAAGGACAATGGGCACATTCACTTTCTCCTTTATCCTCTTGGTGGTGTCATCGAGAAGGGCTCCCTGCGCCCCTATGGAACCGCCTACGAGAACCAAATCAGCGCCTCCATTGCAGGCCTGCTCGGCAGTCTCAGCCGCCTTCTCGCTGGAGGGATGGTCGCAGGGGTCTATGAGCACGAACAGCATCGCGCCATCACGCGAAAGGACGTCTTGGATATATTTCTGGGTCTTCAAGGCACCACCTTCCGTTCCCTATAGTAGGCAACCATCTCTTTTATTCCTTGCGCAATGCGCATCTTGGGCTCGAATCCAAGAGCCTTCTTTATCTTCGTGCAATCGAAGGCCCTGTCGCGGGTAAGCTGGCTTAGGTTCTCTGAGGAGATATTCATTCCGAGCAGAGAAGATGCAATCGGCAGTGCGGCCTGCGCCAGCCCGACCGGGACCGACCTCTTCGGCTCCGGGACGCCGAGCTCCTTGGCAGCCAGCGAGAGCAATTCCTTCTGGGTGAGCTGGTCCGGCCCAGCGATGATGAAATCCTGCTTCAATGCCCCCTCTTGCTCGGCAGCCAGCAGGAGCGCCCCCAGGACATCGGAAACATGGATGAGCGGCATGTGGTTGCTTCCATCGCCTATTATCCTCATTTTGCCCTTTTCCAAAGCCCTCAGGACAGGGATATACCCCTCATCAAAGCCTGGGCCGTAAATCATCCCAGGCCTTATTATGGTGAAAGGAAGTTCCTTTCTGCGCCTGTAGACCGCCTCCTCGGCAAGAAGTTTGGACCTCCCATATTTGGTTATGGGGTTCTTCCTTGTTGATTCATCCGCAGGCGTAGAATCGAGATTCCCGAAGACGGAGATGGAGCTGACGAATACGAACCGTTCAATCTCATTGCCCCTGCATTGGCCCAGCAGGTTCTCGGTTCCGATGACATTTACTCTATAAAACATCTCATCGCTGAAGCTCTCGTCTATGGCAGCGGCCAGGTGGAAGACAGTGTCCCGCTTTCCGACAAGCCCGTTGAGCGTCTCGGGCTTGGTTAGGTCGCCGACATGGGGGATGGCACCCTCGGGGAGAAGAGTCTCGCTGTTTCTGACAAGAACTTTCACATTCTCCCCACTGGAGAGCAGGGCCTTCAGCAGATGGCCCCCCAGCCTTCCGGTCCCTCCGGTTATGACTTTCATGACAGTGGTTCTCAGGCAAGGTTCTTTAACTTTTTTCGGGCAGTGTTATAGCGAAACCCAAAAACAGACTAAACCAATGCAACCATTCGCTCGGCTCGAGAATCGCGCTCGAAGGCACGACAGTTGCTCGGCCTGGAACACGCGCCGGGGCGCTTCGAGTTCTCGGGAACTCGAGCGATTTGCATCGAGTTGAATTGTTTTTGTGGGGTGTCGTGCAATGAGAAGCGCCTCGAACTTCGAATACGCAAGGATTTGTTCCGAGCTCCAGCCTCTGGTCGGAAGCAGGCTGGACAAACTCTACGACATGGAGAACGGGGAATTCCGCCTGCGCTTCAGGCTCCCCGGGAAATACGAGGACATATCCGTCAAGCTTGGCGAGCGGATTCACCTGACGAAATACATCCGCGACGCGCCAAAAGAGCCGAGCAACCTGGCGATGTTTTTGAGGAAGCGGATTGAGGGAGCGAGACTCGAATCAATAAAACAGCACGATTTTGACAGGGTAGTCGAGTTTCAGTTTTCAGGCGAGACCCCGCATTCCCTGGTTTTCGAGATGTTCGCCGAGGGAAATCTAGTTTTAGTTGACTCGAAAAGGAAAATTCTCCGGGTTTACCGAAGGGAGGAGTGGAAGGACAGAATCCTGAAAGAGGGGCAGGAGTACAAGTTCCCCCAGTCCGGCAGGCTCTCGCCCCCATTTAGCCCTGAAAGTTTATCGAGAATCCTCGAATCAAAACAGATAATCTCAATCCTCGCTTCTAAGACGAATTTCGGCAACGACTATCTCGAAGAGGCTTGCTCCCGGGCAGGCATAGCCCCAAAAGCAAATGCAAAGGAACTTCCAGCCGAGAAATTGGAAGCTCTCGCAGGCGAGCTTAACAGGATATTCGAGAACCCGAAGCCCGCGCTTTACCTGAAAGATGGGAAGCCTTTCGATTATTCGCTTACAAAATTGGGCAAGTATCCGAACCTCGAGGTCCGCGATGCAGGTTCCCTGTCCGAAGCAATCGATGAGTGCGCGAACTTCGATATCGAGAGCGAGCAATCCCCCGTTTCAATCGAGCACGAAAAGAAAGTCGAGAAACTGAGGAAAAGGCTCGAGCTCCAGAAGGGACATTGCGAAAGGATGCTCAGGGAGGCGGGCGAGCTCAAGAAAAAGGGCGACGAGGTTTATGCGCGGTATCAGGAGGCGGAGGGAATCCTCAAGACGATTTCAGAAATGAAAAAACAGGGGAAAACCTGGGCCGAAATAAAAAAGGCGCTCGAGGGCAAATGCGACATAGACGAGCATTCCGGGAAGGTCCGGCTGTTCACTCCTCCTTGATGGACCTGCCGTATTTTATGTAATCATAGGCGCCTGTTGCCGCTGCCGCGCCCTGCCCGGTTGCAATCACCACCTGCCTGATTCCGCCGGTCACATCGCCTGCTGCGAAAAGGCCAGGGACGCTCGTGGCCCCATTGGGGTCAGTCCTTATGTGGCCCTTCTCGTCAAGGTGGGCGCCGATGGACTTTGCCAGACTTGAGTTTGGAAGGGCGCCGATATTCACGAACACTCCGTCAATCGGGAGGATTGTTTTCTTTTTGGTCCCGACATCCTCGAGCTCTATTCCAGTAACGAACTGGTTTCCAATTATCCGAGTTGGCACTCGGCAAAGCATTGGTTTGGTCTTGCCCAGTCTCTTCTGGAGCATCTCGTCGCCTCTGAACTGTTCCCTCCTGTGAACAAGGTAGACCTCGCTTGCAATGTCGCACATCAGTATCGCAGAGGAGAGCGCCGTGTTCCCGCCCCCCACGACCGCAACCCGTTTTCCCGAGAAAAACGGGCCGTCGCAAGTCGCGCAGTAGGAGACCCCTTTCCCGAGGAACTCGCTTTCCCCAGGAATCCCCAATCTGGAATAGTTGCAGCCAGTAGCCAATATGACCGTCCTCGCCGCATACTCGTTATCGGAAGTTTTGACCAGGAAGCCGTCTTTCTTCCTTGCGACTTCGATTGCCGATTCAGTCCTCGAATCGATTCCGAAGCCTTCCGCCTGCTTCCTCATCCTCTCGGCGAGTTCCATCCCGGCGACCTTCTCCACCCCGGGGTAATTCTCTATCCAAGGGGCGAGAGCCATGTACCCGCCCGCTGATTTCGTTTCGAGCATAATCGTCGAGAGGGCCTTCCTCGCAGAATAAATTGCCGCCGCCATCCCGGCCGGCCCCGCCCCCACAATGCAAACGTCATATGTCTCCATGCAATCACCGTTCTGACAACCGCAATCCGAAAAACTGCGTTCTACTTTCTCAGCAGTTAATCTTAAATACTCCCTCCCAGAAAACACTCACTTACCCGACCAGTTGATTGGATGAGGATTCAGGAGCTCAGGATGCCGCTTAGGAGGATTACTCCCTGGAGATTGGCAGTAGCCCTGGCGATGCTCACGATTCTCGCAGTGTTCCTCCTGGAGTTCTTCTACCATTTCGAGGCGAACTCCCTTCGCCTGCTCGAATTCCTCGAGCTTGCCGCCCTTCTCGTGCTTTTCGTTGATTTGGCAGTCAATTTCTCCAGGGCGGAGAACAAGGCGAAGTTCATGAGGAAGAACTGGTTCGAGCTCCTGCTCTTCGTCCCGTTCGCCTTCACCTTCAGCGCCCTCAGGGCATTCGAGGTCTTTGAGGTGATGGGGTTCGAAGCGATGCCCTTCCTCATGAGGACCCGGGTCCTTGTTCGGGGCGGCCATGTGGCGACCCAAATCAGCAGGAGCGAGCCTGCCATGCTTGCGCGCAGTGCAGTGGTCGGTGCCCTCACAGTTCCGGACAGGTACAAGGCGATGAAATACAGGGGCCTGCTCAGCTTCTAGGCTTCCGGAGTTTTGTTTACGATTAGTATGCGCAAACCGCTTCTGTCTAAGAAGAATGCAATTTGGCTATTCCCCAGGGCTTCAAGTTCCTTCAGTGCCTTCTCCAAGACTCCAATCCTAATTTCTGCGTTGTTCTTCTTCTCTGGCATTGTAATGACGCCGAGTTCAAGTATTCTGTCAACAAGTCCCAAAGGCGGTTTCTTTTCTTGGCGTTCAGAGACAGAGGCATAAACCTCTCCGCCTTTTTCACCTATGTATGAAATAGTTTTACCATCCCGACATCTGCTTCTAATAGTGTTTAGCAATTCATTTATCCTGGCAATCTGTTTTGAAGTAGTCCTGTCTGCCTCGGGTATCTCTTCAGGTGGCCTCACTCGCGCTCGGAAAAATGACCTCGGGTCTATTTGCCTCCAAATCATCTTAATCCCCGTTCAATATTTCGCAGACATAATTTATAATGGTTCGTTTTTTGTCCTTGTATTGGAATTTGCTAATTCGATTGGAACTCTGCTTGGACCTTCGGTCCAAGTCTGTCGCAACCTTCGGTTGCTCCATCGCTTTGCTCGTTCCAATACAGGCAAATTTTTTTTCGGAAATTTGCCTTTCCAATGCGGACACAATCATTTTCTCGGGAAAACGACAAGCTTTGCCTGCGGCAAAGATGCGCATTTTTCCTCGAGGAAAAATTGCGTGTCCATTTTTGCCTCGGGGCAAAAATTGGAAATTCTGTGGAAATTTGTCCAGCAGAAGTTTCACGCTCCTTTCCTTCCAAGCGAGCTGAATTTCAACAGCTCAGCAGCCTTGTGGATTTCAATGAGGTTGCTCGCGTGCTTCTGGCTCGTCCTGACCCCGGAGGTGAAAAGCACGGTCTCGTCCTTCTGGAGCAACCCCCTCCGGCAGAGGTATTCCGCAACCCTGAGGACCCTCTTCGTCTGCGGGACCTTGCCTATCCTGACGGGCAAGACCCCGAAAATCAGCCCGAGCTGGCCCGCGGTTATGGGGTCGTCGGTAACCGCGATAATCGGGACGTCGAGCCTGAAGCGGGCAATCATGCGGGCCGTGTAGCCAGAGCGGGTTATGGGCACTATCTTGTCAAGGGGCATTATCTCAGTAATGTGGTGGATTGACTTGCTCACAGTGTCGGAAATGTTGAAGTAGCCGGTCATTCGGACCCTGTTCGGGACCGAGTTCTCCACCTCGCGGGCTATTTTCGACATGGTCCCAACAGCCTCAATCGGATGGGCCCCAACGGCAGTCTCCCCGGAAAGCATCACGGCATCGCTCCCGTCGAGAATCGCATTCGCCACGTCGCTCGTTTCCGCCCTCGTGGGGGTGGGGGCCCTTATCATCGACTCGAGCATCTGCGTCGCAGTTATCGAGATTCTCCCCCGCTGGTTGCACTTCCTGATTATCTCCTTCTGTATGAGTGGAATCTTCTCGTGGGGTATCTCGACGCCCAGGTCGCCCCTCGCCACCATTATCCCGTCGGACTCCTCAAGTATTTCGTCGATGTTGTTCACGCCCTGGAGGTTCTCGATTTTCGATATTACAGCAATCCTCCTTTCCCCCAAATGCTTCCTCAGATTCTTCACATCGTCCGCGCTCCTCACGAACGAAAGCGCAATGAACTCAACTTTGTTCTTTATGGCGAACTCGATGGACTTCTTGTCCTTTTCCGAGAGGCCCGGGGTTTTCAGCTCCCTTCCTGGGATGTTCACGCTCTTCCTGTCCTCAATCACCCCATCGTTCACTGCCTCGAGCAGGATTCCCTTCGTGGTTTTCGCAACTATCCTCGCCCTCACCTTTCCGTTGGCAACGAAGAGCTCGTCGCCGACCTCCACCTCGTTCTGGAAATCATAAGTAAACCTGACCGGCCCCTCTTCGGAAAACCACGCTTCGAAGGGCTCGCCAGCAGTGATTTTTTTTGGAGAATTTACGAGCACCCTGACCTCGGGCCCCTTTATGTCCATCATTATCGGGACATTGCAAACCGAGCGGGCGTTCTTGATTATTTTGGAATATTGGGCGAAATCGCCGTGCGCAGTGTTTATCCTGGCGCAGTTCATCCCTGCCCCGCACATCCGCCCCAAGCTCTCCGAGGACATGCTCGCCGGGCCGATTGTGCAGACGATTTTAGTTTTCTTCATGAATCACTTTGGCAGCACCGATTAATAAAAATAGTGGGGGGACCGAGATTTTCCGAACCGCGGGGAGGAAGTTTCCTCCCCCCAGTTTCAGGCTCCTCCTGCGCATTTTGGCTTGCGCCAAAAGCGCGGCGCATTCGCCGACAGGCGAATAGCGCCTGACCCCCTCCTCACGAGGGGCAAAAGGAATCTTCAACCGGCAATTGTTTCTTTTGGGGTTCCACCAGACCTTTTCTTTTCAAAGAAAAGGGATGGTGATTTGAACTCGGGTCTCCAGGTGTCTTGTCAGAGTCATGTGGAAGGTATCGGAAACCGCAGGTTTCTGATCCCAAACCTGGAAGCATACCAGGCTAGCCCATCCTTAAGGTGATTTAAACAATCATCCCCTCGATGGCTCGCCCAACAGGTTTTCTAGCTTTTCTAGGTTATCAAAATTTATATACGCTACCCCTACCCGCAGAGGCCGCATCCTGTCAATTAGAATTTATAAATTGTTTTCGGCATAGTTTTCCCATGTCATATGTTACTGTGGTCGTTCCAGTTTACAAGGAGCCCGAGGGCATACGGCCTTTCATCGATAGGATTTCAAAAGAACTGGCAGGCCTCGACTACGAAATAATCATAGCCGAGGACGGGAGCAACGATGCCCCAAGAATAATCAAGGAGATGAGCGCCAAGCGCTGCCGCGTCCTGCACTCTGATGAGAGGTTGGGAAGGGGGGCCGCTCTTTCGAGGGCCATACGAGACGCGAAAAGCGACATTGTCCTTTATATGGATGTCGATTTGGCTTCTGAACCCGGAAAGACAAAGCGGCTCATCGAAGGAATCGAGAAGGGGGCGGCAATCTCGACCGGCTCGAGGCTCATCCGTGGCTCTGACATCAGCAGGGGTTTCACCCGCGACTTCATGAGTAGGGGTTTCAATCTCTTGGTTCGCATTCTTTTGCACTCGAAAATAAAGGACCACCAGTGCGGGTTCAAGGGGTTCAGGAGGAGCAAGGTCCTTCCGCTCCTGGAGCAGGTGAAGGACACCCATTGGTTCTGGGACACCGAGCTGCTCGTGAGGGCCCAGTGGGCAGGCCTAGGAGTGGACGAATTCCCCATAGAGTGGAAAGAAGGCAGAGGAACAAAAGTGAGCCTTCTCAAGGATACCCTAACAATGGGAAAAAACGTCCTGAGGCTTGCAATCCGAGGCTAGTTTTTCTTTTTCCCGAAATTGCCCTTGGGCTTCGGGAACTTCAGGTCCGGGTAGAGTTTTGAAAGCACATCGCCATTGATATTGAAATCAAAGCCAAGCCGCGTCATCAAGCTCCGCATGAAATAGGATTCTGCGAGCGGGAGCTTCTCTTCCCAAGAAACCGGATTGCCCGCCTTATCGGGAGGAAGAGGGGCCACATCCTGTTTTATCGCCTTCAAGAGTTCCTCCTTAATCTCTGCGCCCTTGAGGCTGGAGAATATCTCGACAACCGCGCCGTAGCTCTTCCTCTTGCTCCCCACAACTTTGTCCACATAGGCATCAATCATATCCGTGTCAATTCCGAGAAAGACAAATCCCTTCTTGTCGATATTGTTGGTGACTCCTGCGAGCATGTGCGCGACTTCCGCAGGGCTCGTCTTCTCATCGACGCTCATCTTCTTTATCGAAATCCAGTTCCCGTATTTCGCTGAAAAAACTATCTCGCCCTCTTCCATGTTCTCATCCCCCTCCATTGGCATTATTTGTTTGCAAGTGGTTATGCCCGTGAACCCTCCTGGTTATCTCATGGGCTGCAATCATCCCGGTTGCAGCTGCAATCACGATGCCCCTTGAAACTCCTGCCCCATCCCCGACTGTGAACAGATGCGGTATGCTCGTCTCCATATCCTTCTTCACTTCCACCCGATGAGCGTGGAACTTTATCTCAGGGGAATAGAGGAGAGTCGAGTCCTCGGAAATTCCCGGGATCACCCTGTTGAGCGCCTCGAGCCCTTCTATTATGTCAGTTACGATTCTCGCAGGCAGGCTCATGGCGATGTCGCCCGGCGTTGCCTCTGTAAGAGTGGGCTTCACATAGCTTTTCTCTATCCTCTCCCAGGTCGAGCGCCTGCCCGCCTTCAGGTCCCCCATCCTCTGGATTATCGGCTTCCCTCCCCCGATGGTACTCGCCATGCGGGCCACCGCCTCCCCGTATTCGGTCGTGTTCTCCACAGGTTGCGTGAGTTCGACCCTGACAAGGAATGCAAAGTTCGTGTTGTCCGACTTCTTCCCCTTGAGCGAGTGCCCGTTCACGCAGACGAAATCCCCATAATGCTCTGTTACCACATAGCCGCGCGGGTTGGTGCAGAACGTGCGGGCGAGGTCATCGTGGGTTTTCGTGTTGACGTGGAACTTCGGGTCCCAGCAGATTGCCGTCGCCTCGTTCATTATCTCCGCAGGGACCTCGACCCTCACCCCAATGTCTATGGGCTGGTGTCTCGCCTTAATCCCATGCTTGGCGCAGATTTCGGAGAGCCATTTTGCCCCTCCCCTGCCCGGTCCGATGACAACATAATCAGCATCAATTTTCCTGTTTCCAATGAGCACCCCGTTGACCCTTCCTCCTTCCACCGAAATGTCCGTTACATTGGCTCTTGTATGAAACATCACGCCAAGCCTTTTCATCTCCTCTACGAACGAGCCTATGATTCCCGGGAGCCTGTCGGAGCCCATGTGCCTCTGCTGTATAGGTATGAACCTGACGCCATGCGCCTTTGCCCTGGCGACCATCATCTCCGCGTAGTCCTCCTTCTCTGTTTTTTTCGAGTGCGCCCCGTGCCGTGTGAACGTCTCATCAATCTCTTCCACCAGCTTTTTCGCCTCGTGTTCGGAACTGAACTCCAAGAGATTCCCGCCTATCTCCGGATCGAGGTTTAGCTTCCCGTCGGAATAGAGCCCATTTCCCCCGACACCATGGATGAAATTGCACTCAGGGCATTTCGCGCAGAGGCCCGTGTGCTTCATCGGGCAGAGCCTTTTCTCAACCTCCTCGCCCCGTTCGTAAATCTCAACCTGGAGCCCTGCCTTCGCAAGCTCGTAGGCGCAGAAGAGCCCTGCCGGCCCTGCCCCAACAACAACGGTCTTCATCAAAATGAGTTTTCATTTCCTGTTTTTAACTCTTTTCTTCAGCTTTCAGCCTCTTCAGGTGCAGAAGGAAAGCCCGGTAATCCTTCTCCTTACCGAATACTATAGGTCCGCCAACTCTCCCGCAGTCTTTGCAAACGGCGATTCCGCCTATGGGCCCGACCCCAAGCTTCGTAAAGACGGCCATCCCGTCCCCTGGGGTGAAATCAAGGTTCCTGCTCCCGCACCTCATGCATGCAGTTATCTCTGTTTTCACAGATACATTGTGGCGATACTATTTAATAGAGGTTCGGCAAATATCCCTGCTGATGAGACAATCTGCACTTGCATTAGCTTTTCTGATGCTGGCTACCCTGGCGAGCGCAAGCCTTGAGAGCAACATACGGTCCTATATGACTGAAGGCGAGACCCTCGACATGCGCGCAATAACGACCGAGTCCGGAGAATACACGCTGGCGATAATAAACGGAAGGGATTCGATGATGTTCTTGGATCCCGATTCGCCTCCGCTGACCGACCCGGTGCCGATATACCTGGCCCTGAAGTCGGAATACCTCGCAGAGCACAAGGTCTCCGTTGACACGCAGGCGCTCGTCCTGGACGTGGCTGATTTCAACGCATCCCGCTATCCGCAGCAGACCCTGTGCGAGCAATACACCGGGGTCGACAGGTTCCCGTGCACGGACTTCTCGACCTGCAGGTACGCGTGCCTTTCCGCCCCAGTCTGCAGGGATACATTCGAGGGCAACGGAGACATGTTCATATACGCCATCCAGTCATGGAGGACCAAGAATGCCGAGATAGACAAGGCGGTCGTGGATTTCAAGGAGGCTGCAGTCGGGATTCCGGCTAACGCAGAGCTAGCGAGCAGCGCCAACTCCTACCTCCTGGCAATGGAGGCTAGGGCAACTGAAATACAGGAGAACAGGCTCTTCACCGTTGGCCCGGGCTATTTCTTCTGCCCAAGGATAAATTTCTCATTTGCGAAGCTCAATGAAATCAAGGAGGGCCTTGCGCAGATAAAGGCCGTCCTCGCAGAACTCCCCAACATCGAGAAAAACTCGAACGTAATCTCAGGGATAAGCGAACAGAGGATACGGCAAAAAAATGAGAACGATGAGGTCTATCAGTTCCAGGAGACCTACTCCCAGGTGAAGGTCAACATCTCAGCCACCCGGGACATGGTCAGCAGGACCCTCGTCTTGGTCAAGTCCCCTGGCCTCTCGAAAAATCTCGCAGACCTGGTGGCACTGAGCGACCAGATGGGCAAGCTCGGCGGGGAGATGAACTACTCGGGTGCCCTCGAGCTCAAGAACCCGTATTTCAATCTTTCAAAGAACACCTCGCTCCTGTCCGCAAGGCTCATCCAGAACTACACGCGAATGAACGACAGCCTCGCGCAGGTCCGCGCCAAGCTGGATGCAGACATAAACATCACCGGCATCGGGGATTATTACGCGAAGGAGTACACGTCCGTACGAGTTGAATTTGAATCGCTCTCCGCGCTGGCCAAGCCGCCCGCCGAGGAGAATTCAATCCCCAAGGCCGAGCAGAACCTCACTGTCCTCAACTCGCGCCTCGTCTCCCTGGAATTAAACGGGAGGACGGCGCTTGAGTTCCTCGGGAAGGTGGAACTTGCAAGGACGAACTTCACCAGGCTCTCAAAATCCGTTGGCGAGTACAAGCAGAACTACAACCTTGCCGAGATATCCGGGCTCATAGAAGCCTCGAAAGCGAGTGCCAAGTCCGCGCAGTTCCTCCAGGCCGATATCTCGCTCGGCAAAGCCTATGAAAAGACGGCCGAGTATGAGCGAATGCTCAACGAGATTATCCCGGTCATAGAGACTGCCAAGGACGAATACAAGCAGGCTGATTCATACCTGAACGAAAGAAAGACGGCGAGCTTCCTGTTCCTGAGCGCAGATCCGGCGACTGCGGAGAGCAAGTGCAAGCAGGCCTCCAATTCAATCTATTCGAGCCCGCGGGATTCGGTCCTCTTCTCAGGGGAGTGCAAGAGCGCCATCGATTCAGAGGTCCAGGCCCTCGAGTACAAGAAGTAC
>JBFYLO010000026.1:0-6185 GCA_041305385.1 Microcaldota archaeon | reverse complement strand
TATGCAGAGCCTAGCTTACCTCTCGAAGAAGCCCGGGATTGGGGGCGAGATAAAAACGACCCCAGAGGACTTCAGAGTGGAGGAGATAATGAAGAACGGGATGGTCCTGGAAATCGACAAGCCTGTCCAGCTGGTCGGGGAGAAGGGGGATTTCACCCATTTTGCCCTCCAGAAGAAGGGCTGGAATACAGTCGATGCACTCAATAAAATCGGCGAGAAGGTGGGCTGTGGAATAAAGAGCTTCGGCTATGCTGGAATGAAGGACAGGAACGCCTTAACCACCCAGCTTGCCAGCGTCTACAAGCAGGACCTCGGGGCGGTCAGCATAAAGGACATAAGGATTCTCGGGGCCTGGAAAGCAGAAAAGAAAGTGGAATTGGGGGATTTGCTCGGGAACCGTTTCACCATCAAGGTGAAGACGAACAAGCGAAAGACTGAGGGGAAAATCCATGAAATCAGCGAGCAGCTTGGGGGAGTTTTCCCCAATTACTTCGGCCCACAGAGGTTCGGGAACCGGGAGAACAACCACCTTGTTGGGAAGAACATGCTCCTGGGCTCATTCAGGAGGGCTTGTGAGGAATACTTGTTCGGAGGGAATCTCGAGGAGAACGAGAAAGCCAGGGCCGCAAGGGAGAACCTCAAGAACACCGGGGACTACAAGAAAGCGGCTTTGGAGTTCCCGCAGCATCTCGCCTACGAGCGCCTAATCCTTCTCCATCTCTCGAAGAACCCGAATGATTTTGCCAATGCGATACGGAAGCTCCCGAGGGGGATTTCGCTCATGTTCGTCCACGCCTACCAATCGTATTTGTTCAATCGAATCCTTTCGGAGAAACTGAGGGGAAGCAGCGGTTTGGAGGATGGCGAATACTATTGTCTTTCAAATGAGTTCGGCTTTCCCGACCTAACTAGGAAATCCGATGCTGGGTACATGGTCGGAAAGCTCATTGGTTATGAGAGCGAGATTGGCTCGGTGGACAAACAGATTCTCGAGGAAGAGGGGATACGGCCTGAGGATTTCAAGATGCGCTCGTTCCCGGAGCTTGCCTCCAAGGGCAACCACAGGGCGATGACGTGCCCGATTAACGATTTCTCATTCAAGGAGGAGGAGTGCGAATTCAGGTTCTCTCTTCCCTCTGGCGCTTATGCGACGATGGCCATGAGGGAGTTCCTGAGCGAAGAGAAGGTTTAAGCCGCTCCAGCATCTCTTTCCCCATGGGAAAATAGTTCATCTTGTGCTCTTTGTAAACATGCAGTATTTCGTAGTCGCGAATGTAGTCGCCGAACTGGCTGCGGAAATTGAACATTATCCCCCTGAACTCCTCCTCATCCTGGACTTCCGCCTCGAGCTCGATGTCCCACTCCCCCATCAGCTCCACGAGGTAGGTGACTCGTGGGTCGTCGACACAGAACTGGTACATTCTTTTGCCGACCTTCTTGTCCATGTTATGAACAGTTATGAGCGACTTGTAGTATTTCCTCCCGATTCTCTGCAGGTCCATAAATATTCGGTAGCCGGCGATCACGCCGCTTTTCTCGAGTCTCGCAATCCTATTCTTCGCGCCGTTGTAAGTGAGCCCGACTCTCCTCCCGATCTCCACGTTGCTCTTCCGCGCGTCCTTGGAGAGGATTTCAAGTATTCTTATGTCCATCTCATCCAGGCGCTCAAGCTCTGGCTCGAAGCCATAGAATGGGTAATTCGAGGAAGAGCGCTCGACATTCGCCAGGTAGCTCCTCTTGAAGTGGTAGTTCACAGTGGAAGCGGAAAGGTTGTAGTCGAGGATGTGGTCACCGATGTCGGCCTTCATCTCCTTTATGATGTTGCTGAAGTGGACCGGGTTCCTGCAGGTGAAGAGCGCCTCTATGTCCCACCTGCCCGAGGCGCTTACGACCCATAACGAAAGAGGGTGGTTTTTCAGGTAGTTTATTATGCGGGCCTCCTTCTTCGGAGTGATGTTCTGGAGCCTCATGTATACCCTGAAGATGAAGTAGCCCAGGCGGTGGATGTCGAGAATGGCCATCGAGCCCATAATTGTCCCATTCTGGATTAGAGAACGGATCCGGTAGTCAGTCACCTGGGGGGAGAGCCCGACCTTCCTAGCCAGCTCGGAGTTCGAGATGCGGGCGTTTAGGTCAAGCTCATAGAGAATTCTCAGGTCTTTCTTGTCAAGTTTTCTCAGAGGTTCGCGGGCCATATAGGTTTTATGTAAGTTTTTTATATAAATATTTCTATTTTACAAAAAAATTGATGTTCCGGTTTTAAATATAAAGAAAACGCATATACTGGCAGGCGGAGGAAGAGACAAGCACTACGCCGATGCTGGCGACAGCCGGCCGCCGGTTGATCGATATGGACTTGGAAGAAGCGTTTCAGCACACGTTCAACATGCTGCTCGGGAAGGGCGACGGGGAAGTAAGGCTTGAGGATCTCGGGGGTTACCTGGCCCAGCACTCGCGGCCTGTTTCGAAAAGGAAGTCCTCGGTTTCCGGGAAGGATGTGGCCCTGTTGAGTGACGACTATTGCGACGGGGCGAAATTCGTCTCCTATGATGAGGTACGAGAGCGACGGTTTGAGCCGCTGGACATAAACGAGATAAAGGACATCGACAGCATCCTTGAGGCGATCGGAGACAGGATATGCTACACCGGGAACAAGGTCCTTGGGGAATCTGGCTTCGTGGAGGATGCTGATGTCTGCATCGACAGCTTCTACGTTAAGGGGAGCACCAACATAAGGCAGTCGAAATACGTTGCGTATTCCCGGATGATAAGGGACAGCGAGTTCGTGTTCGGCTCAAACACGAGCGGAAAGGCAAGGCACATGATAAGGACCATCTCCTACAACTCAACCAGGTGCTTTGAGGCGTATTACGTTGCGGACACGAGCGACACGTATTTCTCATACAACTGCCTCGGCTGCTCCAACAACATGTTCTCGTTCAACCAAAGGGGAACGCGGTACGCGATAGGCAACCTAAAGCTCGACAGGGATAGGTACTTTGCGCTCAAGAGCAAGCTCCTCGGGGAGATTAGGGAACGGATCATTCGGGACAGGACCTTCCCGTCGATTTTCGGTTTTTCCGAGAGGACCGGGCCTCTGCCGAGGATAGCTGTTGAGGAACCGAATGGGGAGAAGGACCTCGGCAAAATCGAGAAGGCCTTCGGAGTGACCACGAGAATATTGCTCGGGAAGGAGCCTGGGCCCATCGGGAAACTCGGGGGATGGCTGGGCAGGCACACGGCAACCGTGGAGGCCAGAAAAACTCCGTTCAAGAGGGAGACCTACGTGCCTTTCTCAAGTTTTCCCTTCATGAAAGAAATTCATGAGAGCAGATTCGTGACCAACGAGGAGGCCCTTGAACTCGGGAAGCTGTCAATCAAACTGGAAAACGAAGATGTGTTGGATGCAAACTCGATATTCCCCAAAGTCGGGGAGATCGCCTATTATTCCCCTGAGATCGTGGTGGGCAACTGCCGGAACATCATCGAATGCCCGCTCGCGGAAAACTCGATGAACATCTACAAGGTCGTCGACGCAAATTTCGCGAAGAACTCCGCGCTCTCGGGGCAGGTCTTCAGCTCTGAATACGTTTTCGGCTCCTATTGGGTGGTAGATTCCAAATTCTGCATCAACTGCTACCACTCGGCGAACCTCTCCAACTGCTTCGAGATGGACGGCTGTTCGGACTCCAGGAATTCGATGTTCTGCCACAATTCGGAGAATCTAGACCACTGCATGTTCTGCTTCAACACAAAATCGAAAAGGTATGCAGTAGGAAACGTGGAGGTCGGCAGGGAAGAATACATGACCATAAAGGCAAAGATTATGGGGGGAATTGTATTGCTGCTCGAAAAAACAGGGGACTGTGGATATGATATATACAACGTGGGGTGCCGGGGGCGTTCATAGCTTGCTGAATTTCTCGACTACTTCCTTCATTCTGCCGCAGGTCAGCTTGCCCTCGGGGCAGTAGTTCCTCTGGGAGCAGGATGGCCCTGCTTTCGAGAACATGACTGGCGCAACTTCTTTTGCCTGCCTGCACATCTCGGTGGCGAGCTCCCTAATCTCCCACTGCGCCCTCTCGCAGCAGCGGAGGGCGAAGAAGTGCAGGAGCTCCCGCCCGTTCATAGTAAGGATGATGTTGGTCGGGGCTGCGTTTGGGAGCACGTAGCGGGCGTCCTCGAAAGGAATTCCTTCTTTCACCAATTCGTTATAGACGCGAACCGACTCATTGAGAAATTCCGAATACATCTTTTTTGTTTTCTCATTCTTCTCCATTGTCTTTGGGTGGATGAAGTCCTTCTCCCTGTCGAATTTGACATAGCGCTGGCTCTGCTGGGTATAGGAGGCGATTCGGTGGCGCACGAGCTCGTGGGTGAGGGCGCGGGATACCTCGGAGATTGAGAATGTAAACGATGCGTGCTCGAGAACCGATGTATGCCCGGATTCCATGACCTTCTTGAGGATGAAGAGCGCCTTCTTCTTTTTCTCCTCGTCCTTGAAATCCTCGAGAATCTCGAGCGTTGCCCTTGCTGAAGTTGACGTCATCCCAGCTGCAGCGGCCGTGAGGTCCGGGTCTGGGGTGTGCGCAACCAATCTGACTTTCATTTAATCACCCTTACATGAACCTCTGCCCGCACGAGGGACAAACCGTCATTGCAAACTCGGCCCTAAAGCCGCATATGGGGCAGATGTAAGTGGTTTTGGATTTCACAAATGAATGGCCGCATTTTTGGCAATATTCCGAATCCAGCGGGGACTCTTTTTTGCAGTTCGGGCAAACCTGCACGAACATGTCCTTTATTTTCCCTTTGCATTTTGGGCATTCCTCCAGTTCCAGGGATATGGGGCTCTTGCACCTTGGACACTGCCTGTCCCTGTGCCTCCCCAAAAGGACGTCTATGATGCCCATGTCGTCTCCCCTATTTTGTAGAGTAGGCAAATGCACCCAGACCTACGAGGGCAAAGAGCGCCATCCCGATTGGACAGAGGGGTGGGGGCTGGTCGTTTCCAGTTGTTCCTGTCCCTGTGCCCGGCTCAGGACCGCCGTTTCCCTGCTTTCCGTCAGTTGCCCCTTCAGTGCCTTGATTCCCGGAAACGCATTTGGCGGAGTTCTTTGCTGTGGAAGCTGCGGCCCTTGCATTCTCAGTCTCAATGGCAGCAGATTCGTAATCGTCCACTCCTATGAGGACCGCGGCATTGCTAAGCTTGCTCTTGGCCTGCGCAAGTGATTGGGACGCTGGCTGCTCGACCTGGCAACCCATGCCGGATATGCGGCTCTCGGCCTCATCCACCGCTGTTTTCGCTGATTTGTAATCCTGGAGTGACTGGCGGCAGAGGTCTACATTTGTGGATATTGCCGAGGATGCGCCCTTGGCGTTTGAATAGGCGGAAGTTGAAAACGAATAGGCTCCCGTGATGTTGCAAAGCTTAAGGTGCTCTTCGGAGTTGGCTATGTCGAGCTTCGCCTTTGAGGCCTTATCCAGTGCGCCCCCCATCCCGCAGCAGACAGTGCCTGTGCATGGAATCTCGGATGCTGCCTGCGAGAGGAACCCCCTGGCGCTGGCTATCTTGTTAAGCACGTTGGTTTCCTGAAGCGATTCGTCGTGCTTTATGTTAAAACTAAACGAAACCATATAAGTCTTAGGATACTTTTCTTCAACATCACTTCCAGTTACCCTCAGAAGCTCGATGTTGGAGAGGGTGCCATTCCCATTCCCCCCGTATCTTATGGGTATGACGAAAGTGCAGGTTCTCGACGAGGAAGGCGGTATGTAGCAATAGGTGTTTTCCGGCTGCTTCTCGTATTTTCCAGTTGCCAGGTCCAGATACTGGTAACTTATCCTCATTTGAACCGGCATCGGATTGTCCAGGTCAGCAGAGACCTGCGCCATGTCAGGTCCGCCGGTGGGGGACTTGCAGTTGGTGATAATCAAATTTTTATATGTTGAGCTCATGACAGCTGGGAGCACTTCCTCGGCGTAGCTCATTGAGATAAGAACGGCCACGAGCACAAGAACATGGAAAACCTTCATTAAACCACCTAGCTCTTATTGTGGGGAATTTTAATATTAGTTGCGATGGGGGACAAATTTCCGCAGAAATTTGGCCGCATTGGAAATAGCACTTTCCAATACAATAAAAAGAAGGAAAAATAAAAATAAAAGGAAAAAAGCGGCTCTAC
>JBFYLO010000025.1:0-3875 GCA_041305385.1 Microcaldota archaeon | reverse complement strand
GACCTGCGCGCTCGGGCGCGCAGCCGCCATTGGCACGATTTGCATCCCAAGATGCAAATGTGCATTTTTCCCCTCAGGGAAAAATTGCATGGCCGCTGCCAGCGATGATTTCTACAGAGCTCTGATTTGGATATCTTTTTATATCCTGCTCGGCCATAGCTCGTTATGGCGGGCCATGGAAACGTCGTAATCGCGCAATCGGGCGGACCAACCGCCGTCATCAATCGAACCCTAGCCGGGGCGATTAACGAGCTGAAGGCACTCAGGATGGGCGGAAGGATTCTCGGGGCAAAACACGGAATCGACGGGATAATGGAGAAGGATTTCCTCCCCCTTGACTCGGTTTCCGGCCCGCTCATGAGAAAGGTCGCCGAGATGCCGGGAGCGGCGCTCGGCTCAACAAGGAGGAAGCCCACCCCGGAGGACTGCGAGAAAATCCTCAGGGTTTTCTGGGACATGAATGTGCGGTATTTCTTCTACATCGGAGGGGACGACACCGCCCGCGCGCTCAGCACAATCTCAAAAACCGCCGAAGAAGGCAAACAGCCTCTTGTCTGCGTTCACATCCCGAAAACAATCGACAACGACCTCGTGAAACCCCATGACCACACGCCTGGCTGGGGAAGTGCTGCCCGGTTCGTCGCGCTCGGCTCGATGGGGTTGGATGAGGACAACCGGTCAATGCGGGGGATTTACATCAACGTGTTCATGGGAAAAAATGCGGGTTTCCTGACTGCTTCGACTGCGCTTGCAAGACAGAGGGATGATGAAGGCCCGCACTTGCTTTATCTCCCGGAGGTCGAATTCAGCGAGGAAAAATTCATCCAGGACATCCAGCAGGTTTATGACCAGCTCGGGAGAGCGCACATCGCAGTTTCCGAGGGAGTGAACGTGAAGGATGAGAACGGGAATGCGGTCCCTCTCCTTCACAAGATGATGCATGACCACGGAGTGGATAATTTCGGGGGAGTGAATCTGAGCGGGAGCGGCGCGCTCGGAGATTATCTCGGAAAGCTCGTTGAAAAGAGAATAAAAGTGGACAAGCATCTAAGGGTTCGCTCGGACACAATGGGCTATCTGCAGAGGAGCTTCCCATTTGTTGTATCAGAGGTTGACGCTGAAGAGGCGGAGCTTGTGGGAAGGATGGGCGTCCAATACGCGTTTTCGGAAGAGAAGAGCGCGAGCATCGCACTCATAAGAAAGGACTCGGACCGTTATGAATGCGAGACAGTTGGGGCTTCGCTTGAACTGGTGGGAAGCGGAAAAAGAACCATGCCAAAAGAGTTCATAAGCAGCGAAGGAACCGATATCACCCAGGAGTTCGTGGATTATGCGACCCCTATTGTGGGCCCGATGCCGATCAGGGCGAGATTGCTGTAGCTATCCTTTTGTCGAAACATACTTGAAGGCTGCAATCCCGGCTTTCGCGCCCTCGCCTGCTGCTACGATTATCTGCTTCCCGAAGACATTGGTGCAGTCCCCTGCTGCGAATACGCCCGGGACGTTGGTCTCGGTCTTGCCGTTTATTATTATCTCATTATCCCGATTCTTTGCGAGTATCGCCGCGAACTCAACGCTCGGCGCATAGCCTACCTCGATGATTATCCCCTGAACGTCGATTTTCCTTTTCTTCCCGCCTGCAGTTATGCTTATGCTGCCAACGAAATCGCTGCCGTTTATCCTCTCAACCCTGGCGCTCCCAATGTGTTCAACTTTTGGAGAACTCTTGATTTTGTCCCTCGTGAACGCTTCGCCTCCAAGCTCGGCGTTTGCATCGATTAGGTATACTTTGCTTGCTATCTCAATCATCTGGAGAGCTGCATGAAGGGCTGAGCTCCCGCCCCCGATTATCGCGACACTCTTTCCTGCGAACAGGGGACCATCGCAAGTGGCGCAGTAGGTGACCCCCTTCCCGCGGAACCTCTCCTCCCCTGAAACGTTCAGCAGCTTTGATTTCTTGCCCGAGCAGATGATCACGGATTTTGTCTCGTAATTCTTGACATTTGTTTTCACAAGAAAACCGTCTCGGGCAATCTCGAGATCTAAGACCGGTTCGCTCTCTTTGAGCTCGACGTTGTATTCTTTCAAGTGCTTCGTGAATTTCTCCATCAATTCCAAGCCGGAAATCAGGTTGTAACCCATATAGTTCCGAATATCCCTGGACCAGATTGCCTGGCCGCCAACATTCTGAGTAAGAACAAGCGTCTTCAATTTCTGCCTGGCGGCGTAGACCGCCGCAGTCATCCCGGCAGGCCCCGCGCCTATGATGATTACGTCGTACATAAACTCCCCCCTTAGATATAACTAAAGAAAATTATTATAGGTTAATCCTTCTGCTGGGAATGGATCTACTTAAGAATAACGCAAGTTAAGCGTTGCAGCTCTGCCATCGAACCGAATGTTGTAAATTGGCGGTTTACTCGAAAGAACAAAAGTTTGTGAATCGAAGCCTATAACTCCCCTGCCGGTGCTCATGGCTTTACCCTGTATAAGTCCAGATGTATAGGCCGGTTTTGGCGCTAATTCCTGCGGCGTATGGAGGTGGTTGTATATAAGACAAGAAGTGTTAAAGATAGTAGCAACATATACTGTCAACCAAAATCGTGTTTGAAAACGCGGTGAATGCACAAACGAGTTAATGGTGTGCTTCAAAGATTTTGGCTTGTAACTCCTTCTGAAACTAAAGGAACGTCGTTCGTCCAAAAGTTTTCCTGGGAATAAATGAGTAGGCTTGAAACGGCTAGGTTCGGTTTGCCCGGGACTTATGTTTCGAGAAGCCTTGCGTTTGCCAGAGAACATCACACCACAACTTTATTCTGGCTTTTAAAATTAATAAAAGTTCCCAAAGGGTAGGCGTTAGCTGCTTGGCTTTTCAGGTTCCTCGTAAATCTTCTCCTGCTGTTTAGGTTCGGCTTCTGGTTTCCCCTTTTCTGCTTTAGGCTTCTTTACCTTGAAATACCAATAACCTCCTGCAGCAGCAAGGGCAGCAAACCCGAAGAAACCTGCAGCCCCAAGGGCTATCAGCCCTACAATCCACCAGTCAGTCCCTTTCGAAGCCTCCTGTTTCTTCAGGACGCAGGTTCCGCAGTCTGTGGAACAGGAGGAGCAGCTCTCATCCCCGCTGCAGATTGTGTCCCCGCAGACCGGGGTGAAGCCAGTCTCCCTTGAGACATAGGTTGAGCTTGTTGAAACCACTGCGTAGTCCGGAACTGAGTAGGAATACCAGCCCTCCTCCTGGGCAAGGAATGTTATCTCACCGGCTGAGTCTGTCACCATGTCCCTCACTTCGCTGCTTGGGGTTATGATATACACCCGGACTCCTGCGATGGGCCTGTGCTCCTCATCCTCAACCCTCACTGCTATTGCAGTGTAGGTCCTGTCATATGCAGGGGCAAGGATGCTGACTTTCTTCGGGTTATTCTTGGTTGGGACCTGGGAAACGCATAATTCTGAATAGCAGACCCCCTGGCAGCAGTCCTCATCTGAGGCGCAGATTCCTCCAAGAGACTGGCACACAGGAGCTGGAGTCCCTCCAGAGCTTCCTCCTGAAGAACCTCCTGAGCTTCCTCCACCAGAGCTTCCGCCTCCGGATGAACCGCCTCCTGATGAGCCACCGCCTGAGCTTCCTCCCCCAGTCGTTCCTCCTGTTGAAACTAGGACGCAGACATTACTGGAGCAGGTGTAGCCGCTTCCACAGGAGGGATTGGAGTAGGCGCAGCCTGAGGGAAGGACCGAAGTGGTGAATGAGTATTGAGATGAGTTGGTGCAGTTTCCCTGGTTGCAGCTTCTTGCACGGTAATAGTAAGTGGTGTTTGAGGACAGGGAGGAAAGAGGGACTGAATGGGAGGTAACGTTGTTGCTTATTGATTGCGAGA
>JBFYLO010000024.1:0-15221 GCA_041305385.1 Microcaldota archaeon | reverse complement strand
GTAGCGATTATGAGACTGATGTTTCTGCTGTTTTTTGATAATATTGCGAGCGAACGCGAGCTAATGAGAACGCTTGCCTACCGAATGGATTATCTCTGGTTTCTGGGTTACGGGCTGGATGGGGCCGCGGCTGCTTCGGCTCTTTCAATGGTAATTGCAAGCGTGCTGATTGTTTATTACTGCAAGAAGATTTTCGGGTTCAGCTTCCTTGGGCAGATGGCAAAGCCTGTTCTTGGGGGCGCCCTTACCCTGTTGATTCTCTTTTTGGCACGGGGATTTTTCGAGGATTTCATGAACCTTGGCTCAGGGCTGCCCCTGCCTGTTGAAGGGCTCGCGGGATTGGTCGCCCAGAAGGTTCTGAAGATATTTCTCCTGGGGGTCCTTTTCCTGATTACCTCTGGCATTTATTTCCTCTGCCTGTTCCTCCTGAGGGAATTTAGGGAAAACGATATCGCCATACTTTCCGGCTTTCTCAGAAGGGTTGGCGCTCCGAACCAAGTAGTGGTAATCGGTGAAAGGATAATGGGCCTTGGCAGCAGCTAGCTGGAGTTGGATTCATGAAACTTGTCTTCCTTGGGACAAACGGATGGTATTCTAGCAAAACCGGGAATACAGTCTGCGCCGCAATTGTGACCAAAGAGAGATTGATTGTCCTCGATGCCGGGGACGGGTTCTCGAAGGTTCCTGAGCTCGCAGAACAGGAGGGGAAGAGAAAAATCGACGTGTTCCTCTCGCACCTTCACCTGGACCACTCCGGGGGCCTCCACGCGCTCCCGAAATTCAAGAAAGGGACCCGGGTGAGGATATTCGCAGCCTGGGAGTACATGAAGGACCTTGAATACCTCATCGACCACCCGTTCACTGCAAACCCGAAGCAACTGATGGCAAAGGTCGAACTCCTTCCGCTTAAGGCCGGGGCAAATACGCTCCCTTACCCGGTCCTTGCGCTCCCACTGGTCCACGTTGACCCATGCACAGGATTCAGGTTCGAGCTTGGGGGTAAAACAATTGCCTACTGCACGGATACTGGACCCTGCGAGAACATCGTTGAGCTTGGGAAAGGAGCTGATGCGCTCATAACTGAATGCTCGCTGCCTCCAAGGGCGAAACACCAGCCCTCTTGGCCCCACCTTTCTCCGGAGATGGCTGCGAGGCTCACGAGGGAGGCGAAAGCAAAAGTGCTCGTTCTGGACCACTTCGATGCCAACAATTACCAGGAAATGGGCGAGAGGAGGAGGGCTGAGAAGGTTGCGCGGGGAATTTTCAAGAGGACGGTTGCGGCAAAGGACGGATTAGTGCTCCTGATTTAGAAATTGTTAGGCGATTGCAAAACCTCTCCCCAGGGCGTGAGTATTTTTAATTATAAGTGTTAAAAATAGTTAACTTTATATACTTAATTAACTATTTCTTAATCATGTGGTTAAATTTAAGTAAAAATGAGATCTTAACTCTCGAAGCCCTCTGTAAAGATAGCCAAAGCCCGGGAGAGCTAGCCGGAAAGCTCGGAAAGAAGGGCAGTTTCGTCTCAAGAGTGTTGGGAAAACTGGACGAGAAGGGGTTGATAGCGCGAGAACGCAGGGAGATAAAACTCTCGCCAGCATCTCATGCGCAGAACTTCAAAATACTCTTTGATTCGAGGCCAAACGCGAAAATTGAGGACTGGCTCCGTGGGAATGCAATGGATGTTTTGATTCTAATGACTAACAGTCTCGAAGGAACCGAATTCAATCTTATCGAAGAGAAAGCCGACTGCTCGAAGCCAACGCTCTACAAGGTTTTGAAACTGCTTTACTCCGCAGGAGTTATTGCAAAAGAAGGGAAAACGATTCAGATAACCGACCGCGTTCTCGGTCAGTTCATAGGCGCTTATGCAGAGAACTTGCAGCTCCGCATTCTTTCGGAAGTTAGGGGATACAACGTTTCAATCAGGGTGCGAAAACACGTAATCCTCAGAACAGATGCCCCGAACGTCCCGGATTTCTTCTCCGAAACAGGGATAAACGCTCTTGCGAAAATGGGGCTTGAGGCGAATCTCACGTCGTATAAAGATTTGTATTTTAACCTCGATCGCGTGAAGAGAACCCCGGGCGCGGAGGAGGCGTTCATCCACGCATTGCGTTTGACTACCTTACAACAACACCAGGACAAGCCGCTTCTGGCTCTTTTCATGGCTAAAAACGCTGGAAAATTAGACGTCGGAAAACTTCGCAGACTTGGAAAAGAATATTTAGTCGAAGGAGACCTTGATGTGCTGAGAAATGCGGTTGGCTATTTCCAACAGAGCGGATAAAATGAGAAAGGGCTTTGCAAAAGAGCAGCTGAACGAGACCTTCATAAGAATAGGGGCCATACTAAAGAAACCGATGGACGTTTTCCTGCTAGGCGGTGGAGCGATGTGCTTCCGGAACCAGAAGAACGCCACGAAAGACATCGACTTGGTTTTCAAATCCAGAGCCGACTATTACGGAAAGACCTGACGATTCGAACGACATTGCCGCGATTGTCAGAAGTGCTGCCGTTGACTGGAATCTGATTTTGGAAGAGTGCAAGCTTCAAAGCAAAAAGGATTCCTGGTACGGCCTGCTCCATAACAAACTGTTAGAGATAAAGGACAGGCACGGGATAGACGCTCCGATTGCGAAACAGCTTCTGAAGCTCGACCGCGAATCCATATTAAAGGAAGCCTACGCAAGAATGATTGGGGAAGGAAAAAGCAGAGAAGACGCTCTTGCGGCATTGAGAAAAAAAGGCTTTTCGAAAAAGGAGCTGGACTTCCTCTGAGTTTATCACTTGTCGTTTAGTTTTAGCTTATCCGAGGCTAAAAAGCTCTCAAGCAGATATCCCTAACGCGAATAAACGCCAAACCGTGAACTTAATCCGTTCTTGCAAGTCTTAATATCCATTAGTGTCTAATTAGACACCTTTGCGTCGAAAGTGACGCCTCAAGTCCGACTTCTGCCCTCTCCCCAGAAACCTTAATATTCTGCTCAAACATAGATGATTTGTCTGCTTGAAAGGTGCTTCGATGCTCCAGGAGAACATGACTGAAGAGATGAAGAAGAAATACCCAGAGAAATTCATGCCCGAGGCCCAGGTGTTCTCCCACATACACCGGGGCGACCACGTATTCATAAGCACTGCCTGCGGGGAGCCCCAGCACCTCGTCCGCTCCCTCATCGAATATGTGAATACGAACCCGAAGGCTTTCTTTGATGCCGAAGTGCTCCAGGTCTGGACCCTCGGGGTCGTGCCCTACAGCGATGAGAAGTTCAAGTACAACTTCAGGCTCAACTCGTTCTTCATAGGCAACAACAGCCGGGATGCCGTGAACAAGGGGCTCGCGGACTATGCGCCCATGTTCCTCTCCCAGGTCCCGGAAATCCTGAATAAGAAGATGGTCCCGGTCGATGTCGCGCTCATTCAGGTCTCCCCGCCAGACAGCCACGGTTATATGAGCCTCGGGGTGAGTGTGGACATCACGAAGGCTGCAGTGGAGAACTCGAAAGTCGTCATAGCGCAGGTGAACGCAAACATGCCAAGGGTCCACGGGGACACGTTCCTTCACATCGAGGACATCGATTTCCTGGTCCCATATGACGAACCGGTTCTTGAGTATGAGTCCAAGGTTTCGGATGAAATTTCCCAGCGGGTGGGGAAATACGTGGCGAGGATAGTGGAGGACGGGGATACGATACAGGTGGGGTATGGGAGCATACCCAATGCGATACTTTCCAATCTGGGAAACAAGAAGCATCTCGGGGTGCACACCGAGCTCCTGAGCGATGGAATCGCCGACCTGATAAGGAAGGGAGTGGTGGACAACACGAAGAAGAGCATAGACAAGGGCAAGACCGTTGCCTCCTTCTGCATGGGAAAGAAGGAGACGTATGAGTTCATAGACGACAACCCGGGGATTTCCTTCAAGAGAATCGATTACACCAACAATCCGCTCGTCATCGCCCAGCAGAGGAACATGACTGCCATAAACACTGCCCTTGAGATAGACCTCACCGGGCAGTCCAGTGCCGAATCGCTCGGGAAAACATTCTACAGCGGGATTGGGGGGCATGCGGACTTCATGCGGGGGACTGTGCTCGCGCCAGGGGGGAAGACGATACTCGCAATGCAGTCGACTGCCCAGGATGACGGTGTTTCGAGAATCGTTCCTTTCCTAGGAGAGGGGGCCGGCGTCACGCTCACCCGGGGGGACGTTCATTACGTGGTCACCGAATATGGGATTGCCTACCTGCACGGTAAGAATATCCGGGAGAGGGCGATGGCACTCATTTCGATTGCGCATCCGAAATTCAGGCCCTGGCTCATAGAGGAGTCAAAGAAGCTCGGGCTCATCTACCCGGACCAGGCATTCATCGCAGGAAAGCAGGGAGAGTATCCTGAGGAGCTTGAGGTCCACAGGACCACTTATGGCGGAGTGAACATATTCCTAAGGCCCGTTAAGATAAGCGACGAGCCCCTGCTCAAGGACCTGTTCTACTCTCTCTCGGACAACAGCATGTACAAGAGGTTCATTTCCGTCCGCAAGGACATGCCCCACGAGAGGCTCCAGGAGTTCGTGGTGATTGACTACACCAAGGAGATGGTGATGCTCGCGGTGCTCGAGACCGATGAGAAGGAGGAGGTCATCGGGATCGGGCAATACGGGATAGACGAGAATACCCACGCCGCCGAGGTCGCCATAGTGATAAGGGACGATTTGCAGGGGAAGGGGGTGGGCACTGAACTCCTCACTTACCTGACGCAGCTCGCGAAGAAGCAGGGGCTTCTCGGCTTCACTGCAGAAGTGCTCACCGACAACAAGCCGATGCTCGACCTCTTCGACAGTATGGGCTTCGGCATGGACAAGAAGAGCGAGTCAGGAGTCTATAGGCTGAAGATGTCTTTCAAGTGAGCCAGATGGCTGAACCTGAGATAAAGTATTTATTCGAACCCTCTTCGGTTGCCGTGATTGGGGCGTCCCATTCGAAGGAGAAGATAGGCTACAGGATTCTCGAGAACATAGTGAACGGCGGTTTTCAGGGGGCGGTTTATCCCATAAACCCGGGAGGGGGGGAGATTCTTGGGAAAAAAGCCTATGCGAGCGTTGAGGAGATACCGGGGGATGTGGATGTCGCCTGCATAGTGATTCCCGCGAAATTCGTTTTCGATGCAGTGAAGAGCTGCGCCAAGAAAAAGGTCAAGTTCGCACTAATCATCTCCTCAGGCTTCTCCGATGTTGGGAACAACGAGGAGGAAAAGAGGATTGTCGATTTCGCAAGGGAGAACGGGATGAGGGTCCTTGGGCCGAACATATTCGGAGTCTATTCAAGCGCCTCCTCCCTCAACTCGACCTTCGGCCCGGGTGAGATAACCAGGGGCGGAGTCGCAATTATCACCCAGAGCGGGGCGCTCGGGCTCTCGATGATTGGGAAAACTTCTGTGGAGAACATCGGGCTTTCCGCAATAGTCTCTGTTGGGAACAAATCCGACATCGATGAGTCGGACCTGCTCGGGTACCTGGTTGCCCAGGAGGAGACGAAAGCGATACTGATGTATATGGAGGGGGTGCACAACGGCGAGAAGCTGATTGGCGTGCTCAAGGAGGCGACCAAGAAGAAGCCCATCGTCGTGATAAAGTCGGGAAGGTCCGAGAGGGGCGCCATTGCCGCAGCCTCGCACACTGGCTCGCTCGCAGGCTCGGATGAGGTTTTCGACGATATCATAAGGCAGTGCGGGGTTCTCAGGGCCGAGAGCGTCAAGGAAGCTTTCAACTGGTGCAAGTTCCTCGCGAACTCCGCGGTCCCGCCCGGGGAGAACACGCTCATCATAACTAATGGAGGCGGGATTGGAGTCATGGCCGCCGATGCCTGCGAAAAATACGGGGTGAAGCTTTTCGAAGATGGTGCAGTCCTGAGGGAGACGTTCTCGAAAGTGACCCCTGACTTCGGGTCGACGAAGAACCCCATAGACCTGACAGGGCAGGCCACGTCGGCCCAGTACTATGCCGCGCTCGATGCCGCCCTTGCAAACAGCGAGATGTCCGCAGTGATGGCCCTCTACTGCGAGACCGCTGTGTTCGATTCGGAAAACCTCGCGAAGCTGATAGGGGACAGCTACAGGACGTATGCAGGAGCGAAGAAGCCCATCATATTCTCCATTTTCGGCGGAGCGAGGACCGAGAACTGCATCGCGGAACTCCGGAGGGAGCCGGTCTCTGTGTTCTCGGATGTTTATGACGCGGTCTCATGCGTCGGCGCTCTCTATGCTTACAGGAAGGCGAAGCTGGATGAGCCGGCCCCTGATGAGGATGCGAGCATCGATGCCGCTGCCATAGAGGCGATTGCGGAAAAAGCGCTGGCTGAGGGGCGCAGGTCGCTTCTGGCCCATGAATCCAAAGAGCTCGCGAAAATCGTCGGGATAAAAATCCCTGAGAGCAGGATTGCCCATTCGCTTGAGGAGGCGGTGGAGAAGGCCGGGGAGATAGGATATCCCGTAGTTATGAAAATCGTCTCCAAGGACATCATCCACAAGAGCGACGTCGGGGGAATCGCCCTTGACCTGCAGAACCAGGGGGAAGTCCTCGATGCCTACGAGGCAATCATACACAACTGCAAGATGCGGAGGCCTGACGCGAGGATAGAAGGCGTCGAGGTGTCCGGGATGGTGAAGCCTGGAACCGAGCTCATCATAGGGGCGCGGAGGGACCGGGCTTTCGGCCCTATTGCAATGTTCGGCCTCGGGGGCATCTATGTGGAAGTCATGAAGGATGTCTCGTTCAGGGCGCTCCCCATGAGCAAGAAGGAGATGACGAGGATGATGAAGGACATCAGGTCCTATTCGCTTCTTCTCGGGGTCCGGGGCGAGGAGCGGAGGGACATCGATTCCCTTCTCGAGACCATAACGAAGGTTGGCGCAATCATCCGGAAATGCAAAAGCATATCCGACATCGAGATAAACCCGCTGGTGGTCTACGGCCAGGGGGAAGGGGTAACCGCAGTTGACGTGAGAGTCATGCTCTCAGGCGTAGACAGGGGTGGAACACATGGATAAGCTCGTCATAGCATCAACAAGGAAGAGCGCTGGCAAGACCAGCCTCATCGTCGGCATGGCCAGGGCCCTGGGCAGGAGCGTCGGCTACATAAAGCCCCTGGGGGACAGGCTCCTCTACAGCAAGAAGAGGCTCTGGGACTACGATGCCGCCCTCATGACCAACATCTTCGACCTGAAGGACAACCCGGAGAGCATGAACCTCGGCTTTGACCACTCGAAGCTCAGGTACATGTACGATGAAAAGGGGACTGAGGGCAAGCTGAGGGAAATTCTCGAGACTGTGGGAAAGGGCAAGGACATCGTTTTCATCGAAGGCGGGCCGAGCTTCGCCTATGGGTCCTCGGTATACCTGGACCCGATTTCCGTCGCGAAAGCAGTCGGCGGAAGGTTCGTGGTTGTCGTCGGCGGGGAGGAGAATATGTCCCTGGACCACCTCACCTTCCTGAAGCGCCACGTTGACATGGGCGGAGTCGATTTCGCAGGGGTCATCATGAACAAGGTGCGCAACATGGAGGAGTTCCAGCGCGTTCATCTCCCAAGAATAACCGGCATGGGGGTGAAAGTGCTCGGGGCGCTCCCCTACGATGAGAAAATGACGAACCTCTCGCTGAGCCACCTGGCGGACCAGCTTTTCGCAAAGGTCATAACCGGGGAAACCGGATTGAACAAGGAGATTAAGACGATATTTGTTGGCGCGATGTCTGCGAGCGCTGCGTTCCGCCACCCGTTGTTCAAAAAAGAGGGCAAACTCATAATAACGAGCGGCGACAGGAGCGATATGATACTTGCGGCAATAGAGACCAAGGCGGAATGCGTGGTCCTCACCAACAACACGCTGCCTCCGTCGAACATAATCTCCAAGGCAGCAGAGCACAACGTAACTCTTCTCCTCGTCCCCTACGACACCTACGAGACTGCGAAGAAAATCGAACTCATCGAACCGCTTCTTGCAAAGGGCGATTCCGAGAGAATCGCGGCGCTCGAGAAGATGGTTAAGGAGAACATCGACCTGAAGGCGCTGCTCGGCCATTGAACCTAGGGGTAGAGATTCTGGAGCGGCGTAGAATATGAAGAGGGAGTAGCTCCCTCAAGAATCACCGGTGCCCCGAACTCTGGTATCAGCTCAACGTGGTATTGCGAGCGCGTCGGGAAGTATACGGTGGACGCGGGCACGGCGTTTATCTGAACCAGCGAAGAGCCGTCAATGACTGGGGTCTCAGGAGTGAACAGGTTAGTCGGGTCCCTAAGCTCGGTTATGTTGAAGAAAGCGCCTGCAACGGTGGTGGTGTTGCTGTACCTGAGGGTGCTCTGGTTGAAATTGTTCCCGACCCTGACCACCAGCTGGCCGAGGTCGAGCCTGCCGGAGCCTGCAGCAGCAGTCAAAAAGATGGTGAAGTTGTCGATGTTGGTCATTTGGGGGTTGGTGGTTCCAAGCACGCTTTGGACCAGCAGATTTCCTGAGACTTGGGAAATTGCCTCCTTCCCCGTCTTCATGGCCCTCTGCTGGAGTATTCCGGAAACATTGATGAGAACAGCGGCTGCTATGGCGGCAACGAGGACCATGGCTATGAATATGATAAGCGTGCCTATTCCGACTGCGCCTTTTTTGCTGCCCATGCTCCCATAGTAATTTGAGGTTCAGTTAATAAATTTTTTCCCCAATCAAATGATACGAGAGTATAGCAAATCATGATGCAACGGCTCGCTCGGCTGGAAACGGGCGCGCTATGGCGCGACAAATTTCAGGAGTCTCTTCTGACTCGCGAGAACCCGATTGGCGCGTTGTGGTGCGCCGGGTTCCTGGGGGCCTCGGGCGGGTTGCGTTGCTTTCGCGGAGTGTTATGCATGGGAGAAGCCACGGGGGCGATTGGCAAGCTGATAATCAGCCTCATAGCTACTGCAATAATAACTCTAAGCGTCTACAACTCGCTTTCCTATTTCGGGGCCGATGCCTACCTGAAATTCCCCTACGCAACGGAAGTCTGCGCAGGTTCCCTCGGGCTCATCACGCTGGTGCTGATTTACGGCCTTATGATGAGGCTCAAACACCAGCTATAGTTGCTCACTCCGTGTTCTTGAGCTCCCTTTCGACCTTCCTCAGCTCCTCCTCGTATTTCTGGGACAGCTGGTCAAAGGTTGGCCTGTCCATGCTCCGCTCTACGAAATAGTCGCTCTGAACCCTCCGCTGCTTCTCCACGACCTCCTGCTTTTGCCGGAGCAGTTTTTGGAGGCGGCGCTTTTTCATTGCGAGGCGGGAGTAATAGAATGCGGCTCCCAGTATCAGGAGAATGGCGAGAGCCATGGGAACCCAATAGAGCTTTATGTAATACCACGGGGAGTATCCTTCGACATTGACTGGCGTCTGGGCAAGGCCGAAGTTTCCGTACGGGTCCCTGGCGAATACGATTAGCTGGTTTTGCCCTTTGAGGCTCTGGTCCAAGTCCAGGGAAGTCTCGTAAACCGCCCTCTCCGTCTGCCTCGGGGCTTTCGTGTTGTTCGCAAGCCGGATTATGATGACCAGGTTGTCTGCAGGAGCCTCCTCGGAGTATGACGCCAGGACCTTGATTGGAAGCGTATCGCCTATTGAGTAGACCGGGAATGAGGGCTCCTTGATTGCAAGCCTTATTGGAATGTCGGTTATGGCAACCACTGTTGAGACTGCGCCTCCTTGCAGCACCCCATTGTCCATTCTGTAGGCGCGGGTCTGAATGTCCCACAGGCCCGTGGGGTCGTCAAGAGCTATTGTGTAGATTCCGCTATAGACTCCCTCTTGCACTTCCTGGAGGATTATCGGCCTTTGGGTCGGGCTGTGGGATTTCACTATTGCTCCGGTAATCGGGGAGCCAGACTCTGTGACTCTGACTGTGATGGTCAGTTCCTGTCCCTTCAGGTAAGCTCCTGGGGTCGGGCTTAGGTATTCCAGGTCCAGGAATTGTTCAGGTATAGGTTCTTCGACTGTTATCTGCTTCGAGGCTGAGCGTTGGTTGCTCTTATCGTCAAGGGCCGTGATTTTAACTTTCCACGCTCCGGAAGGATCGACAAACGAGGTGCGGTATGCAAAATCGAAGTCGCCCTTGGTCTTTGTTGATTGGACCCTCACTCCAGAATCCGGGTATGAGACTGCCATGGAGACGTTGTAATCTCCTCTGAATCCGGGCTGCGAAACGTTCCCTGAGACGAAGAGCGTGTCCCCGAGCTCCACCTTGTCGGTATCGATTCCCATGTTCAACTGCATGTTGTTGGTTATGAGGATGACCGAGGACCGCTTTCCGTTGGAGTTGCCGAGCTGAACATCATAGGTGATTATCTGCGGGCCGTAGGGTGCTGTTTCAGAGATTCGAATCGTTGCGCCATAAGCTCCGTCGCCGGCTTTGCCGTCACCGTGCAGGCCGTCATCATAAAGGGTCGTTTTCCCGAAGAAGCCTGAGGCGGTTACAAAAGCGTTGGGGACCTGCCTGAACTCTGCGAAGACGCTTGCCAGGAGGGTCACGCTCTCCCCGCGCGCAAAGCTTTGGCCGAATGCCGGGGAGATTATCCTTATGGCAAGGAACTCGGGCGGGCAATCTGCCGAGCAGGTGAAGAAGTTCTCGCCCTCCTCGCATGCGCCGTTGCCGCAGCAATCCGGCAGTGTGGTGCAGGAGCAGCCATCCGGGGTGCATGCATAGGCTGAGCACTGGCCTGCGCACTCGCCTGAGCATGGGCCGCAGTCAGCAGGGCAGTTGCACTTGTTCTCATTTGTCTCGCAAACGTCATTCCCGCAGCTTGCGATGCAGTCGGAAGCACAGGACTGGGGCGTTTCACCGGCTGAGGGCTCGCACATGTTATTGCCGCAGCAGCTCGGCTTTAGGGACTCCTTGCACAACCCGAGGACGCATTCGTAGACCTGGCAGACCTTCCCCGGCACATCGCCTGTGCAGGTCGGGGTGCAGAGCTTCGGGCAGTCATTGTCTGTGCTGTATGTGCACCCAGCGGGGCAGCATCCGTCTCCTAAAGTACACGCAGTAACTGGAGTGTGAATGCAGGTTGCAGAGCAGCCTGAGCCTGAACATGTATCGATGGTGCAGTTGCTGCTGTCATCGCAATCTGAGTCAGCGCTGCATACGTCGTTGCATGAGCCTCCGCAGCAGAGGCCCCCTGGGCAGGGGTTCCCGCTCACGACGCTCCCGGAGAAATCGCAGTCCGGGTCAGAGCCAAAACATGTGGCGCTTTCGCATACTCCGTCGCATGGGCCGCAGAGCGGACCGCAGTAGCCGATGTTGAACCCTACTGTTGCGGGGTAGTGGCTCGGGGCTGAAGCCTGAACCTCATACTGGCCTGTTTCTTCTGGAACGAACGTGAACGCTCCGGATGAATCGGTCGAACCTGTTGCCACCAGGTCCCATGTTGCTGAAAGGCGGAGTATCCTCACCGTAGCTCCGTCCACATTTCCCAGGTCGCTGCTTGCAGTTATAGTCACTGTCTGGTTGGCGCAGGAGCCTGAAACTGAAATTGACAGTGAATGGGGCGTTGGCGGGCAGTTGGGCGGGCAGCCCAGCGGGGCAGAAGCCTGTATCGAGACGCTCGCGTTCACCGCCGTGCCGTTCTCAAAACCATCGAACGGAGTGACTTCGCAGGTCCAGGTCTCGCCGTTGGTCGTGTTGGCGCCTGCGAGAACGAACGACGTGCCGCTCGTGTATGTGGACGCGACCTGCGCCGTCCCGTTCCACCAGGTATATGTGAAATTGACTTCGTCGCCATCCGCTTCAGTGGCAAGAGCCGAGCAGGTTATGTCCGTACCCTGGGATGCTGGGGACGGGGAGATTGAGACTGAGACCTGGGGCGGCTTGTTGATTATCGTAACTGAAGCCGAGAAATTCTCCGGGGAGTATTTGGAATCCCAACCAGTATCCAAGCTCATTTGCGAGCAGTTTACTGCATCTCCCCTGTTCCCATGGCCGGACTGGCTCAGGTCGAGAGTCTGCAAAGTGGCACCTGGTATGGGCGCATCGTTCAGGAACCATCTCCAAGTCCGGGTCCCCTCTGCATCGCCATCTGCATCCGAGTAGGCCCCGGGGGTGCAGAGGAGCGTGGAGTCCGTGTATGGGGACGTGTCGTTTATGGACGGGACAGTGATTTGCGGAGCAGTATTGTTGACTGTCGCCGGGGTGGAGTTGACGCGAGTTCCGTATTGCAGTCCATCGTATGGCCTCGCCTCGCAGGCCCAGGTGTCGCTCTTTATGACTGCTGATGCTGAAACTGGCAATGAAGCGTAGGCAATGGTACCATTCGGAACAGCCATGCGCACGCTGTCGTAAGCCAGGAGATATGTTCCGTTGCGGAACCACTTGAAGTAAACGTCGATTGTTGAGTTGTAGTCATCAGTTGCGTTAGCCGAGCAGTTGAGCTGGTCGCTTATGTAAGCAGGAACCGATGAGCACGAGGCGCCGATGCATACCGAAACATCGGAGGCGGACGGCGGGGCGTCTATGGCAACCCACAGCACCCCGCTGCTTCCGGTGTTGTTCACCGTGTCGTTGCAGAAAACTGTGAACGAGTGGTTGCCGTACCCGAGGGAAGCCATGTCCCTGTACCAGACAGTTGAGTTCAGCTGGCTCATCGGATAGAAACCGGAGCTGTTCTGGACCAGGCAGGAGATTGTGGGCTCGCTTGTGCTTACATTAAGGAAGACCGAGTTGGAGATTTGTCTCGAGTTGTTGTCCGGTGTCGGCGGGATGAAGGAAAGCACTGGCATGGTCCTGTCAACGCGAACCTGCCTCGGGCCGGCGCTCCCGGTGTTGTTGGCGGAATCGTTAACATATGCAGTGTAAGAGTAAAGGCCGTCTCCTAAGCCGGTCATGTTTGTGTACCAGAGAGTTGGGTTGAGCTGAGTGAGCGTATAGTAAGTCCCATTCCAGTCGATGGTGGCTGAGATTATCCGCTCGTTCGAGCTGACGTTCACATAAACCCAGTTGTCCGAGGTGTTCGCACCGTCGCCAGGGGTCGGGTAGACGAAGGAGGGCACTGGCGCGACTGTATCAACTGCAATCCACCTTATCCCGGAGTAGCCCATGTGATTGAGCGAATCATTGCCTCTCGCCTGGAACGAGTAGTTGCCGTCCCCGAGGCCGGTCATGTTGAGATACCAGAGGGTCGGGCTGGAATTGAGCATGTAATAGTCGGTGCCGTTCCAGTTCAGCGTGGCGTTATCGAGGCCCTTATCCGAAGTCAGGTTGATGTAAGCCCATGTGTAGTTGATGAACATGCTGTTGAGGGTCGGGTCGACGAGCTGGAGGGTCGGGGCAGATGTATCAATCGTAACGTTCCTCGTCTCCGAGATGCCGGTGTTGTTGAGCGTATCGTTCGCGTACACTGTGTAGACGTAGGTTCCGTTGGTGAGCGAAGTCAGGTTCAGGTACCAGTTCGTATCCGAGTTCTTCAGCAGGTAATAGCCTGTCCCGTTCCAGTCAATCGAAACATTGGCTGCCTGCTCGCCCATGGTGACATTCACGAACACCCAGTCCGGGGAGATTGTTGAGCCGTCTTCGGGGGTCAGGGGCACGAAAGTTATCGCTGGACCGGTGGTGTCTATGTTCACCCACCTCGTCTCGGAAACGTTGGTGTTGGAGGCGAAGTCGCTCCCATTAACGAAGAAGGAATAGTTGCCATCTGCGAGGTCTGTCCTGTTCAAGTACCAGTTCGTTCCGCTGCCGCCCATCGAATATTCTGTGCCGTTCCAGTTCAGTGTGGCGTTCGCGAGGGGCTCGCTCGAGGTTACGTTCACATAGCTCCAGTTCTGGCTCACTGATTCGTTGCTGTGGGTAGGTATGACGAGTGTGATTGTCGGCAGGAGGGTATCGAGAGTAACGTTCCTCTGCTCGGACTGGCCTGTGTTATTCGCGGAATCGTTCGCATAGACTCTGTAATCGTAGGTCCCATTGGCCAAGTCCGTCATGTTCCTGTACCAGAGAGTCGAGGAAACTTGCGAGAGCGGATAGAATGTGCCGTTCCAATTTACTACTGCAGAGATAACTGGCTCGCTCGCGGTAATGTTTAGGTAAACCCAGTCCTGCGAGAGGTTAGCGTTGTTTTCTGGAGTTGGGTAGACGAGGGCGATTGTCGGGTTGGAGGTGTCAAGTGTGACGCTCCTTGTTTCTGAGATTCCGGTGTTGTTGGCAGTGTCGTTGGCTGAGATGTTGTAGAGATAGGTGCCGTTCACGAGCCCGGTCAGGTCGAGGTACCAGAGGGTTGAGTTGAGCTGAGTTAGAGTATAGGATGTCCCGTTCCAGTTGACAGTTGCAGAGATGGTTGGTTCGTTTGTGGTTATGTTTAGGTAAACCCAGTCCTGCGAGAGATTGGCATTGTTTTCAGGAGTCGGATAGACGAGGGTGACTGATGGGACAACCGTGTCCACGAAAACCCACTCTGTCCCAGTGACTCCGCTCCTCGAGGCGAAGTCCGTTCCGTTCGCGAAGAATGAGTAGTTTCCATCCCCCAGGCTGGTCATGTTCCTGTACCAGACTGTCGGGGTAAGCTGGGTTAGCGAGTATTCTGTGCCGTTCCAGTCGATAACCGCGCTAGAGAGCGGCTCGCTTGAGCTGACGTTGATGTAGGCCCAGTCGCGCCCTGTGGACTGGTTGATGAGGGTCGGGGAGAGAAAAGCGAGAGTGGGAATGGTGTTGTCTATCCTGATTGTGACATATTCGCTTGCATTGGTGTTCGAGTAGAGGTCAGTCGCGTTGATTGTGATGTTGTAATAACAGTCCGCGAGCGTGTTCGTATCGAAGCTTGCGTTGAAGCTTGTTGCAGTGGTATTGCTCATCGAAGTCCAAGGAGTGACATTACCTGAAGAGTTGGTTATCCAGTAGTAAACCCCTGAAGCGTCCGGGTAATCATCCTCGACCGTTGCATTGATGATGATTGTCCCGCTGACATTTTGGCCTTGGGTTGGCGAGACGATTGTGACATTTGGCGGAACCATGTGCGCCGTGGTGGCATAGAGCGTTAGGTTGATTGTTCCTGTTGAGGTGAGGTTGAAGGAGGTTGAGTTGAGGTCGTAGCCGGCAAGGGAGGCGTTTATTGTGTGGTTGTTCAAGGAGATTGGGCCTGAGCTTGTGTAGTTGGTGTCGTTGACTGCCACGTAAACGGTGAGACCGTTCGAACCGGTTGGGCTGCTGAGCATGGGGTAGTTGCCGGCT
>JBFYLO010000023.1:0-14389 GCA_041305385.1 Microcaldota archaeon | reverse complement strand
TCCAAGCCGCTCTTTCATCCCCTGGTCGAGTTTTCGCACATCCCTTTCGAACTCACCGGTCTGCAGGAGCTCCATTCACTTCAGCTCCTTCAGGGAGAATTTTTTCACCTTTTCCTTTCCGGATGCGACATTATCGAGAATTTTTTTTGCAGCAAGCTCGAAGGCGGTGTCCTCGTCAGGGACCACGCGGTGCTGCATGTCGAACTCAAACAGGGCGAGGCGCAAGGCTTCAGTTTTCGTCTTGGCATATCCTTCCTTTATCATATACTCCACAACTCGGTTAACATACCCCTCGAGTTCGATGTTCAGGTTGCCCATTTTACCATCTTTATGATATTTTTATGATAAAATTAGTATAAAAAGCTATCGAAAGCTTATCGCTATACTTGCATCCCCACAAAAAATGAATCTTTAAATACTTGTTTTGGGATAATATATTGCTTATTCTTAAGGTGGGCCATTGGCACTCAGAATCCTTGATGCGGACACTGTCAACAGGATGAAGGCTAGACTGGACGCTCTCTCACCTTGTTCTGAAAGACTTATGGGGGAGTATTGGAAAAACAAGCCTACAGATCGAATGACCATCGCCGGGCTGGGGGACAGTATAATTTGGAGGGCGGATTTGCTCGCCAAGCATATGAGACTTGGAAAAGAGGACTTGATTTTAGAAGTTGGATGCGGGAGCGGGAGAGTATGTACTGTCCTGAGAAAGAATGGATGGAACGCAATCGGGATGGATTTGAAGCTGGACGGAGTGAATGCGAGTGGCCAGTATGTCATGGGTTCAGTTGAGAATCTTCCTTTTAGGGATGAATCCGTCTCTCTTTATTTAGACAATTTTGTGCTCGGCTACACGAACATGGAGCGCTCTGTGGAAGAAACTAGGCGCGTACTGGTTAAAGGAGGACATGCTATGTACACTCTCCATCATCACGATAAATGGTCGGAATCAATTATTGAACAAACACAAAACAACGTTCATGGCCTTTTGGCTTTCGTGGAGAGGGAGCCTGGGGCGTACGAGACATACTACCCTCTTCTGCGCATCATGACTAACATCTTTCAGAGTAAGGATGCAGTCGCCGACTTCTTCAGAAAGAGGGGCTTCGAGATAGTGTTTTTGGATGAGGACAGTCTAAAGCACACGGATGGACACACCACCGGACTGGATTATGGATTGGTGGTGAAAAAGCCGCGTTCATAGTCGTAGGCGAAACATAACCTATATATATTCGTTTTTTTCAATAATGGACATTACCCAATCGTCGGGCGACCAGAATGGTGCACATCGATCGCATCCAGTTAAGGTACTTTAAGTCATTCCGGCACGTGGACATCCCGCTCGCCAGGGGATTTGTTGCCCTCGTCGGGCCGAATGGGAGCGGGAAGAGCAACATCTGCGACGGGATTCGTTTTGCCCTAGGGGAGAACTCGCTGAAAGCCCTCAGGGCCAAGAAGGTTGCCGACCTGATTACCTCCGGCTCCGAGAAAGCCGAAATCAGGCTCACGCTCAAGGAGAACGGGAAAATCATCGAGCTCAGGCGGGCAATCAGGAGGGACGGAAAAACCAAGTATCGTTACAATGGAAAACGGATGACGAGAACCGCCGTGATGGATGCGCTGAGGCCCATGGGCGCGGAAATGGGAGAGCACAACGTCATAGCGCAGGGCGAAGTGCAGGAAATCGTCGAGATGAGCGCGAAGGAGAGGAGGGGAATCATAGACTCCGTTTCAGGGATTTCCGAGTTCGAGGAGAAGAGGGCCGAGGCGCTCAGGGAGCTCGAGAAGGTCGACACCAAGATAAATGACGCCAACATCGTCCTCAAGGAGAGGGAGGGATTCCTCTCGGAACTCGAGAAGGAGAAGAACGACGCCCTGAGGTACCAGGAGCTCGGGGCCGAATTGCACCGCCTGAGGGGCTCGCTCATCCACGCGATGATGGCCAAGGCGAACGAGGAGCACTCCCAATCCCTGGACAGGTATCTCAAGCTCGAGAAAAGGATTAACGAAGCCAGGAAGGAGATGGAATACAAGCGGGGCCAGATTGCCCAGCTAGAGCAGGAGAAGAGCGTAATCGTGGACGAGATAAACAGGCGCAGCAGGAAGGACGAGGCAGTCAGGGAAATCGAGGAGCTCAGGGCTTCGGTGAAGATGGACTCGGCGGCCCTGCAGGAAAAGACGGGCGAGACAGGGCAGGCAGAGGAGCAGCTCAACGCTTTGAAAGAAGAGGAGAAGGGCATTGCGAAGAGGATAATGGCCCTGCAGGAGGAGATGAGGAAGGGCGAGGCGAAAGCGGTCGAACTCACGAAAAAACTTGCGAGCCTCGAAAAAGAGAGGGGAGCCCAGCTCAAGAGCGCAGGCGAGGCCGAGGCGACTTTCGCCGAATTGAGGGCGAAGGTTGAGAAGCTCTCCGCTGAACTTGAGAGGCTCAGGATTGAGGAAAGCAGACTTGGGGGGGAGACGGCCAAGGAGAAGGGGATACTGGAATTGAAGGATGGGGAGCTCTCCAGGCTGAAGGAGGCTGCGGACGGGGAGAGCGAGGAAGCGGGAAAGCTGAGGGCCGAGGCCGGGAAGCTCAAGGAGCTTGTAGCGAGATTGTCAGCGGATTCCGATAGGCTGTTCGAGAAGGAGCGGAACCTCAACAAGGACCTGCCCGAGCTTGAAAAGAACTGGCTGAAAGCCCGCGAGAGAATCTCCGAATTGTCAGCGAGGATTGGCGCTACCGGGACCCCTGCAGGAGTGAAGGCAGTGCTGAAGATGCGGGATGACGGGGATTTGAGGGGGATTTACGGGACTGTTTCAGAGCTTTGCAGGTTCAAGCCCGAGTATGCGGTGGCCATTGAGGCATCCGCCGGGGGACGAATGGACTATGTCGTTGTGGAAAGCGTTGATGCTGCTGCCAGGGCAATTGAACGGCTCAAGAAAATGAAATGGGGCAGGTGCACATTCATTCCGCTGGATAGGAAGAAGAGCGAGGAAGTCCCGAAAGAACTGGGGGGGAAGGGCCTCGGGCCTTTGATTGACTACGTTTCGTTCGATGCGAAATACAGGGGAGCGATGAACTACGTTTTCGGCGGGACTTTGCTCGTGAACGATGTCGACGAAGCAAAGAAAGTCGGGCCCGGAAAAACCAGGATGGTCACTCTCGAGGGCGACCTGTTCGAGGTCTCGGGAATCATCACCGGCGGGATGTTCACCCCGAAACTATTCCTGAAGGAGAAGCAGGAGCTGGAGGAGGTTTTGAAAAAGGCAGACGCGATGAAATCCGAGAGGGAGTTTGCGATTGCCGAGTTGAGGAGGATACGGGAGGAGATGTCGGGCATAAGGCATGAGAAGGCCGAGAAGGAAGTGAAGATGAAGTCCCTCGAGATAGAGCTTCGGAACATCCTTGAGAAGGAGGGCGAGAAGGACGAGGCGAGGAAGAGGGCCGAGGCGCTGGAGAGGGAAATCGGGCTCATGGGCCAGAGGATAAGCAGACTCGGGGCTGATGCCGATGGCTTGAGGAAGCAGATTGCGGAACTCGAGACCCAGAGGGCTTACCTGAAGAAGATGCTCGAGGAAGGGGGGAGAAAAGACCATGACCGGGAGATAGACAGGATTGATTCGGAGATTTCCGAACTCAAGGCGCAAATTTCATCGCTGGAAGCGACACGCGAGGGGAAGAAGAACGAGCTTTCGTTGGTTGAGGAGAGCGCGAAGACCAACGGGGAGGCTGCGAAAGGGGCAAGGGCGAGGATTGCCAAGCTGAAGAAGGAGATAGGCGAGATGGGAAAGAGGATTGCCGATAACAGCGGAAAACTGAAGGAAAGGGAAAACGCGATGAAAGAGATAAGCGCAGCCATCGAGGCCCTCTTCGGGAAAAGGAACGAGCTTGAGAAGTCCATTGGCGAGGTAGCAGTCCAGGTTGGGAAGCACGAGGGCTCGCTGGACAGGGCGAACAGGGAGATGCAGGAGATAGCAGTGAAAAAGGCGACCTTTGAGACCAGGCTCACGGATTTGAAAGCAGAGTTCGACAAATACCAGGATGTGAAGCCCATTGATGCGCCGAAGGAGGACCTCGAGGCGAAAGTCAGGGATGGCGAGGCTAAGCAGCTCGAGCTTGGGAATGTGAACCTCAGGGCTCCTGAAATCTACGATGAAAGAAAGCGGGACATGGATGAGATAAGGTCGAAGATGGGGAAGCTCTCGGATGAGAAGAACTCGATAATGAGGGTGATTGGGGAGATAGACGGGAAGAAAAGGGCAGTGTTCATGGAGACGTTCAACCAGGTCAACGACAATTTCAAGAAGCTGTTCAAGACCGTGTTCGTGAGAGAGGATGGACACCTCGCACTCGACCAGCCGACGCAGCCTTTCGAGAGCGGCTTGCAGCTCAAGGTGAAGGCGGACAAGAACGAAAAAAATGTTGAGTCGATGTCAGGCGGGGAGAAGTCGCTGATTACCTTGCTGTTCGTTCTCTCAATCCACATGTGCAGACCCGCGCCGTTCTATCTGCTGGATGAGGTGGAGGCTGCGCTGGACAAGGAGAACAGCAAGAAGCTGGCGCTGCTTGTTAAAGAGCTTTCGAAGAATACTCAATTTATAATGGTGACCCACAACGACCAGGTTCTCTCGACTGCGGATGTGGCGCTCGGGGTCACAAGGACTGCCGAGGGCTCAAAAGTAGTTGGGATACAGCTGAAATAGGCAGGTATTTAATCGTAGGGTGCAAATACCGTCCATGGCTGATTTTCGGAAAATTGACCTGAAGGCGATTGCGCGCAAAGCGATGGGAAAATACGGCTTTGCGCCGCTGTTCCCGCCGGCAGTATTGGCCGAAGTCAACTCGTTAGATGGCTGCAAGCCCAAACAGGCGGCAAAAACAGTTCGCGACCTGCGGGGTCTTCTCTGGTCGTCAATTGACAATTTTGACACTGAAGACCTCGACCAGATAGAATACTGCGAGCGCGCCCAGAACGGGGAGATACTCATCAGGGTGGCGATTGCGGACGTGGATGCATACGTGCCAAAGGGCTCGGCAATTGACATGCACGCACGCAGGAACACTACATCAGTCTACACGGGGATAGAAATTTACCCGATGCTGCCAGACAAATTGTCAAAGAACCTCTCTTCGCTTAAGCCGAGGCAGGATCGCCTCGCGATGGTGGTGGAGTTCTCCGTGCTCCCGAGAGGCAACGTCCGCGCAGGGAGAATATACCGGGCAATTGTTCAAAGCAAGGCGCAGCTGGTCTATGAGGAGGTTGGCGCTTGGCTGGATGGCAACGGGCCAATGCCAAAAGAGATAGGCGACACCCCTGGCTTGAAGGAACAGATCAGGCTGCAGGACGAGGCATCGGTTAGGCTTGGCAAATACCGATCAGGGCAAGGGGCGCTGGAGCTTGAAACACTTGAGGCAAGGGCGGTTGTCAAAAACGAGCAGGTTCTCGGACTCGTGCTAATTGAGGATGACAGGGCAAAGCGCATAATCGAAAACTTCATGATAGGCGCAAACGGGGTGATGTCCGGCTTTCTGGAAAGCGCCGGCGTGCCGACGATTCACCGGGTTGTGCGCACTCCGAAATACTGGAAGGAGATAGTGGACTTCGCCAAAGCCCGCGGGACCAAGCTTCCTGCCCTCCCCAGCGCGATAGCATTATCAAAATTCTTGGAGCAAGAAAAGAAAGCCGACGTTGAGCGGTTTCCCGACCTTTCCTTGACGATAGTGAAGCTTCTCGGCCCGGGGGAGTACGTGATGTACGATAGGCGCAACCCAATCGGGCACTTCTGCCTTGCGGTGACAAGCTACACGCATGCGACAGCGCCGAATCGCCGCTATGTGGACCTCATAATTCAGCGGCTCCTGAAGGCAACACTGAACAAGAGTCCTTCCCCGTATGGCAGGGAGGAACTTACGATGGCGTCGGAATGGTGCACTGAGATGGAGAGGGCATCCAAGAAAGTCGAACGGTTCATGACGAAGGCGGAGGCTGCGGTGCTGCTCGCAGGAAAAATCGGACAGGTGTTCGATGCCATAGTGACGGGCGCTTCGAACAAGGGCATTTATGCAAGGCTCATTGTGCCGCCGGTTGAGGGCAAGATAACGCGCGGGGGAAGGGGCGTCCGGGTGGGCCAGAAAGTGAAAGTCAGGCTCATAAAGCTCGACCCGAAAAAAGGGTATGTGGACTTTGAAATAACCCGCTGATCAGGCTCCACGGCTACGGAGTTATCACTGCACGTAAATAGATTTCGGTCTTATTCGGCTTTATTTAAATATAGCGAAAGTATGGTTTCACTAGGAGGACAAAGTTGTTGGCAATTTGTCCGCATTAGAATTTCGTAGAAATTCTAATTCAATGAAAAAGGACGTCGGGGGCTCGAAAGTTGTGGGAGTATGGCTGAAGTGAAGAAGTTCGCGCCATTACATGTAACTTACGACATCACAGTAAATATTAGTTTTATGCACGATTGTGTCCCTGAGGTCCTTGATTTTTTGAGAGTCCGCTTTTCCTTTAGCGACAAGACTGTCATATTTGTCATAAAGTCTGACGAGTTCCTTCGCAAGAATTAACGAGTATTCAAGATTCTGGGCCCCGTTCATTCCTTCATTCGTTTTCCAAAGCGTGGTGAGTTCGATTTCCCTCGCCTTAGCAATTTTTTGATTTGAATAAACAGTAAGGCTGATAGCCGCTGGGATGACTATTCCCCACGTAGCCATCACGATTCCTGTCTTTATGATCGTATCGGCAAGTGGAACAAGAGAAACGAAAACATTTATGGTATCCGACCAAAAAGCCTTTTTCGCTTCCTTAGCCGCATCCTTGAACCCGTCCTTCTCCAGTTCCCGTGAATAGGCCCAGCTTTCTCTCGCCGCTTTCAAGGCCCCGGTTGCGTTCGCAAGCATGAAAATATCTGGCCTGTAGAATTCGGTTATTGCAATCGCTTGGCCCCCTATCGCTGCGCCCATCCCTTGAAATCGAGGATTATGGATGACTGTTCTTGAGTTCGCCACCGCTTGAGACATAGATATCCCCCACGAATTTAATTGACAATACTACATTATTTGCACATTTTAAGTATAAAAAGGAATACTATTGAGTTACGGCTCTTGCTCAACAACTTCTTTCGCCCCGAAAAAGACTGCCAGGAGGCGGGAGTAGGAATTGATTGTTGCTCGGAAGGAGGCAAAGTCACCAGCAACGATTGTAATGATTAGCTTAGAGCCCTCGACCTTGAGTTTTGCCCTGCTCTTCTTCGTGAATTCGGTCTCCTGAATCAGCGAACTGTAGGCGCTCTTTGCCATCTTAGAATCCTTAAGCGGGATTTCCAGCACTGCCCTGTATTCCATAGCTAACACCCAATGAGAATAGTTTTTTCTTCCCTGAATAAAAAGACCAATTATCGGATGAGAGGACTAGGCGAAGTTCCTCGTCATTGCTCGGCTCTTCCAAATTGAACAGATTTGCGAGTTCCTCCTTCTTTTCCCCCTCGAGGCGAAGCTCCTTTGTCTTAAATTCCATTTTCGGGACTTGCCCCAATTTAGTGACTTTCACTTCCGGGGAAAGCCAGCTCCAGCCCTTCCCGACATCCATGAACACGAATTTGTCGGGATTGCCCTGGTTTTCGTAGAGAAGAAGAACGCGGCTTTTCCCGAGCTGCCTTGCCCTGTCAGCCACTTCCCCGATGCCCTTCTTGCCCCTGTTCTCATAGATTCCGCGGGGCAGGAGAGCCGCGAGGGCCCTGCACAACCTTTTCGAAGTGAGCGAGGGCTTCCGGCTGGTCGTCAGGTACATCTATTCAGCCTTGACGTCGCGGGCTATGGGCTGCCTCTGCTTGAAAAGCACGCGGCAACCGCAGTAGGGGCATCTCACGAAAACCGGGTCGAGCTCCTTAACTTCCTTTTTGCATTTCCAACAGTGGTACATGTGGTTACACCTTCGAAGTCTTTACCTCGACAATCCTCCTGCCGGCACTGCCGGTGGGGGTCACCAGGGAGTAGCTGCCTCCGGCGAAAACCGAGCCGCAGGACTTGCACTTCCATATGGCGTTGCTTATCCTCTTCACTTTCTTCTTTCCGCAGGTGTGGCACTCGTGCATCGAGCTCTTAATCTTGTTTATCTTGTTCGCCCGCTTGCGCATCTCGGGACCGCACCTAACCTCTTTGCTGACCATATGATCACCGTTCAAAGCAAAGCCCTGAGCTGGGCTCCTTTCTCAAACGACATGTCTATCAGTTCCATGATTTCGTCTCTCTTAAGGGATCCGCTCTTGCCCTTCTGGATGGCACAGAGCTTTTCATCCGTAGTCGCAATGGTCACGCGCGTATCCATCGCCACTTCCTCATCGTATGTCGGGTCGACGACCTTCTTTCCGAGGATGTTCGCAATGGTGCACGAAACGACCTTGCTCTTCGGGGCGAGGGGTTTTGTGGGCTCGTGTATGGCCTTGCCGTCCTCGTATTTCGGGTAACTTGCGCTCAGCAGCGAGCTCATCGCCGCGAGGGTGGCTGCGTCGAAAAAGTTGCCGTCAAAATCGAGAACATAAATGTCGAGGTAAACCCCCCAGACCTTACCCTCCTCGATGAACATCGAGTTGAGGTCAAGAGTCTCGGAGCTCCTTATCCCCCTGTCGACAACCCTCGCGAGCTCGATTGAGTCCTCGCTCGGCGGCCCTGACTCGAACGTCGGAAAGGCCAGGGGCAGCAGCTCGCAGTTGGTCGCGAGGACGCCCTCGGTCGGCCTGTCTGAGAACGGCACGACTGCGTCTATTTTCGCAGACACAAGCACCTGCGTGTTCCCGATTCGGACAATGGCCGAGCCCTCCGCAGAGGTGAGCGGGTTCTTCTCTAACTCCACCTTCCTGTATTCATCAAGTTTTCGGTCGTCCGCCCTCTTGCCCTTCTGCATGAGGTCGCGGACGTAATCCTTCTTTATTTCGTTGAGTATTTCCATAATAACACACCCTTAAGACACCTGTTCATCCGGCTTGTCGCTGGCCTTCCGCGCATAGACGTCCTTGAGCGCCTCCACCTGGAGCGCATGGACGCCCTCGGATGCTGCGAGGGCCATGTCGATTGCCTGCGACATCTCGTCCTTTGTCATCAAACCATCCATCTGGAGCAGGAGAACCTCCTTGTTCCGCGAGGAAATCGCTATCGGAATGTCCGCATTCCCGAAGTTGTCCTCGAGTTTTGCGAAGTCTATGGCCAGCTGCCCCTCGATTTTCCCGACCGCCACTGCGCACACGAGGTCCTTCATCGGTATGCCTGCGTCTGCGAGTGCGACCGACGCTGCGGTTATGGCTGCGCACCTTGTGCCGCCGTCCGCCTGGAGCACCTCCATCGAGATGTCGATGGAAGTCTTTGGGTATTTCGAACCTATGACCACGTTCTCGAACACCTCGCGGATCACTTTCGAGAGCTCGGTTGACCTCCTTGAAGGCCCCGCCTTGCTGTGCTCCTCAAGCGAGGCGAACGGGGACATCCTGTACCTGCAGTTTATGACCGCAGTGTAGGGGTCTATCTTGTGCCTAGGGATGCACTCCCGGGGCCCGTATACTGCTGCGAGTATCTTGTTCCCGCCCCACTCTATGTAGCAAGAGCCGTTGGCCCTGTGCAACACGCTGGCCTTTATCTTGATTGGCCTTAACTCATTCAACGCCCTGCCGTCGAGCCTCTTTCCGTCGACGATTAGGGCCGGCTTGTCGCTTCCTCCACCCATAAAATCACCATCAAACCTTGTTTTCACTTCTTTCCTTTTCCAGGAAATCCTTCATCCTGTCAGTGAGGCCCGTCATGTGCGCCTCCTTCTCAATCTTGAGGATTGAGCGGGCTGCGAGGGTGGAATCCCCTCCCTTTATCCACAGCCTCCCGTTCTTTCCAACATAAATCTCGCTGCGCGTGTAGTCGATGAGCATGTTGAGCATCGAGCTCTTCTTGCCAATCACGCGCGGCACTTTCACAGGGGATATCTGGATTATCTCGCCCCCCTGGAGCTTCCTGGCGTCGAAGAGATTGACATTCTTCACCTCGTCGACACCCTTAACCTTTGCGAACAGTATGTCTCCCATCTCGAACTGGAAGCGCGTGTCCTTGTTGGAGAGAAAAGCCGAATAGGGGGAATTTATGTCCACTGTGCAGCCTGCGAACTTCACTTCCTCCACGACCCCGACCAGGTAGTCCTCGTCCAAAGGCAGGTATGCGCCCTCGAGGGCAACGAGCTTCATCTCGGTATCGTGGAAAAGCCCGACTACCTCGGAGTATGTCTTTCCGCCCTCAACATAGGCGTCCTGCATCCTCACCGGCTTGTCCGCGAGGAGCTCTCCTGGAACAACAATCTTCATTCAATCACCATCAGTTACTTCAAAACCTTTGTCTCTGCTCTTCCCGAAGTTGCGCGGCCGATTCTGTCGAAGAAATCTGCCTGCATCCCCGCGGGCATTTCAACGACGGCAATCAGGTCGCCGTTCTTCTGCCACTCCTCTTTCTGGATTCCAAACTCCTTCACTGTCCCGTAGGCCCTCACCGCGACTTCTGCGGGAAGCCTCACCGCAATTCTCACCTTTTCAAACTTCATCGGAAGGAGAATCCGGAGCTCCTTCATCACGTCGGCAATCTGCGCCTCGGCGTCCTTGAAGGGGTCCACCTTGACCCGGGCCTCCTCCATCGCCTTCTCAATCCTCTGCGGGGGATGCGGCGCGCCCGTCCTCGGGTCTACCGATTCCCGGGCAAGAATCGCGACAATCTTCTTGTGCTTCTCCTCGAGCATTGTCTTCCTCTGCTCGGTGGTCAGCTGGATTTCCCCGTCCTTGAATATCTTCTTCGCAATCTCGTTGATGTCTTCGGTCCCGAAGATTTTCTTCAGCAAGTCGCTCTTGTGGCGCTCCCCCTTCCTGGCGTCCTTGAACACTTCCTCGGCAACAAGGACGTTGGTGAGGTCGGGCTTCTTGCCTATCTTGTAATCGTAGCCCAGTTTCGGATCGACCAGAAGCTCGAACCTCTCGCCGTGAGACTCAAGGCGGGCGATTATGGCGTGGTCGAGACTTACCATAGGACAGACCCCCTGGCTTATGCCTTTGCGAGGTACGCGTCCGTTTCCTCGGGGGAAAGAAGAACGAGCTGTTTGTCCTTCTTGGTTATGACCGCGATGTCCACGTTGTCGGACTTGAGCTTGGTATCAGTGGTTTTCTTCATGGCCTTGAGAGCGAGCCCGATTCCCTCTTCGACGGACATTCCCTCCTTGTATTCTTTCTCGAAGAATTCCTCGGCTTCCTTCTTTCCCGAGCCTATGGCGTCGGCCTTGTAGCCCGTGAGCGCCCCGCTCGGCTCGGCCTCATAGAGGACCGGCTCGTCATCCACTCCTGCAATCAGGAGCGAGACTCCGAATGGCCTGATTCCGCCGTATTGGGTATAAACCTGCATGAGGTCGCAGAGGTCCTTGGCTATCATCTCGACGGTTATGCTCTCGTTGTAGGAGAGCCTGTGCCTCTGCGATTCCATTCTCGCTGCGTCAATGAGCCTTCGGGCGTCTGCAACAAGGCCTGAGGCCGTAGCTGCGATGTGGTCATCGATTTTGAAAATCTTCTTCATGGACTCCGCCATGAGCAGCTTGGAGGTAATGTTCTTGTGGGCAACGATTACCACTCCGTCGGCGCAAACAACGCCTATGGTGGTCGCTCCCCTTCGAACAGCCTCTTTCGCATATTCTACCTGGAACAGCCTTCCATCAGGGCTGAATACTGTTATCGCTCGGTCGTATGCCTGCGAAGAAACAGGATACATAGATACACCTCTTTTTTTCTATTCCCTTCGCTTACGCACAGTCTTTTCAAAAAATAGATTTAAAACGTTTTCTAGGGTTCGCGATGTTTATTTCGAATGGAGCCGCCTTCCTGCCCTCGGCACCAAATTCGGTTCATTTGAGAGCCTCTCCAGAGCACGCAGCCCAGAAGGGGTCGACCCTCGGGTGGATGAGCTTTCTTTTCACCCCGTTCTCGCTGAGAAGGATTTCCTTTTTCCTTGTGACCCTCCCAATCTCCGCGCAGACTATTTTCTTCTTTTTTAGCGCGCGGAGGATCCCGGGGACTTTTTCCTTTCTTGCCGAAATTAGAAGAGTCCCCTCGCTTATGGAGATATACGGGTCGATTTTGAAGAGCCCGCAGATTGCCTTTGCCTCGGGGAGCAGGGGTATTTTCCCCTTCTCTATCTCCATCCCGACTCCGCTCGCCTTGGCAATCTCGAATAATGCCCCGTAAACCCCGCATTCTGTCGCATCGTGCATCGCATTCACTCCGCCTGTTTTGAAAGCTGTCAGCGCGTCCTCAACAACGCTCATCTTCCACGTGAGCGCCCTCGCCTTGTCCGCCATCCCTTTCCCTATCCTCTCCTTCACTTTGTCGTAGAAGAATGACGCGAGAAGGCCCGATGCCTCGATGGCTGCGCCTTTAGTTATTATTATTGAGTCCCCCGGCCTGGCCATTTTCGGGGTTATGTACCTGTCAGCGACCCCAACCATCGTTGCCCCCCCCACCATCGGGAAATTGCAACCCGGATATTTTGCAGTGTGGCCTGCGACTATGCTTATGCCGAGCTTCCTGCATTCCGAGCTTATCGTCTTCCACATGTCGCTGAACTCGGGAACAGTTGTCTCAAGGGGCAGGTTGAGGTCGATGCATAAATAAGCCGGCTTGGCTCCCATCACCGCAACATCGCTTGCGAGTACGTGGACCGCGAACCAGGCAGCCTGTTTCATCCCGAGCTCCTTTGCGATGTAAACCGGGTCGGCTTCAAAAATGAGGTATTTTCCGCCGAGCTTCACGACCCCGCAGTCAACTCCGTGCTGCGGGGGAACGATTATGCTTTTTGAGGGCGCTCCCAAGTTGGGGAGGATTATGGAGTTGAAAATTTCGGGCGAGACCTTTCCCATGGAGGGCATCTCAGTTGAGGGTGCTGTTTTTTTTGGAGTTGGAATCCCGGTAAAACTCTCAGCTAGCCCGCACATCTCCCGGGCAACTGCAACCGGGTCCGGGCCGGCAAGATAGCTCAGGGGCTCTTTTCCATTTGCAGGCATCTCATACATCGCTTTGGGAGTTCTTCCGCGAGAAATTCTGAACGCCTCGCTGGCTTTCCACGGGGCAGAGCCTCCCTCGGGCTCGCTCGCGTCCTTTGGCTCGAGAACCCGGTCAATGGGGGCAAGGACCCAGTTCTTCTTCTTGCAGTAAGAAGCGAGCCAGCGGGAAATCCCATTGTCGTTGGCGAAATTCATCAGGCATCTCACCGAGGGGTCTCGTTTTTGGAGTTCGATGAGAAGGCGGGCGGTGTGGCTCGAGGCGCCCCATGCGGGTTTCCCGGAAGCTTTTGGCAAGCCGCCAGCTATTGTTATTCTTCCATCTACTGCGAGAACATCCTTGGGATTCTTCGCGCCAATCTTGGCGTAGGAGATGTTTGACCTCACTTCCGGAATCATCTTCGCGAACCCGGGGCAATTCTCGAGAATTGAGATTGCAGACTGCATTTGCCGGAGCATATCCGCCTCTTCTTCGGACATCCCATCACCACTAGGGAGATTTTACAGTCACTAATAAAACATTAGCGTTGGACCGGCCCTGTAGAAATGCCCGGCAGCAGCGCCCCCAACATGCGGCTGCCTGCCCGGGCAGGCAGGTCGGCTCCCGGGAGCCGACCAGGCGGCATCCGGCTGCCGCCTGCCGCGGTGCGCTGCTGCCCCTAGGTTTTCTACAGAACCCGTTGGACCGTTAGCTTTATAGTAGGGAAACTCCATATGCTTGCGGGAGATTCATGGCCAAGAGCAATTTTCATGGGTTCTGCTGCCCTAGTTTCGACCCTAGCAAATGGGATGGAAAGGAGTTCACCTGGAGAAACAAGCTCTTCTTGAAAGAGACGGTCTCGAATTTTTTTAAATGCCCTCCTGATTTCAGCAACACAATAACAAAGGTCAAGAGCGCCAGGGCCCTTCCCCCGGAGATCATCATGCTCTCTTCGGACACTGCCCTCTGGACTTCGGAGGTTTACGTGTCTGTAAGCCGGGAGGTTCCGGAAGCCGAAGTCGTGAAGTTCTCCGGCAGGTTCATGGCAAAGGTTTTCGAAGGCACTTGCAAGGATACCTCCAAGCTGATGGAGAAAATGGAGGAATTCGTCAGGAAAAAGGGCAGGACCGTGAAAAAAGCCTACTTTTTTTATAATCTCTGCGGAGAATGCGGCAGGGCATATGGAAGTGAGTACACGGCGATTCTCGCGGAAGTCTAGAGCCTCTTTGTCAGAAACAGCCAGTTATAGCAAACCGCCAAAATAACTCGACACTCGAGTTGCTCGGGAGCCGGGGAACGAACGGCCTCGCTCTCGTTGAAGCGAGCACCGTGCCGCCCGCGAGTTCGTTGGTTGGGTTTTGCC
>JBFYLO010000022.1:0-2479 GCA_041305385.1 Microcaldota archaeon | reverse complement strand
CCAGGGCAAGGGCATCCGTATGGGCGACTGCAATGCTCGTAGGAGGCGTTCTTGGGCTGATAATCTCAGCTTCCGCAGGATTTCTCCTGAACATGTTCATCGGTGCAGGAATCGGAAGCTCGAGCGTCACGCTGTCTGGTACCTACGCAACCTGCTAGTAGACGCAGAAAAGGAAACCCGCAGCAGCCAACTGCTGTCCGGTTTCTTTTTTTCTCTTTTTTCAGCTTTTACTCCTCATCTGTGTTGTCCCAAATTAAGTTTCTCTCGAGGATTCGAGAGCACGTATCTTCACCTCCATTGGAGCTTTAATCCTTTTCGGCGTCTTTCGCCTGAACGCCTGAGCTGGCGTTTCAAGTTCATCCCACCTCAGGCTCATGTGAGGTTTCACCTCATTGAACCAATACATGAAGTGGTCCAAATCCCTGAAGTGGTGAAGCCTCCGCTTGACTTCCCCAAAGAACCACTCAATCTTTCCGCACGTCTGAGGTGGGAAACCCTTGCAAGGATGTGCTTGATGTGGTTTGCCTTGGGGAACTTCTGGAAGTAAGTCTCTCCAGCTTCCCGTTCATCCTTGAAAGTTGCATAGAATTGCGTGTCCCTCCCAGTAAGCATTGCCTTTGGCGCACCATGCTTGGCAACTGCTTTTTCCAGAACTTCCACTGAATTCTCCGCCGTAGCATTCGAGAACAAACCATAACCTACCATCAGCCTTGAGGCGTCATCCATGAAGGAGATATCTTCCAGTTTCCTTCCACTCACAGTAAAGGGCGTTTACCCACTGGGGAGAGATGTTCTGCTGTTTTGCTATCTGGTAGACGGAGAGGGCGTCTTTGTCCCTCTCCTTGAAGATTCAGCGAACCTTGCGAAGGTTGAGCTTCTTCATAAGGTCCTTTTCAATTACTGAGAGAAAGTTATTTCGGGATACGACAACTTCCGCTAATACCATCTATCTTTAAATACCCCCCCTCCGTTACCCTTACACACTCGGGAGGTGTAATCATGTCAAGACTGAACAGACTAGTCGAGGTAAAGATGACTAGGGAAAGGAAGAAAATCTGCGCACCTGGGCAGGAATTCGTTTTCAAGCTCCCGAACGGGCAGGAGGTCGGGAGAGCCAAGGACATAGTCGAATTCATCGACAGGCTCAAAACGATTCCGCTCCAGAGCGTTCTCTACCATGCCCACGGCAATCACTTTGCCCCATGGCTCGAATTCGTGAATGAGGGCGGGGCAGCTGCCAGGATAAAGGGCGTTAAGGGAGACAACGAGGACGTCCGCAAGACCCTCCTCAGCAGGATATAATAAGCTCCTTGGGCAAAAGCGGTTTACGAGCCAGCGGTCGGGCTCGCTGATAACCACCCGGAGGGGGTCCTCATGGCTCAGAAAAAAGCAGGCGCAGACTCAAAGATATCCCTAGCCAAGGCCATATACGTCCCCTGGCTCCACATGCACCAGCCCCTCATATGGTTCGTCTACCCGAAGAACATAATGAACCCAAAGCGCTGGGAGAACGAGTCGCTCATAGGCAACCTCGAGAAGATGCTCTACGAGGGCAACTACGACGCCCAGAAGATGGCCATGGCCTACGCGAACCCGGCCAAATTCGTCACGAGGCTGAGAGAGGATGGGTTCGACCCGAAAATAATGCTCGATTTCTCAGGGACCCTTCTCGAGAGCCTCGAGAGGCTCTGCGGGTCAGACGATTTCAACAACATGTACGTCCACTTGGACATGCGTGGGACGGATGAACAGCTGGGGAACATCATTGAGCAGTACAGGAACGCGCTTGCGAAATACCCGGATTCAATTGAGTTCACAGGCACCGGCTATTACCACCCATATTTCCCTGCGATTCCGAAAGCGGACTGGGGCGCGCAAATCGGGAGATGGAGGGAGAAATTCGCATCCCTTTTCGGGGAGAAGGCGCTTTCCAATGTAAAGGGCTTCTGGCTTCCTGAGATGGGAATTCCCGGGGACGAGGGGGACCTGTTCCAACTCATCCGGGAGATAAAGAAAGCCGGCTACAAGTGGATGATTCTCCCTGCAGTCGAGAACCCCGGGGCATGCCCTCTCGAATTGCCAAACGGGGAATGGAACAGGTTCAAGATTTTCAATGAGCCCCATATCTTAAGTGCGAGCTCTGGAACCGAGACCGAATCGATAGTGACAGTTGTCCGCGAGCCCGGCATCGACCACCAGAGCGGATGCGGGGCAGGCGGAGTCTACGACAAGGCGAATTGGGTCGCGAGGGAAAGGGCCGCCATGAAGGCGAGCATCTCCCCCCCGCTGCTAGTTCCCACTTCCGATGGCGAGAACGGCAATGTGATGATGAACCAGTTCTTCTTCGATTCATTCACTCCCTTTTATACCAAACTGGCGGATGACAAGGTCGCATCCCTCTGCGTTTCCGAATACCTCGAGGCGATGCTCAAGAAAAGCCTGGGAAAGGTTGATTGGGACAGGGCGGGCGAGGTTTTCT
>JBFYLO010000021.1:0-38642 GCA_041305385.1 Microcaldota archaeon | reverse complement strand
CCCTTGGTGCGGATCATGGCCGCGCCCTCGCCGATGCGGCGCAGGGCCTCGCCCAGGTCGCGGGCCCCGCAAACGAAAGGAACTGTGAACTTGTGCTTGTCGATGTGGTTCTCCTCGTCCGCAGGGGAGAGGACTTCAGACTCGTCCACCATGTCGACTCCAAGCTCCTGGAGAATCTGGGCTTCCGCAAAATGGCCTATCCTGCATTTTGCCATGACGGGTATGGTGACAATAGCCATTATCTGCTGGGTCACGGATGGATCTGCCATCCTGGCGACCCCTCCTGCGGCCCTTATGTCAGCTGGAACTGCATGAAGGGACATCACCGCCACTGCTCCAGTCCGTTCGGCAAGCAGGGCCTGCTTTGGGGTAGTGACGTCCATTATGACGCCCCCCTTCTGCATCTTCGCAAAACCTTCTTTCAGCGTTACAGTTCCTGTTTTTTTCATGAAACGACCCCCGGAGAGTATAGTGATATACCGAAAAAATAATACGATTCGCTCGCAAGCCCCTCGCGGAGCCGGCGCACCATAACACGCGCCAATCGAGTTCTTGAGAGCCCGCACATTTCGAGCTGAGCGTTTTTGGGTATTGTTTTTCGATTTTGTCCCTGTGTTGGAATTTGCTAATTCCAATGTGGACAAATTTCGCAGAAATTTGTCCTAGAGATACAACAGTGTATTCTTGCCCCAGAAACATTTAAAAATTGATTCGCAGCAATACCATACGCCGCTTTTAGCGCCTTGCGTGCGAACGTTTATTTAATTGTCTTGGCAGATATGCGGTGTATTTTCCTACTGGAGGTGTGTATTATGGCAGAAAAGGAACACTTGAACCTGATATTTATCGGGCACGTCGACCATGGAAAGAGCACAACGGTCGGCAGAGTACTGTATGAAACAGGTGCTCTCAGCGAGCAGGACCTCAGGAGGCTCAAGGAAGAGGCTGAGAAAGTCGGAAAACCGACATTTGAGTTTGCCTTCGCCATGGACGAGCTTAAGGAGGAGAGGGAAAGGGGCCTCACGATTGACGTGGCCCACAAGGAGTTCAAGACAGCGAAATACTATTTCACGATTATCGATGCACCCGGCCACAGGGACTTCGTGAAGAACATGATAACCGGGGCATCGCAGGCTGATGCCGCCGTGCTCGTCTGCTCGGCGAAAGAGGGAGTGCAGCCCCAGACGAAGGAGCACGCCTTCCTGGCGAAAGTGCTCGGCATTTCCCAGCTCATCGTGGCCGTTAACAAGATGGACGCGGTGAACTTCGACAGGGTGAAATACGAGGAGCTCAAGTCGACCCTCAGTGGATTGCTGAGGAACATCGGCTACAAGGTCGACACTGTCCCGTTCGTCCCCGTATCTGCATACACGGGAGCGAACATAACCAAGAAGGCGGCCGAAACTGCCTGGTACACGGGCCCAACGCTCATCGAGTGCTTCGACAAGCTCGTCGTCCCGCCAAAGCCGCTTGACAAGCCACTTCGTCTTCCTGTCCAGGACGTATTCACGATAACCGGACACGGCACTGTCCCCGTCGGAAGGGTCGAGACAGGAGTCCTCAAGCCAGGCGAACTCGTCGTCTTCATGCCCTCCGGAGCGAAGGGAGAGGTGAAGAAAATCGAGATGCACCACGAGGAGCTCGAGAAGGCAATCCCGGGCGATAACGTCGGCTTCAACGTGAAGGGCGTCGACAAGAAGGACGTGAGGAGGGGAGAGGTCGTTGGGCCGTCCAGCAACCCGCCGACAGTCGCGCAGGAATTCACGGCGCAGATTGTCGTCCTCGAGCACCCGACTGCAATCGCAGTCGGATACACGCCCGTTTTCCACATACACACGACCCAGGTCGCGTGCACTATAACCGAGATAACGGAGCTCAAGGACCCGAAGACCGGGCAGACTGCCAAGAAGAACCCGGACTTCATTAAGACGGGTGACGTGGCGATTGTGAAGATAAAACCGCTCAGGCCAGTGGTCGTTGAGAAGTTCGCGGACTTCCCGCCGCTCGGCAGGTTTGCCATCCGCGACATGGGCCAGACGGTCGCCGCGGGGGTCGTCCTAAGCGTGACGCCGAGGGCGAGCGCTTAGTTTTGTTTATTTTTGGTATCCCGTCCTTTAGCGACGGGAGCCTGATGGGTGCGATAAACTATGGAAAGCAAGGCAAGAATCAAGTTGGTTGGGAAGAACCCCAAGGAACTCGACGAAGTGTGTGGTCAGATTAAGGAGATTGCAAAGGCAACAGGAGTGGAAATCCGAGGGCCGGTCCCGCTTCCGACAAAAAGACTGAAGATTTGCTGCCGAAGGACTCCCTGCGGGGATGGGTCGGACACCTACGAAAAGTGGGAGATGAAGATTTACAAGAGAATCATCGATGTCGCCCAGGACGAGAGGACACTCAGGCAAATCATGCGGGTGAGAGTCCCGGACACCGTGCACATCGAGATATCGCTTGGCTGATTTCGAACACAAGCACAAACAAAATCCGGCTCGCTCGGGCTCGCCCCGCGAGGATTCGGTTTTTCGTTCGTGGGTTTCAGTCTCTTTTTCTGTTTATTTTTCTTCCTTTAGCCATTTGATAATTTGTTTCTCCCCGGAAAGCAGTACGGTAGCAGAGTTTCGGTGCTTCTTTTTGAACTCTTCCAGTCCGGCGGTTTCCCGTTCTGGCGCTTTCTCCGAATAGCAAACGTTCAGCGCAGTCAGCTTAAGTCCGTCCTTAACCACAAAATCGACTTCTGTGTTATTAACGTAGTACTGCGGCTCCCCTCCCCTTCTTTTAAGCTCTATCGCGACTGCCCCCTCGGCCTTTCTGCCCCAGTCTGGACTGTATGACTTTGACACCGCGGACTGAAGTCCGAGATCATAGGCATAGTATTTTCTCGGTTTTTCCATCGCTTTTTTCATTGAGTAGGAGAACTGCGGAACCTGGAACGCCAGGAATACGTCCTCGAGATAGGAGAGGTAGAGCTTTATGGCATCAAACGAGAGGCCCGTCATCTCCCGAAGCTTGTTATAGCTGAAGAGTTTTCCGGAGTTCGTAAGCACATAGACCGCGAGCGTCCTTAAGGTCGGCACGTCTCGGACTTGGTAGCGGGCGGAGATGTCCTTCGCCACTGCGGTCTCGAAATACTCCTCAAGGAGCCGCGAGCGCCTCTCCCCGCTTTTCTCGAGAACGACGGCTGGGTAACCTCCTGTTTCTAGGTAATCGTCAAACCTTGCGCCAGGCCTTGCCCTTTGGAACTCTCCGAATGAGAACGGGAGAACCATAAATCCAAAACCCCTCCCTCCGAGTGTTGTCGCGAATTCCGAGCTCAACAGTTTGGCAGACGAACCGGTCACGAAGACCTTGCGCTCTTTCTTGTCAACTGCTGCCCTGACCCACTTCTCCCAGGCAGGCACCCCCTGAACCTCGTCGAGAAAAACGAAACGGGGAGGTTTTCCGAACTCCCATTTTTGTCGCTCAACGATTTCGCTTATAAAGTCCGTTTTCAGCATTCCAGAAAAGGAAGGCTCCTCAAAATTGATGTAAAGGCAGGACTCGGCCCCGAATTTTTTCGAGAGATGCGATAGGAGCTGAAGACAAACAGTCGTCTTGCCGGCCCTCCTAGGACCGTAGAAATAAACGGCCTCTGGGCCTCCGAGCAGTCCTTCCGCGCGCCGGGTAACATCCCTCGGCATCCCCGTCTCTGGCTCGCGCCCCCAGTAATTCCAGCTCTCGATAACTTTCCAAACCCGCTCGTCCATACAGGTAATTCCGCAGGCGGGGTATTTAAAGGCTTACGTTATACCGTAAGCTTGGAGACCGTGCACGTCGAGATTTCGCTCGGCTGAGTTCAGTCTCTTTTTCCATTATTTTTAATAACCCTCAGTTTTCCCCATGCAAAACCTTATATAGTCGTTTTATGCATAAATAGCATGCAATTGGAGGGTGATTAGCATGCGAACAACGCTAGAGTTCGAAGGACTGCCTGAACTAATACTTCAGAGAGCTGTCGAAATCGGGCTCGCCCGCTCGAAAACCGATGCCCTCAGAATGGGCATCCTCTCGCTGAACAAGGAATATGGACTAGTGAAGGATATCGAGCGAGAGTTAGCCGAAAGAAAACTTGAGGACGAGGAGCAGGAGATGAAACGCCCCGGGAAGAGATACCTGTCTGAGAAGGAGGCCCTTTCAAAGTACAGGTGAGCCAATTGGAACTTCGAAAATGGGCTCTCGAATTCAAGCCGGGCTGGGACGAGCATTTCAGCAGTTTCGATAAAAGCGTCCAGCAGAGGATAATGAAAAAGTTCGAACAGATGAAAAATCCTCTTCCTGGGCGAGGCCTCCATTCATCTAAGTACAAAATCGAGGAGGTCGGCGGATACAGGATTGCCTACATCGAAGACGAAAGCTCGATGGTCAAGCGAATCCACTTCGTTGGCAACCACAAGCAATACGTCCGATGGTATTTGGGAAAATGAATCCGTTCCCATTATTTTTAATAACCCTTAGTGTGTAGAGTATGCTCACGTGCCAGGGTGGCGGAATCTGGTTAACGCGCCAGACTTGAGATCAGGAACTGACTTTAGCGTCGGTTCAACAGAGGCAGGCAATCTGGTTCCGCTTACGCGGAGTGCGAGTTCAATGAAATACCTTTTCTTTTAAAAAAAGAAAAGGTCTTTCAATGTCCCAAAAGAAAAACGGACTTCGACCCAAAGAAAACAAAGGGATTTCGAATTCATCTCGTCCCTGGCGCCTACTTTTTTCGATAACTCTCTGGAATTCAACTTCAAGCGTCAGTGGGTTCTTTCATCACTTTATTTTTCCAGGGCATTGTCAACTTGGGATAAACAGCGGTCATAAACGTTCTCTGCCATCATTTCGGCTGTCACAGTAATGAAATCGCTTCCCTTTGCTTGGGATTTGACGCTCTGCTCAACGGAACCTCTTATCCGTTCGCATGCCTTTCTTGCCCGTTCTGGATTTGTCTTTGCGGTTTCCTCTACCACAGTAAGAGAACAGGCCTGGTACATCACCATCGAATTCGTATTTTCGCAATCGGAGAGCTTTTTATCAACTTCATCCTGGAACAAAGTGCACCCCATAACCCCATACACCAGCAACAGAACGATGAGCAGATGTGCGATTTTCACATTATCAATTGAATTATCTTAGCTTTTAAACATTTCGGAATCCGAATCTAAGCGTTGTCCTTTTTCGTAAACTTCCAGGAATCCTAAATTCGAGAATTTGAATCGGCTTAGTTTTCTGGCTGTTTCTCTTTTTTACCTAGAAAACGGTTCACATACCCGTTCCAAGCCAATACTCCAAGTGCAATGAATACGAACGAGGGCACGAGAAGAATGATAAACTGGAGCATATCAGAGTTCTCAAGTGCGGCGAGGGACCAGAAGAAAAAGGCGGTTCCCATTAACATGAATGCTGCCCCGAGTAGTTGTTCGAATCGGTTATTTTTGTCTATCCCGAGCCAGACCAAGAGCAACCCAAACGGCTCCGGGAAAAAAGAGAATATGGGTAAAATAATGAACAAAAAAGCGATAAGGGCAGCGCTAAAAATCATCGCAATTTGGCCCACCATAGTAGTCATTTTTCTTCCCCATTGTCACAAATCTTCCGAGCCATTCCTACATCACAATAGTTCATGCTGACCTTCCTTCTCGCCGAGCTTGCTCTTGAACTCGTAGTAGTAGCGGAGGGTCGCATCGGCGTGCTCCTCGTGGGTGCTCGTGTTTATCACGACCCCTGCGGCCATTATCGCCGCGACAATGTCAAACATGTTCTCCTTGCAAATCCGTATTTCCTTTTCTTCTGCCATGAATACCACCGAGAAAATATGCCCCGCAACGGTATATAAACTTTCGACTCCCCTAACCTTGCATGATTCGAGTAGTAGTCATAGGCTCAGGGGGGTCGCTTCCGAGCGTCGAGCGGGGAACGAGCGCCGTTGCGCTCAGGCATTCTGGGAACATCTACCTGTTCGACTGCGGGGAGGGGACCCAGCGCCAGATGATGCGCTTCGGGGTGAGCTATGCAAAGGTAAAGGCAATCTTTGTGAGCCATCTCCACGCAGACCACTATCTGGGGATTGCCGGCCTGATTGAGACCCTCGGGATGATTGGGAGGAGCGAGCCTGTCGAGGTTTACGGCCCAACGGGAACGAGGGAAAGGCTTGAGGAATTGGTCCACTCGAGTCTGCTTCAAGCGAAGGATATCGATTCAGCGTTTGTTTACAGGGGAGACGGATTCACGATTTGCCCATTCAATACTCTTCACTACGCGACAAGCCTCGGCTTCGTATTCGAAGAGGATCAGAAGAGAAAGTTCGACGAGAAGAAGGCCCATGGAAAGGGGCTTAGGGGAAGGATGTTCACCGAGATTCAGGAGAAGGGGAAGCTGAAAATCGGGAGCAAGACAGTAAAACTCGAGGAGATAAGTGGGCTAGTGCCAGGAAAGAAGATTGTTTACACCGGGGACACGATGCCCTGCGCCGAGGTGGAGAAGGCTGCGAAAGGCGCTGACCTCCTGATTCACGACGGGACTTTCGGGAAAGAGCTGAAGGCGGAAGCGGAGCTCAAGAGGCACTCGACTGTTTCCGAAGCAGCAAAGGTTGCAAAGAAAGCCGGAGTGAAGAGATTGGTGCTGACCCACATTTCCAACAGATACGAAGACGACAGGGCGCTCGAGAAAGAGGCGCAGGAGATTTACCAAGAGTCCCATGTCGCAAAGGACGGGTCTGAGTTTTTGGTTTAGGTGCTGGCATGAAGGGAGAAATTCTGGCAATAATCTTTTTCATCTTGCTTCTTTTCGGCTGCTCGAATCCTTCGAAGGATTCCGAACAATTGCTCTCTGACTCTGCTAAGAAGGCAAACGCCCTCGACAGCTATGTTATCGAGTACAAGCGGGTCGTCGTGAGCTATGTCGACCCGAATGAGACGCTTCACCTCGTCCCGCAGGTGACCATAACGAAACACAAGAAAGGGGATAACGCTAGGTGGGACACTCTCGACTGGCTCAATAACACGAACAGGCTTTACAAGCTCGGGAAAGATTACTACTCCTGTTCATTGAACGGCTCGTGGAGCTGCCAGCCAACTTCTGCCTCAAAAATGCAGGAGTTCCTCGGGTTCAACGTCTCCAATCCTGGGGAGAGTGTTTCGAGAGCGGTTTCCGAGGGCGCCCTTTTGCTCGGGCCAGTTGAAAATGACACGATTTCTGGGAGGAGGAGCAAGTGCCTGGCTGTCGAAATTCAGCCTCAAAAATTCTCAAAGCAGGACTGGGATGAGTTCGTCCTTGGGTCCTTGGGCGAGAGCTCGAACAATATGCAGGAACTGAAGGCATGGCAGTGCCTCGATGAGGAGACTGGCGTCAAGACCGAGCTCATACTGAACTACAAGGCCGAGATTGACGGCGAGTTCAGGACAGCTGAAGTGAACCTGAGGATGAGTGCCCTCGAACTAAATCCTGGGTTAAGTGATTCAACCTTTGAGCTTCCAAATAGTGAGTAGGAATAGCACTTGTGAATTCGGAGCACATGCCCACCGCTGAGCCTACTTCACGAGGTCCTGGGCGCCCTCAGGCGGCTTGTCCGAGACCTTAGCAAGCTCTATTCTCGGCGGCACCATGGGCGGCGAGAGGTTTATGGGCCTCACGACCAGCGTTCCGTTGGTCCCGCAGGTGAAGTTTATCGTATTTAGTATGATCTCGGCGAAGTCCTCGGGGAGCTTCTTGTCCTTCTTCCAGCTGAGCATGATTTCCCGAGCATGCTCCTCGTTTGCGTTAATCGAGCCGATGATTTTGAGGACTCCGACGTTCTTCGCATAGTCAGCAGTGTAGGTGTACTTTATGTCGAGGTCGTTTCCCTCGGCAACCACATCGTCGATTGAGATGTTTATTGCGAGACCGATTATGGGGTCCTCGCTGTTCCTCTTCGCCTCCACTGAAAAAATTTTTCCTCCTGTTATCATGTCACTCCCTCCTTAAATCTCCCTGCTTTCGCCGGGCCTCATGACTACGGCTTTCGTTCTCCCAGAAGCATCAACCGCAGTTGTGAACTCAGAGACTATCTGTTTTATCGATTCAAAAGTATTATAATGTATCGGGACTGCAAATTTTGGCCTTAATTCGTCGCAGGCCTTGAGCGCTGAGAGCGTGTCCATTGTATAGGAGCCGCCGATTGGAAGAAGCGCCCAGTCCGCCCGTATGTCAATCATTTTCGCGAACTCGTAGGTGTCCCCGGCATGATAAATGCTCTTTCCCCCGGCGCTAACCACATACCCGACAGGATACTCTGATTGCGGGTGGACTGCTGGCGTGACCTGTATGTCGACCCCGTAAAGGTTGAACTTGTCCCCAACGCGGACGTCCACTTTCCTGTTGTCGGCAATGTTTAGCTGGGAAAGCACTGTCCTCGGGGCCACCACGACTGCCCCGGTCCTCTTCACGATGTCCTGGACCGTCTCCTTCTCGAAGTGGTCCTGGTGCTCATGGGTTATAAGGACGAAATCGGCTTTCACTATCTTCTCCACCGAGCCGGTGGATGGAACCAGCCTCTGCTTGCCCTTGGAGGAAGTGCCGAAAAACGGGTCGATGATGATGCGCCTGCCCCCGAGCATCAGCTCGAAGGAAGCATGGCCCATGTAGTATATATACTCCATAGCGACCGACTAACCTATCCCCCTAGGAATTTAAATATGTTCCCCGTTAAACGGTAATCATGAGATTCTTGCCGGTTCTTCTGCTGGTCCTGGCGCTAGCTTGGGCTGCGGATGCCGAGTTCCAGCAGGTAAACCTCACAGTAAACGTGAATGTCAACCATGATGGGACCGCCCTGGTCACCGAGACCATAAGGCTCTCCATGGACAGTGGCAGCCCGGTCATATACGACAGCGCGATGTCCGCCTATGACCTGGCGAGCTGGAAATCGAAAACAAAGCTCGACCTGAGGTTCCACTTCAACCGGGATGTCGCTGACATCACCGACGTCTCCATACGCGCCCAGCCGCGGGACAGCTGCTTCGGCTGCGTCAGGGATGTCTGCACTGTCTGCTACGGGACGCTCATTGTCAGGTACAGGCTCTCCCCGATTGTAAACAAAACCGACAGCGGGCTCTTCAGGATGAACAGGTTCAAGCCGAGGACCATGAACTATTCCATAAACCCAGATGCGCTCTCTTTCGAGTCCTCCGGGCAGGGCATCGTCGTCCTTCCTGAAAGCACGGTGCTGACCATAACCATACCCGACGGGGCTTTCAACGTTTCAGTCAACCCGCTCCCCGAGGAGATGCAGGGAACTGGCCCTTTCACCCCTCCTGAAGGCCTCCGTACATTCTCGTGGCATGGAAGGACCTCCCTCACCCCGCTGGAGCTCTCCTTCAAGATAGAGGAGCCTTTGAGCGTCGAGGTCATTGGCTTTTTCAATTCCGTCAGGGACGAAGTCCTTAGGGTCCTTTATTCTAAGGAGGGCCTGGCTATCGTAATAATCTCAGCAGTGGTGCTCGTTTCAGTCATCGTACTCAAGAGGAGAGAGGGGCAGTAAATGCACAGGCACGAGAGGCTTGTTTTGAAATCGCTTTCATCCGGCCCCAGCGATATCCTCGGACTGGCCTCGGAAACCGTGCTTCCCGAGGACTCGGTACTGAGGGCGCTGAAGACGCTCGAGGAGAAAGGGGCTGTGCAGATAAAAGCTGAGAGGGCCAGCTCCCACATGCTGACGGACGAGGGGAAGGCGTTCCTGGCAAACGGGTTCCCGGAACAAAAACTTGTAGAAAAGCTTGCCCGGGGGGCTTTGGACTTCTCTCCTGAAGAGAAACGGATTGGAATCCCCTGGGCCCTGAAAAACGGGTGGATTGAGTTCACTGAAAAGAAAGAGATGGTTATTACAAAAAAAGGGAGCGAGGAGCACGCGAGATACAGGATGGGCGAATTGCTGAGGAGGCTCAGTGAAAACCCGAACAAGCCGGTGGAAGACGACAGGCCTCTCCTTGAAGCCCTCTCCAAGCGCGGAAGCATCCAGATAAGGGAGAGGAGTTCCTATTCCGCGAGCCTCACCGACAAGGGAAAGCGGATTGCCTCTGAAGTGGGGGAGATAGCCGAGGAGATTAGCGTCCTTGACAGGGAGCTGATTATGGGGAGGAAATGGAAGTCGGCCGAGCTGGCGCGGTATAATACTTCAGCTCCGGTTGAACGGATTTTCCCAGGAAAGACGCATCCCCTTAGAAATCTTACTGACAAGATAAGGGCTGTTTTCTCTGAGATGGGATTCGAGGAGATGGAAGGCGAGCCTGTTGAATCGGCATTTTGGAACTTCGACGCCCTGTTCCAGCCCCAGGACCATCCTGCGCGGGAGCTTGCGGACACGTTTTATCTGGAAGGGAAAGACGAACTTCCTGATGAAAAGCTCGTTGGGCGCGTGAAGGAGGCCCACGAGAAAGGCTGGAGGTACGGATGGGACCCAGAAATCGCGAGGAGGCTTGTGCTGAGGACCCACACCACTGCGGTCTCAGCCAGGTATGTCCAGAAGAGCGGCGGGAAGCCCTCGAAATATTTCTGCATCGGCAGGGTTTACAGGAACGAGCAGACTGATTTCAAGCACCTTGCCGAATTCTTCCAGATTGAGGGCATAGTGGTTTGGGAGAAGGCTACGTTCTGCGACCTCATGGGGCTTCTCAGGGAATTTTATAGGAAACTTGGATTTGAAAAAATAAGGTTCAGGCCGAGCTTCTTCCCTTATACCGAGCCAAGCCTTGAGGTCGAGGTGTTCTTCGAGGAGAGGAACGAGTGGCTCGAGCTCGGGGGCGCAGGGGTTTTCAGGCCCGAGGTCTGCCTCCCGCTGTGCGGGAAATACCCCATACTCGCCTGGGGCCTTGGCCTTGAGAGGCCCCCCATGCTCAAGCTCGGCATCGAGGACATAAGGACATTCTACAAAAACAAATTGGGCTGGCTGAGGAATTCAAAGGGTGGCATCTGATGGCAAGCAGGAACGAACCGAACCGCGGGTCGCTCTCGCGGGATGGAGCTCGGTTTTGATGGCAGTTGTCGAATTCGATTACAAGGAGATGTGCAAATTCATGGGAGTATGCGTCCCCCTTCCCGAGCTCCGCGAAGGCCTCGACATGATGGGCGCGCCCGTTGACTCGGTCGACGGGGAGACTATTCGCTGCGACATCACTCCGAACAGAATCGACCTGCTGAGCGTCGAGGGACTGGCCAGGGCCCTTGCCAATTTCATCGGTGCAAAGAAGCCGTTTGACTATGTGGCCGAGAGGAGCGGAGTGGCGATGAAAGTGGATGCCTCGGTAAAGGGGGTAAGGCCCTTCGCTGCTGCAGCCATAGTCAGGGGCATCAGGATTGACGGCTCCATGATAAAGTCGCTCATGCAGGTGCAGGAGAAGATTCACGGCACCCATGGAAGGAACAGGAAAAAAGTGGCCGTAGGGATTCATAACCTCGACCCCATCAAACCTCCTTTCATCTACAAGGCGATTCACCCGAAGGACATTTCATTCGTTCCCCTTGACATGGACGAGTCACTCGACCTGGACGGGATTCTCGAAAAGCATCCCAAGGGAAAGGACTACGCGCACCTGGTCCGCGAGCACAGCATATACCCGATAATCCTCGACTCGAACAAGAATGTCCTTTCGTTCCCGCCGATAATAAACGGGGAGCTGACGAGAGTATCAGAGAGCACGGTGAATATTTTCATCGATGTGACGGGCACCTCTTTCGAGGCGGTGAACGACGCGCTCAATGTCCTCTGCGCGCTTTTCGCGGACAGGGGAGGAAAAATCTATTCTGTCGATGTCGGCGGGAGGGAGCTGCCTGACCTCTCAAGGAGGAAGATTTCCGTTTCCCCGGAGCAGATGAACTCGCTCATAGGGTTCAAGCTCGAATCCGAGGAGATGGCCGCGCTTCTATCGAAAATGGGCCACTTCGCAAAAATAAGCGGGAGCGAACTCGAAGTCCTGTTTCCCCCATACCGCTCCGACATAATCAGCTGGGTCGACATAGCCGAGGACCTCGCCATCGCCTATGGATACGACAAGCTCGTTCCGACTCTCCCGCAGCTGCCGACAATCGGCCAGCTCCTCCCGTCTTATGGTGGGATTAGGGACTCGATGGTTGGGCTCGGGTTCAACGAAGTTTTAACCTTCACGCTCTCCAATGAGGAGCTGAACTACTCGAAGATGAGGATGAAACGCGATGGAAGGGCCACGAGGATTTCGAACCCGCTCACGACGGACTTCACGCTTTTCAGGACCTGGCTCTCGCCCTCGCTTCTTTCGGTTCTCGGCTCCAATTCCCACGAGCCCATGCCCCAGAAGATTTTCGAGATTGGCGACTGCTACAAGGAGGGGAAACGGGAGGCCCATTTCGCCTGCGCACTCGCAAAGGCAAAGGCCTCGTTCAGCGAGATAAAGTCAGTCGCGGAGGCGCTCGCTTTCGAAGCGGGGCTGAAGCTCGAATTCAGGGAGGAGGATTCCCTTCCGCTTATCCCCGGGAGGGCGGTCGGAGTCTATTCGAACGGGGAGTGGAGGGGGTTCCTTGGGGAGATTCACCCGGAAGTCCTGAACAACTTCGGCATTGAAGAGCCAGCACTGATTTTCGAGTTTTCTCTTTAACGGAGTTTGCGATACTTATTTCTTTTTTCTTCAGAGTTTCTTCTTCCTTCCTCTTGTCTCCTTTTTCTCGGTTTTTCCGTTCTCTTCCTTAGTGGCTTTTTTCTTCCCGGTCAGAAACGCAACATCTTCCTCATCAAACCCAAAATAGCGAGTAACTGCTGCCTCATCCTCCCCTTTCTTCATCATCAGCTTCACCATCGGGAGGGCATCTCTCGACCTCCTGTTTGAGGCATGGGTTCTCGCGCCGATTTTCCCGAGTATTTTCTTCTCCTTCGCCCTCCTGCTCTTGGATGCGCCCATCTTCCGTATGTAGTTCGGGAAATCGTATTTCGTGAACTTGTGGTATGGCTCCTCCTTGGCAAGGGCGACCCCTGCAGTCGTGAAGTCGTAGAAATACCTAAGAAAGCCCCAGTACTGCCTGTTCCTCACCCTGCCGTAGAAGACATCCGCCCTTGAAAGCGAGTTGAACGCCCTGGCGAGGTCCGCGGGTTTCTCGTATTCCCTCGGGACATTCTCCTCAATCCAGCGGAAGAACATCTCGGGGTCCATGTCCAGGCCCCTGTTCGCCCCCTTGGCGGAATCGTAATCAGCGGCCTTGAGGATTTTTCTCACGCAGTCGTAGATTTTCTTCTCCCTCTCGCGCTCCGAGAGGCCCCCCTCCTCCTTCCAGGCGAGGGACTGCAAATCGTTTATCGCAGCCCTCAGGTCCCCGCCGGAGTTCTCGGAGATGAGCTCTGCCTTTTCATCAGCCATCTCCAGCTTCTCCGCCTTCGCCATCTCCTTCAGTTTCGATGCGATACTCCTCACGTTCACGCGCCTCATTTCGAGAGTGGTGCACGCAGTCCTCAGGGATGCCAGCGACTGGTCCCAGGCATCGTTGGCAACGATCATCATTGGCTGGCGGGTGTTTTTCACTGCCTCGTAGATTGCCGGAACGACTCCCCTGCCCGGCGCCCCGTCTACCTCATCGATGAAAATGAGCTTGAGCGAGCCGCTCAATGTGGAGCTGGATGAAGCTGCGGATAACACCTTCTCGAGCTTGTCCTTGTCGCTCACGTCGGAAGCGTTTATCTCGAGGAACTCCCATCCGTGGGTGTTCGCAAGCGCCCTCCCGAGGCATGTTTTCCCGATTCCGGGCGGACCATATAGGAATAGCGGAGGCTTCCTCGCCCCCCTGCTCCATTCGAGGGCCCACACTTTTATCTTTTCCATGGCCTCGGGGTTGCCGATGACCTCGTCGATTTTCTTGGGCGAGTATTTGTCGGTCCAGAGCATTGAAACCACGCAGACCTAGATGGACAGCAGCTCCTCTCCCTCGGCGAGCCCCTCCGCTTCCCTCTCGCCCTTCGGGAGGATGAACTTGTGCTCGGGGGTCGTCCCAATCTCGCCCTGCTCTGAGGAAACCTTCACAATCCTTCCCTCGTAAGCCCTCCTGTTCATGCTCATCACGCGGGTGGGGGTGATTTCGTCCCCATCAGCAGAAAGAACGTAGACCTCCTCCTCTTTCGGAAACGTTATGTACTCGTGACCCTCGCTCTTCTCCACCAGTTCGGGATATTTCGCGCTCATCTTTTTCCAGAGAGTTGCGAAACTGGTGGGCTTGAGCTTTTTTCCCTCAACAACGTAGAATTTCCCCTCGGGAAGAAACGACTGGAGCGGGTCGTGCTTGACATCGCCGAAAAGCGCCCCAGCCTTTGAGCCCGTGGCATCCACGAACGGGGCGGTCTTTTTCCCCGAGTTGTCAACCACGAGCTTTGGTTCGAGAATCTCGCCCGAGCCGCCCATCCTCTTGGTGAAGCTTGAGGAGAACACCATCATCCCGATGATGAACGCCGCTGCGAGGATGATTGCCGGGACCAGGTATTTGTCGCCCTCGCCGAGAACCCCGGGCTTGTCCGACATGAAAAGGAGGAATACGATGCCAATCATTATTAGGAAGAATATAGTGGTCCTGCTTATGCCCCCCCTGTTCTCCTGCCTTGCCCTCATCCTCTCCTGCTCAATCTCGAGCCTCCCCTGGCCCACTTCCCCGGAGTTGCCCGCGAGCGGGCCGAGCCTCTTCGCCTCGTCCTTCATCCTCTTCGCCTGCTCGGGTGGGACTTTCGTCTTCATGACCCGAACTTTCGGGTTGTTCTCATCCAGTCTGTTTGGGTACATCAGGACGTCCTCGAGCTCCTCGGCGGGCATCAGCTCAGCCATTCCCTGGGCGAGCATGCTCTTGCCTGTTCCCGGAGTGCCGATGAGGAGGATGTTCCTCCTCTGCTTCGCTGCGTTCTTTATGATTTTCACTGCCCTGTCCTGGCCTATGACCTGGTCTATGAGCGTGTCAGGGACTTTTACCTCTGAAGTGTCCTTGTAATCCATGAATAAACCCCATTAGACTTCTCTATGAACTAATAAAAAACTTTTTATAATGTTCAAGTGAAGTCTATTTCGATTCCATGGTCTTCTCGAAAGGTCAGAGCGCAATCGAACAGATGATCACCTATGGGTGGGCGATCATGATTGTCATAATCGTCATTGGGGTGCTCGCCTACTTCGGCGTTCTGAACTTCTCCGGGGCAGTTCCCGAGAGGTGCCTGTTCCAGACGGGCTTCTTCTGCAGCAGCCACAGGCTCTTTATCGGAACGGATGGAAACACCACTGTCAGGTTCGAGCTTGGGAACAAGTTCTCGAGGAAAATAACCATAACCGGGCTGCTCTGCAGCGCCGAGCCCCCGAACCCTGCAACTGGATATCCTAACGACCCAAGGAGCCTCCAGCACCTGAGCCCAGGAATAACGATTCTGCCCGAGGGCATCCTGTCCGGCTCCCGCGCCCTGCTCCTCACATGCTATGACAGGAACGGGAATTACAAGGGCACTGTGGGCGAGTCTTACGAGGGCATCATTTATGTAGAATATGTGGAAGAGCCCACCGGCTTCGGCGGGCTGACAGGCGCCCACATAAAAGTGGGCAACGTGGGCGGGCGGATTAACTGAATTTAGTCTCTAAAACTTCCAGGTAAGCAGCATCTTTCCGCTTGAACCGAAATAATCTCCAGTTGGCAGTAATTCACCTGTCCCATATTTGTGCGGAGTTATGCTGCCCACATTCCATTGCGCATCTCCGGAAAAGCTAAGTCTCTCACTAATGGGAATTTCCAGTTTTATTTGATAGCGATTCGCTTTTGCCTCGTCAGATGTGACCTGGTCCCAGTGCCCCATCAGCGTCGCAGTTGTGCCCCAGAGGGCAGCACTCATTATAAGGTTCGACTGAAGAATTTTTTGCTCGTAGATCTTGCCCATTCCGAAGCCAACCCCGATATTTATAGGTTTCTGTCTTGAGCCTAGGTGCTTGCTACCTGCCAACTCGACGCTCCATCTGTCCTTGCTCCCGTATGTGAACTCGCTTCTCATGTTCTTGTACCCGATTCCGCCTCCGTATGTCTCGAGTTCAGGGACTTTCATGTTTCTCCCTATCCCGTGCAGGTAAAAGTCCCCGAGCTCCAAATTGGCAGTCGCACTGGTCAGGGTCGATTTCTCTAACTTGTCTCCCCGGAAAATCCCTATCACAGATAGGCTTTTGTTCCGGTCTGCGCCAAACCCCTGCTTTCCGAATATTATTGTCTCGAGCTGTTTAGTCCGGCCCTGTTCTGAAGGTACGCTGACTCTAGAGTACATGACACCGAATGTATCTCCTGTTCGCACGTTCCTCCCCTCGACCATGAGGTCGGCGTTTCTTCGGACGTTTTGGGTGAACCAGTCCGTAGACATGAACATGTTGGAGGATTGCCAAACCTGATTCAGTGCGTCGCGGGTCATCAGCTGGCGCTGGGACCAGTCGCCGGTCCACAGCGTCTCATTTAGGTTATTGAAGGCCCCAAAAACGCTTTTGGCATAATTCAGGACAAATGGAACATCGTTGTTCGAAAGATTCAATGATCCTTTGTACCTGGAGAAGCCGATATCGAATTTCCAATCTTTAGCACTAAATCGCTCTCCATCAACCGTGATTACTGCACTGTAGTTTCTCTGTTTTTGTGGCGATTCGGTATCAAGGTCCGTTTCATCCCTGTCAAACGTCCCCATCGCATCGACTAATTTGGGTATGCTGAAATTCCCTTCTATCCTGAGGCCATATTCGCTCTGGTTCTTGTTTTCTTTAACAAAAACCCTGGCAGGAGCCCCGAAAAAGTCCTCATCAATTTTCAATTCTCCAGTTTTTTCACTAGCGTCTCGTCCATCCCTGGTCTGCCCATAGACGGCAAACTTGTCTAGCTCCTCCCATCTGAAAAGTCCTCCGGTATCCCCTTCAGTTTGGCCTGCCCGTGGCGCATAGGAGTACGCCCCCCCAGTAACGAGTCTGCTCTTCCCGAGAATGCTGACCAGGTCCGTCTTGTTGCCATTTATGTCCACCATTTCCATGCCGGCAACCCTTTCACCGAGCATCTTTATCGGTAATGGTAGTTGGACACCGACATAATAGCCGTTTTGGTTTTGCGTAACCTCCCCTAACCGCATTCTCTGGAGGACTTCCCTTCCTCCCTCAAAAATCCATCCTTTGCCGAGGTTCAGAAGCCCTCTTGCGACCCAGTGCTTATACTGGCCAGTGCTGTCAACCTGAGCCTCGATATCCGACATGAATTTGTCGAATGCCTTCCAGGAATCAGAGTTCGGGTCAACGTTGATTCCGTTGTATTGGGTGGCGATGGAGCTTATGCCAGTTATAATCTGGTTCTTGAGTTCAGGCTTGATATCGGCATAGCCCGCAAGAAGCGCCCCATTCAGATTTGCAATCTCGCTCTCACCCTCAAACCCGCCGGTGGCGTTTATTACTCCGTCTCCATTCGCATCGAAATTCCTGGCCGAACGCCTGAATGATTCGAGTTCGTTGACTAGCTGGAGGCTCTGAACGGTGTTCGTGTCAGCGATGTAGCTGGCCCATCCCCTCTCGGTCTTCAGATGTGCCTCAACGTGCTCGATTTTCTCAGTTACCGGCTGCACCTCAGTTATGAGCGTCTCGATGGCGGCGCGGTAGTCGGCCATTGTCAGCGTGTTGTTATTGTTGTTGAACGCCGTAGTGAGAAGCCCGTTATCTCCGAAAAGCCTATCCACCTCATTTGCATAAAGGCCGATTCCTGGGACTTGTATTTCGTTACCATTCGTGTCTTTTATCGTCCCGCCGACGATGTAGGTCTTCAGCCTTTCGAACCCGTCCTTGTCAAGGGCATATATGCTGCCGCTCGTTAAGACAACACTTATGAAGTTCGTCTTCAGATGGTTGACAGCTATCTTGATGTTGGATATGTCTCCGTGTGTATTGCCATCAGCATCCACGTTGGTTATTCCGTTCACGGCGCCAGTTGAGTTGAACGTTAAGTGCCCGTTCAGGTTGTTCCATTTGTTTGCATCCAGTTTCAGCGCCGCAATCTCATCATTCGTATATCCGAGTCCCTCGGCTATCTGCTCCTTAGCGTAGTCAAGGAGCGCTGTAACGTTGGCATCTGTTACGCTGAAAACGTCGACGTATGTGCCGTTATCATTATATAGGAATGGGCTGTAGGCGGGGAATCTTTTTATCGTGCTCCACAGGTTTGTGAACTCATCGAAGTTCACAACGCTGTTGGCATCAGTATAAACGTTGATTACGTCCACGTCATTTGGTGTCGAGATTGCAGCCGCTGTGTTGTAGTTGGTCACTATCGTTTGGTTGACCACCAGCAGGGCCATGGGGTCTGTGAACGTCTGGTTTCCGGGGCCTGCCAAGTCATAGAGCCCCTCGAGCGCCTGCATCCTCTTCGAGTCGAACGTGGCCCGTTGCGTCGTGTTCCAATCCACAATGAGGCTTGAACCAGTGCTCTTATGTATGAGGTCAAGCTTACTTTGGGTTTTGGTGTCGAGCGTCTCGTAAGTCTGCAATCCCGTTTTGGTGTCTTCGGTGTAATCCTTTTTGTATCGGTCAAATTGCAGGTTATTAAGTAAAAACACGCCTGCCAGGGGGATTTTCTTCGCGGACAGGTATACGTCGTCGGTGTCTGTCTCGTGATATTTTACCTTGTTTGGCATCCCTCCCGTGAAGTAGGTGGTGTTTTTATTGTTGTCGACGTTGAGTTGCCACGCGGCCCCGCTGCTGCTGTTCATTGTGCTTCGGAAGCCGAGGTTCGACAGGTCATAATTGCTCCTAGAGATATTCCAGGCGCCAGATGCGCTCCCGTACTTCGTGTATCTTTGCTTGAACGGCGCAGCGCCTCTCCTGCTGACTTCCCTGATTTCGCCTATGAATCCGTCTTCGGCAACGAATTTTATGTTAGAGTTGACGTCCGGGCAAGTTTCCGCAACCCCGCTCCCGAACTTGTACCACGTTCCGTTGACCTTGACCTCTGAATCCTTTTTCTCCTCAATTCTTCCGCTTATTTCCTTTGGCATGACGGCGTTATAAAGCTCGCGGAACTTTGCGTCCGACATTCTCGCAGTCAGCGTATAGACGTTAAGCGAGAAGGGTGGGGCCTGCGTTAGGCGCGCATTCATGAGGTTTCCCACCACGGGGTTCAGAGAATTCAGTGCTTGGTTGATTCCAGTTGGGTCAATGTCCTTATTATAGGTGAAACCAACGGTCCCAGTGGTAGTGACATTCGCTCCCTCTGCCCTTTCGCGGGGGGAGAGTACGCTGAAGCCCCTGTCGGTTATTCGAACGCTTTTAGCCGTCTCGGTCATCGGCTGCCCCATGTCCCCCGTCGCTTTCTCCCTGAACTCTGTTTCGCATTCAGAAAGGAATTTCTCAAGCAGTCTAAACCTGTCGTTTATCTTCCTTTCAACAATAATCTTATCGACGTAGGACATGAAGTCGGACGCCATTGAGGTCATTTCTGAAGAGTCGTTGGTGCTCCCGATTATGGTGTTTATCGCACCGCTTTGGCACAGTATAGGGGCCTTCGCGAAACTGTGGCCGCTTGCTATCTGAACCAAAACGTCGTCTGGGCTTGTGTCGGTGTCCAGGAAATGCATGCTCGAAATCCAAGTCATGGCCGCATAGGCTTCCATTGCAGAAAATGCGTCAACCTGCTTTTGGCCATCGCTCGTCTCGAGATATGTCTTATCCACCCTGGTTCCGTTGATGGGTTCCCGTGTACCGGTGAGCAGGGCGTAGGTATTCGGCCTTGCAGTCTCAAGGGCCTTCATGTTGGAGCGTATTGCATCGACGTTGTCCACAAGAAAGCCTGAAAGCGCCATGTAGACCTCGTAGTTGAGATTCAACGCATAGTCGGCGGGGGTGCTTTTATTCCTCGCCCTTTCCGCTGCCTTGTCCAGCACGTCCTTTAGGGTGACTTGCGCCTGCACGGTCTTTCCCTCCGGGGTCTTCATGCAAAGAAATCCCTTGTCATCTATAGAGTATCTCTCTTCACCGCTGAAAAGGCCGTTCCATTTCCCCTCGTTGTCTCTTGAAGCGTCGGTAAACCGGCCCCTGACGAGTCCATTTTCATCCTCCAGATTTTGGAAGCATAGAAGCCCCTTGGCATCCTCCCCATAGGCCAAAACGAGCGCAAGCGAAAGGGCATTCTTGTCAAGGTTGTTGGCCAGGTCGCTTGTGACTTCTCGCATGTATGTTTTTTGGGTGCCGCTGCCGAGAATCTCGTCCTTCTTATCCTGTTTTTCAGTTATGCCGAAAATATCGCTGGGCAGCAGCTTCTCCAGATCGAAGAAAGCCGAGTTGTCGATTTGCTTCCCATACAGGTAGTGGCTTTCTATGTCGCTGTGCATGTAAAGGGCGATAACAGAACCCCTCAGGTTGTCCATCTGTCTTCTAAAATTTTGCTCGAATAATTCAATGGAACCGAAGGCCGGCTCTATGAGCCCAACGAGGTATTTCCCAAATCGTTGGTTTCCTTCTGAAGGAGCAACTCCGCCAACTCCGAGCCGTTCCGATATTGCATCGTGTATTGTCTCACAAAGACCTATCTGGATTTCAGGACTTATTGCTTTTTTATCTGAAAGCGTTGCCGTTGAAAAATAATTCTTCGCTGAATTCCATTCGTTGATGGCATCTGCCGTTATCTTATCGATGTACTTTGGCAGAAGCGAAACGTCGTCGTATTGGAAAGTGCTTAGGAGGATGTCGCCTATTGCGTGCCCCGTGTTTATTGCCCGCGTCTCTAAATCCTGGATTCCGTCCACGTTGGGTTGCATGTACTGTAATTTGCTCTTTAGCTCTTTGCCGCCAACTGGGTCTTTTGAGAGGTCACTCATGCCTTGGCTCAAGATATCGACGGTCCTTCTCGCAGACCCGATCACTTTCTCGAAGTGTTTCTCACCGGCCTGTTCTTGATTGTAGGCATCAATCGGTTTGCTCACTTCCAAAATCCAGCTCGAGATGTGGGCCTGCATGGTCTTATTCGAATAGCTGTTCGCCAGCTCGGTCAATTTGTCTCGGACAAGCATGAGTGCGGCCGCAACCGTGTGGGGATTGGGAGTATCTTTCGCAAGTTCACTCTGCAGAATTTCGGTTTGTTTCAAAATGGCGTTTATCTTCTCCTGAACTTGATTGTCGCTTCTCGCAGCAGGATTAGGAGCAAGAACGTCTCCCATATGTACCACCCATTAATTATGCTCAAGCGCGATTTAAAAGCATTGCCATACGGCTATTCGGTTGGCCCATGGTCGAATCAGGGGGAGCCCACTTTTGTTTTTTGAACGGATCGAACAGTAAGCATTTATAAACAGCGAATGAGCGATACTAATGGGGAAGTTCACGGGGTGCTTTGAATGACTGTTGCTGCTAAAAGTGCCGAAAAGAGGGTTATTGCTCCTGCTGAGATTGCGGTTGAGAATAAGACTACCGAGATAATGGACAAGCTCGAGGGAAGGACGGGAAAACCTGAGGAGACCCTCAGGCTGTCGTTCGCCGCTTCCGGGCTCAACTTTACAAGGAACACCTTACTGCGGGGCTTTGCCGAGGTCCACGGGCTCGACGAGGTTTTCGTCAATGAGATGGCCTCCAAGCTCGGGATGAGCGGGGCGATAAACGTAATCGAGAAGAACACGAAAGTCGATGCGAACGGGAACGTGATAACTGACTTGGATGCCATCCTAGATAAAGATGCGGAGCTAAAGTGGCGCCATGAGCTTTTTCAGGCTGCGCGGAAGATGCAGGAGAACGGCAGGCTCGAGCAGGTCCTGAACGGGATTAACGAGCTGATTCACGGCTCGTTGGCGGACACGGTTGCGAACCACGAGGATATAGATACGGCGATGCTCGTGCTCGTCACTGATTTCGTCGCCTGGTGCGGCCCGAGAGGAGTCGACGCCGAGGAGGCAATCAGGCAATCATTCGACAACCTGAACGCGAACATGAGCGCCTATGCAGGGAAAACTGGTGGCATAGGGGGCCACAAACGCGACACCATCAAGCAGCTCAACTCACAATTCGGCAGCAAGGCGTTCGAGAACCAGACTGCCAAAGTGATGCACAACCAAGTAGTGGCCCAGGGGGCGCCAGTCGACCACAAGGTTGCTGAGCAGATGGCTCCGAAGTCAATCTCGCCGGTCAGGAGCCACGATGATTTGATGAAGGAGCTAATCGACAGCCTGGGGGACCCGAACAAATCGGCCCAAGTGAGGCGGCCTGATGTCGACAGCGTTCTGAGTGTTCAGGCCAGACTGACTCTTGAACCGGACAGCACCATAAGCAAGGTCAAGCCCGGGGAAGCTGCTGAAAAAAAGCTGGAGCCAGTCAGGACTGAAGATGACCTGATGGCTGCTCTCAAGGAAGCTGCGAAGGAGTTCCGTCTTGAAATTAAAGTCCCCGAGCCGAGAAAGCTTGAGCGTGTCCCCACCGGGCCGAAGGTGAATCTCGCGAGCATGATAGGGGATGTTGAAAGACCTCCGATTCCAAAACCGATTATAGACGAGGGGGTTGTTGATGAGGAAGTAACCGTAACTTCGATAACCAAGCCTGTGGAGGTTTCTAGGAAGAGGCCGAGCATACCGGAGCCCATTAGAGACGAAGAAGACGAACCGATTCTGGAAAAAGAGGTGGAACTCGCTACCAGAAAAGAACCCTATTCGATTGAAAGGGCTGCTGCTCCGGTTAAGGAGACCAAAGCTGGTGATTATGGGGCTGAACTCTCAAAGAAGCTGGTGGACACTCTAAACCTTAATTCGACTGAGGCCCAAGATGTCCAGGACGCATTGCAAATTCTAAAGAACATTGACCAGAACACGGAAAACGGGCCTGCTCTGCTCCAGAGCGTTATGAATCTCAGGAACAGTGGAGTCCAGTATGGTGCCCTTCTTTGGGTTAAGTCATTCAAACCGACAAAAGAAGATTACGATGACGTGAGCAATACCCTTTCAAATTTACCCGGACGCTAATCCGTTTTTAATTATAGCAAGCCAGAAAACTAATGCAACGAATCACTCGAGCCTCGTATCGCCGTCTCGAAGTTCCCCGAGTTCGAAACCGCTCGAGCGAGTTGCAGTACTTCTTGGAGCACTATCAAGGTAACCCATTTATATTGAACCTGTTGCAGATTTTTCCCTGTGGGCAGCTGTTGACCGTTTTGTTGTATTCATAGAGCACCTGGCACGGGTAGGGGTCCATGCAGCATAGGTGCTCAAAAAAGCTTCCTCCGCAGCAGTACTTGTTAGCTGGATCGTTACATAGATAGGTCCCTGGGTTATCAGAGACGTATCTAACCGGGCAATAGCCGCCAACCTTAATGTTGCCACTGGTATCAATGTAAGTGGTCGTGCTAACGCATCTTTCATCATTTAGACACATCTGAAGTCCTGGGAGTCCGCCCAACATATCTAGGTCAAAAGGCGCAATTGATTGTTCGTTGGTGGTTATTATCGTTATTGGGTCCACCAACCTCCCATTTGAAGTCTGATAAAAGCCGAGTCCAGCACCAGGATAGCCGGCACATCCTATGTGGCAAGCGTCATCGCTAATGCTCATCCGTTGGCACTGCTGCAGCGGGGTTTCAGTTGTACTGCCCCAGAAAATCCCGGTTGTCCCGTCTCCATTTGCACTGTCGTTGTAAGCGTTGCAATATGTCCAAATGAACGTCTGGTTGGGTCCGGTTGGAGCTAGTTTCACTTCAGTTACGCCACCTGTAGTCGGGTCAATGTAGAGGTAATAGTGCGGTGCAACAGAGTTCGGACACCATTTCGTCTCCTGCCAGTCTTGGTAATAAGCGTCGAGAGGTGATGTGCTGCCCCTCGCGTGATAGATTTCAAGCGTGAGAAGCATTAGAGTCCATTTATCTCTCTCCAGATAGGGCCAATTAACATCAAAATTGGGCGATAGCAAGAGTTCTTGTCTCGCACCTGGTTTGTTTTTGACCCATTCGATTGCCGTCTTAAAGGAAGCGCATATACTGTTCGCTCCGCAACACAGCCCCATCTGTAAGTCGTATGGGTTGAACTCTGGTCCACAGCCGTATGGTTCGCTTCCCGAATATGGCGGTACTGGGAAAGAGTATGGCGCCGTACCCCATCGGAACGGGGTGTTATTGCAATTCGTCACGCCAAATGTGCAAGGCTTGCATCTCTCCCAGGCCGGATTGGTGCTGGGCACACACGCGTTGTTGTCGGGGTCCCATCTCAAGTCAGTTCTAGTCGGTGGACACACTCCATCTGGGTCGGTTATCGGGGGATCGATAACGTTGTTTACATTACAGGTTCTGTCGCTTTGTCGCGTGTATGTAACCGTGCACCGAATGTAATTGGAATCCAGCTTTGTAACAGACCTAAGGAAGAATGCATCAATTTCCCATGGACAATCGGCTTCGGCGTGTTTCCTGATGCTCAAATCATAAAGGTCGCATTGGGCATCCTCGTCCACTGGATGCCAAGCCATTGCAAGGTGCATGTCATCGACAATTTCCGTTACAGGAACGTACCAGGTGCTAGGCATCGTAACCTCTGGAAATGTTGGTGCCCAAGGTGCTAGGGGGTAGTAGATGGACAGTGTCATGTCTCCGGATTCTATCCGCGTTATGTTTCCGAAACAGAAACCGCACGAGTAAGTCTGGCCCTCCTTAACCAAGTCTGGCCCAGTTGGCTCGGGAGTTGTCGACTGGGGGAACAGCTTGAACGGCCCGAGATTCGGCAACACATTGCACTCGGTCCCGTTGTCGCCGAAATAGTTGAACACTATCGGCACGCGCGTCATGTTCTCGATGCGGCCTTCTGAATCCAAATCATATGCGTAATAGCCCCTGCATTTCGAGAACCACCTGTTGAACTGGGGCTGCTTCTTGCTTTCATCAGTTGCCAAAAGACCGAGGCTGCAGCTGTCCCCTGTGCAGTTGTGCATTGCATCAATGCCATCGAGCAACTGGTAGTTGATTATGCCGATTCCCCCCACTCCAACGAGCCCTGGGGAGCCGCCGTATATTTGGGTGAATGCGTTGGCAACTTTCGATGCGGTCCAGTTGCAGGTGTTGTCGAAGTTGGAGGAATTGCTGACCCTGAGAATCCAGAGCGTCGGCTTCCTGTATCTTTGAAGCACTTCCCTCGAGAAAGCTATTGTGTGGTTGAGGGAGAGGTCATAGCGGCATGGGTCCTTGTTGAGGGTCCAGCTCTGGCCCACTATGTCGACTGTCCTGTTCATCTCGTAATTATTGGCTGGGTCGTTCAGTATGTCTACCAGGGAAGCCATGTCCCCTTCAGGCGGGGCGAGCATTATCAGGCATTTTTCGCAGTTGGCTCGTATCCTCCGTATGGAGTTCATGAGATTGACCCTGACTTGTGGGTCCTTGGCAAGATTGTATTCGAATTCAGGGCATATTACCACCGGGCCAATCTCGTCTCCATCCTCCTTGAAATTCTGGGTGAATCTTTCAATGTTGAGTGGGTCCATGGCCAAGGGAGTGCTGTTGGTGTAGAATATGTAGACAGGCATCACGTTTGCAGTAAGATAACACGTCGCCCTGGAACGCTGGAGGGCGCTCTCCCAGGCAGTCTCGCCAACGGAAGGCGGCTCAGTAGGGTTGGTCGGGTCCCATTCCATCCACTTTGCGAGAATCGTCATGTTGCTGTCGCAGTAGGCATTGGCCTCCTCGAATTCCGTGAAGGTCGAACCCTGCCCGAACATGAACGACCGAATGTAATCCGTGCCAGCTGGCACTTGCGAAGGAAGCACCGCATTGGCACCGCCGTCCAAGAAAGTACCCCCATAATCATCAATCATCTCTTCTATTTCTTTCGGGGTCATGTGCTCGAACCTGCACTTCGATTGGTAGAGGGTCGATTCGGAGAAGTGGGAACTAAATGCATAATTCCACAGTAGGTCAACCCAGTAATTGAGCCAGCCACCCAACCAGCCTGCCTCCTCATTGCACAGCATTATCGTGCAATTGTTCCTGCCAACCCCCTGGTTCGTGCCTGTTCCATTGAAAACAAAAGTTACTGCATTGGGCTCGTCTGAAGCAGGCGGACTGAGCGCCCAGCTAAGGGAAACAAAAGCGAGAAGTGCGAGTGCAATCAAGTAACCTCTCAAGTTTTCACCTATTTTTCTTGATAGGACAATCTATTTATCCCTTGTCTTTGCCGCCGGACCGCCTGTTGATTGGGCTGTAGATTCTGTTTTCCCGATGCGAATCGAACATCCTCCTGTGCCTCTCCTCCTCTCTCCTCTTTTTCTCGAAAGCGTCGCGCTGGAGCTGGGACTCTGAAAGCGGGCCGAAGCCGTACTTGACTGAGCGGCCTATGTAAAACGGGAAGCCGATTGTCGAGAAGTCCCTTAGGCTCCTCCAGCCTTCGCCTTTCCTCTCATAGGCGGCCCTCCTCTGGAGGTGGTAGGCTGCAGTGGTCTCCCTCCTGAATATCTCCGGGTTTGCCATGTCGAAGCGGTCGCCCACCAACCCAGGAACCGTGCCGTAGAGCCTGTTCACCCAGGAGGGGAACGACCTCCTGTTGTCCATGTACGGGTCGAAGAAGAACATGGGCTGGTAGCCTCCTGCGTAGTCCGATGAGTAGTAAGCATCGATGTTGCCCATGCGGTAGATGGGGCCCCCTGCACTGTATCCCTTCATGTCGGTCTTTCCCTCAAGGGCATAGTTGGTCCCCCCTGCCTTTGAGTAGAGCGAATAGGCGGAATATTTCAACTCGCTGACTCCAGGCACTCTGCTCGCCAGCCAACCGTCCCTCGTCGGGTTAAGGGTGGTTCCAAGGGCGCCGAGGGCATTGAACGGGAACGGCATGAAGCGCGTCACTGCCTGCGCAGTCATGCGGGCGCCCCGAATCTGCGATTTCTTGTCCACTGGATAGACGAACTGAGGTTCCCACTGCCCAGCCACGCCGTCTCCGAGGGTTATTGCGTGCCTCATGGACGCACCCACCCGCTGGTTGTCATGAATCGCCGGGAGCGCCATGGTTCTCAGGAACGAGCCGTAGTTCAGGTGCCTCAAGAGCGGAATGTTCTCCTGCAGCCGTGAGCCGTAGAATGCCACGCGGGCGACATCAGCCTCGCTCCACTCATAGTCAACGTAGTTGTATTTCCTGGGCTCCATCATCGCATTGCCCCAGATGTGGTAACCTGAAGCCATGGGGCCCTCTGTCATGTAGTAGGCGCTCATGGCCCTGGGGCTCCTGAGCCCCATGATTCCCAGGAAGGCCATTTCGTAGGAAGTCCTCAGGGCATTTCTTGAGAACCTCCCCATCATCGGGTCGAATTCATTCACGTTCTTCCCATAGAACGACCTGGCCCAGTTGTCGACAGACTCCGAGAAATTCGTTGCCCCATAGGGCCCGCCTGTTGACTGGTCCCTCGGGCCGCTCAAGAGCGCGCTCCACAAACCGCCTGCAACCTGCAGGGTCGTGGGCCCGTACAGCAGCGAGTCCATGAGCTTCTTCTGCTCCTTCATCTCCTGCTTTATCCTCTTGATTTCCTCGTTCCTGTTCTCCCGTATGGCAGTTATTTCCCCATCTATCTCCCTTCTCCTCCTGTCATTAGCAGAATCGAACTCGCTCTTCAGTCCCATGATTTCGAATTCCGCATTCTTCTTTATCTCGTTCATCTTGTAAGCATTCCTCATGAACTGGTTCTGCATGTCCGAAAGGGTGAATTCACAGCCGTCTTTGGTATGCATCTCGGTCCCGACATAGCGCTTGCCCAGGTCCCCGATGGTCATCCAGGATTGCGAAACCGCCGCCCTCATGTCTAGCGAGCCCTGGCCAATGTCATAGAGGCCTGCGAGCATGAGTCTCTCGAGGTATGGTATCGACTTCTTCTCCTTAACTAGGACCTCGCCTGTCTTATTGTCCAGCTCGCCGTAGATGAGCCTGTCTGCGCCGGCCATGTTGCTTCGGATGTATGCGTCTATCTTCTTGTCCCTATCCTTGTTCTTCGAGCTCGCGGGCTGCCAGTAGCCCTCGGCACGCCCAATCCACGCCCCTTTCCTCAGGGCTTCCTCCTTCGTTATTTCGCCCCCTGGGAGTATTCCCCTATCGAGCAATTCATCGTTCGTGAGGACCCAGGACTGGAGCCGCCTGTTGGTCTCTATGAGGTTAGCTGCCAGATAGTTCTTACGCTCCACCCCGGTTATCCCTTCGCCGGTCCTGATGTTGACCAACGAGTCCGAGCCAAGCGCCCTCGTGAGCGTCTCGGCGTATTCGATTTGTTTTTTCCTGTACCAGGGGTGGGATTCCACGAACAGGTTGGCAAGGAGCTCTGCCTTCTGGCGGTTGCTCATGTTCTTTGAGAGGATTTCCGAATACTTCTTCGTTGCATCCCCGAGGGCTTTGTCCCTAAGCACGAATTCGTTCACATCCGGGAAGCCGAGGAAATACCTCTGCATCAGTTCGTTGTAGTCGGAGTCAACGCCCCCCATTCTCCCGAGCGCAACGTACTCGAATAGTTTGTTCAGGTCCTCGCTTTTTCCTTCCCTGAGCATCGCCTCGAGCCTGCCCGTGAGCTTCCTCCTGCTCGCCTGGGCGTGGGTCTCGCTCATGGCTTCCCTCCGCATGAGCATCTCTGAAGTTTCCTTGCTCGCAAGCCTCGCTGCGTTGAGCCTAGTCTGGTCCGACTCCTGCTTTGTAAGCATGATGTCAGTTTGCTTGGGCTTGCCGAACTTCTCCTCGGGAATCCCCCTGTCCTGGGAAAGCTCGAGCCACTTGTTTATTATCGAAACCGTCTGCCTGTCGATGTATCCCCGCTCGTGGATGAAATCATCGGCGCTCTTTTCCTCGTCTTTCTTGCCCACTTTTTTGCCCTCGACGAATTTGGCGTTATTCTCGATTTCGCTGAGCCTCTTCTCGAGCCTTTCGAGTTGCCCTAGGAGGAGCTTGTTCTCCTGAGTTGAGGGCGAAATTCCTTTGCGGGTATCTGCTATGTTTTTTCTTTCCTCAGCAATTGCATTCATGAGAGCTTTGATTGTGGAGTCTTGCACTGCGCCCCTGCCCATCGCCTCGTATATCTTGTGGAGCTTCCCCTTCCTCTCGACATCCCCGCTCCTGCCCCCGATGTCCTCGAGGTCTCCAATCCATGATTTTGCGTACAAGGCCAGAAGCTCCGCCCTTTTCACGGGATCCGTTTCCCGCCGTATCCTCCCTAAATTTTTTTCCCTTGCATGTTCCCCAAGGGTCCTGTCCGCTCTCATTTGGGCTACCCTCTCTGAACCCAGTTCCATCTTCAATTTCTCGATTTCACTTTGGGTTAGGTGTCCAAGGGTCCGGTCCGCTCTCATTTGGGCTACCCTCTCTGAACCCAGTTCCATCTTCAATTTCTCGATTTCACTTTTGCTTAGCGAGCCAACTCCCCTTTCGCGAATCCTAGTTGTGAACTCCGTGTTCAACTCGCCAACCAGCTCGTAATACCTGTAGCCTGTGCCCCTGTTCGTCCTCTGGGCGTCGAGGCTTTCGTTGAATGTATTTCCGAATCCTGCGAGGAGCGTTTTGTATTCTCCCTGAATTCCAGCAAGAGCTTTGAGCTTCGCATCCTTGGAAAGGCCCGGGTCCCCGAGTATGTCATTCGACCTCTTGTAGAGTTGGGAGGATGTAGTCAGGATGTCCCAGGCTTGCTGGTCGGAAATGCGATTGTCCCTCCTTAGTTGTGCCACTATGGCCCGAATCTCCTGGTTTATCCCATCGAAGCCGTTGGCAGCATTCGCCAGCTTTTTGTCCATCCCGACTGATTTGGAGTTCTCAATTGCTTTTCTCGCTGTCTTCAGCGATGGGAAGACGTCCCCGAGGCCCCTGTCAGCTGTCCTGATGGCCCCGCCCGCCAGGCCATCGACGACGATGCTTTTCCCAAACCTGTAGTGGACTGCGAACATGGGCGCCACTGTGCCCCAGATGGTTGCGAATTCGCCGCTGAGGCCGGGGGTCTTCGCCACGAACCTGCCGACCTTGTCTAGGCCCCGGTGTTTGCTGGAGCCGAGCATCATCCATCTCCTCAAAGAGTCGAAAGCATAGGTGGCCTGCTCGTTCGTCTCCCTTATGCCTGGCTTGCCTGGGCCCGTAGACCCGGAGATCATGGAAAGGGCGCCCACTGCGCCCGCTGCAGCAATCAAATCCGGATTCTTCTTCCTCTCGGATTCGGTCAGCTCCCTGGTCTCCTTCTCAAGGTCTGAAACCTTTTCCTTGAGCTGCCTCTTTATGTCTAATGCTTCCCTGGCAGTGAGGTCCTTCTCGAGCTTGGCCCTTATCGCGTTCAAAGCCTTGGCGTCATTTCTGTTTAGGATTCTCGTTAGCTCGGCCTTATCGGCTCCCGCGAGGCTTTTCATCTTCTCCGGGACTAGATAGAGAACCTCAATGAGTATGGACTTCTGGGCCCAGGTGAGTCCCCTGGCCTCGCGGAGCGCTTTTATCATCTGCTGGTTCGCCTTGTAGTTTTTAAGGAGGCTGTTCAGATTACTGTACTTCCTGAAGTCGCGCGCATTGTTCCACCTGCTCCCCATGAGCCGCTCGACGTCCGCGAGCTTCAGTTTGAGAGCTTTCTCTGTATCGTTCATCGCCCTTATCTGCGCCTGCCTCTGGATTTTCCAGCCTGGCAGGAATTTCGTCTCCTGGGACATCTGCTTGTATTTCGGGCCCGGGAGCCTCGGAGTTGAGATGTCGAACGCCCTTAGGGGGTCTGAGCCGCTGGCGTACATGGCTGCTGCAAGGACCCCGAAAACCAATATGACTGGGATGCAGTTGTAGAAGTTGACTCCTGTGAGGGGAAGCTGGTAATCGCGCGCGCGGCAGTAGGATAAGTCGGACCGGGTGGGAGGATTGGTCTGCGGGTCGTCATCAGTTCCAGCAAAGCTGAGGACGAGCATCGTGCATTCGCCAGGGCCGCTCACGGTGCTCCAGTCTATGGCCGTGTCTGGAAGGTGAAGGCCGAACCTCCCCTGTGAATCAGTGACCGCTTGTCCCAGCTCGACAAGCTCGCCATTCTCATCAGTGTAGCTGACGGTGATTGTCTGGGATGTAAGCGGGCCGCTGGCTGAGTCGGTGTAGGCCCCCACTGCACTTTCCACGCCGTTTATGATGGATGACTGCCAGTCGTCCGGGATAACTGCGGAATAATCGAAATATCGCAGGGTCCCGTTCACTGAATTGACGGCGTTCCTTTGTATTCCCGCGAATATGACGGACTGGTTGCCGTGGCCCCCTTCCCCAATGGCGAGAGGAACTCCGCTAACTAAAAGCAACGCTAACATCGCCCAAGCTAGGCACCTCCTCATACGCGTAGAATTAGGCATTTTGCCGTATTTAAAGGTTATCGGGTTGGGTGAACGCGTTCGCGAGTTTCACGGTCCCCCGCCGCCCCCGCCGCCGGAACCGGATATGCCATACGAGACACGTTCTGGCTCAAGTTCAGTTTTTGTGTTGATAAACGAGTTCGCTCGTTCGCGCGAACTTTTTGACCATAACTGAAGCTCGAACTTGAACATTCCTGGGGTTTTCTTGTGTATCACGTGGTATCCGGCTAGTTTAACTATTCTAAGCGCTTCAGCCTGCCGTTGTTGAATGTATTCTTTAGGTTCCATCAGAGTCGTAATATATCTCTCATTCTCCACAGCATACGCCACACACACATAATCGTAAGACGGAGGCTCCGTCATTTTTTGTCTTATATCTTGGTCTATAAACGCAGCTTCTACTATGTCAAAAACGTAATCAAACGTGGACGCATGAATGGATTTAGGTTGATCTTTTTTTATTTTGTCTACTATGGGGGTGGCTGCGTTTAATGTTTTATTAAACGCTTCAGTTTCCCCAATCCCGATACATGCTGCCCTGAACAGTTGCCCACCATACCACAAGTCGGTAGTCACAACATTCTTGAAAAAGTTTTCTTCTGAACCGAATGCATCTGATAGTTCTTTATATGCGGCGGGCCTCGATGTTATTTTGCTCAAAACATTAAATGCCTTCCAGAAATGGTCATACCCTGAAACATAATGCCTATAATCTTTAGCATGATAGATCTCGTAGACCATTGCTTGTTTTATAAACGTGGTTGTCTCAGTGTTTAATCCAAAAAGTTGGTCTAGGCACAGAAAAAGGAAGTCGACAAGTTTTGAATGGATGCCCAACCACTCCTTATCTTTGCCAACAAACTCTTCTCTTAGAATTTTAATCGCGTCATCAATCCCGATTGTATTGACGGCAGTGACAAACGCAGCATCGGTTCCTAAGTAAGAAATAAAGTGACTGAACGTCTTCTTGATTCCGAATTGCACCAAGAACTCTCTAAAAACCTCTTCTTTACTTGGTTTTTGCAACTCTTGACCGTAATAACCTCCAGGAGAGGCACGTCTGAATAAGACATATGAACTGGAGAGAACCCTACCGATAGGCGGGATTTTCATATAATACCAAGGCCAAGTTTTCGGCAAGCCGAATGGTTCATCTTTAAGCACAAGACGGGCGATAAAATTGCTGTCAAGGCGACCCAAGGATAAGTATGCAATCTCATAAGCCTTGTTTGGACCAAGATCGCGCACTGCCAGTTCGAATTTGTGGGTAGCTTCCTTCAGCGAATAGCCGTTCGCGGTAATAAGCCTCTTGAATTCTGTTTTATGGTATCTTGTTGTTCTCATTCTCCCGAAAAAACCATGATGTTCGCTCTGAAGTTTTCCAAATTCCTTCGCCGGCATCCCCAACTCTCTCGAAGCGCTATAATCGGTTCTTCGAGTTCTGTTACTTCCGAACAACCACGACAAGCTTTCACCTTAAAGCAGAATCAGCCACACTCCCCCTGGCCAAAATTATGGAAAAGCAGAAATTTAAACCCAGTTGCTTCCGAGAACTGCCCAACCAAGCCCCGTAGCGCCTGTTTATCTTACAAAAAAATGGAAAATGTAAGATAAGCTTTCTCGTCGTGTTTTTTAGGCATACATTTTTTGAAAAAATGTAAGGTAAGTTCAATCCGTGCCCTTTTCAGCCACTCTCGCGGCCCCGAAAGCAGTCGAGAACCTCGCTTCCTCGGGGATTATCGCCCTGAAGCCGAACATGTCTGTCGTTCTCCTCAGGATTTCCGGCATTCTGGGAAGAGTCGGGACTGCCCCAATAAACACGATATTCCGAACCCGAGCCTCCCGGGCTGCGAAACAGGCCAAAACCCCTGCAGTCTCCCCAACCAAATCCATTATCCCGAGCGCCAGGTCATTTTTATTGTTTCCTTTAATTTTCGCGAAATTCGCAGCAGTCGCGTCAGCTGGGACGATTCCCACTCCCCCGGCGTAGACGTCCCCGACTGTGATGTTTATTTTTTCGAGCTTTCCCTTGCAAGCAAGCTTTGCAATCTCCTCCGCATCCTGGAATCCAATCAATCGCTTCCCCAGCCCCAGGATTGTCCCGCCTCCAACCCCTGTCCCTCCAGCATGAAAACATTTCCCCCCGTCCACTTTCACAATCGCGGTTCCGGTGCCCATGCTCGCGACAATGCATCCCGAAAGCCTCGCAAGCTCCGAGCCCCCGATTCCGATTGCCTCGATTTCGTTCACGCGGATTATTTTTCTCCCTGCCAGTTTTTTCCCTTCCCTCTTCGCCCCTGCGCCTGTAATCGCAATCGTTTCTCCTCCGGAGTCCGAAACAAGTTCCAATAATTTACTTGCGACTTCCCTTCCAGAGGGCGAACCTATTGACTTCTTTATTTTTCCTCTTTCAACTAGCACGAGGTCGGTATTGGTTATGCCAACGTCAAGTCCAATCATTTGCTTCCCCTCGAAAAGAGCGCCCGCCCGAGGCCAACCCCGAGCAAAAGCACGAAGAATCCTGAAATCAGCATGTCTGCTGTTCCCATTCCAACTCCGCTTATTATCAATGCGCCCCTCGCAAAACCGCCGACCCCGACCCCGCCCATCACTCCTGCACAGGCCAGCATTCCAGCTTCAACCAGGCCAGGCCTCTTTTTCTCAATGAGCCACCTGATGATTCCGCCGATGGCAAAGGGAATGCTGAGGGCAAAGCCGATGAACATCCCGATTCCGAAAGCCATGGCGCTGACGGGCGATTTACGCTTCAGGAGATTGACCCAAACCAGTTCCCACAAGAGGGCGAGGACGAAGCCTAGGACGAAAACTGTCGGGTGCGCGAAGCCGCCGATGCTCCCGGCCACGAGGGAGGCCTGGGTGGCGGGCATGGAATTCGTGAAGAGCTCCTTGGAATAGCTCCTGCGGATGAGCTCAAGAATGAATGGCGTTGCAATCCCGGCAAAAACAACTGCCACCAAATCGACCTTCACCATGTCTATGGCCCTGGTCCCGATTATCTTTGCAGATTTATAGTCGAAGCCTATGTCCCCGACAACAGCAGCGGCAATGGTGACAAATGAGACGATGATGAACGAGGAGGCATAATCCAAATTCAGGCCTAGGAGCGCGAAGATGAGACCGATGGCCACAACGGAAACGATTCCGAATTGCTCGTAGGGGTCGATGTCCGTCTCGCCGGTCATCCTCGCCGCAACCCCGACAACAATCCATACGGCAACCACGGCGAGAAGGGCGGCAATCGGGTGAACCCCGAGCGCGAGGAGCACGAGGAAGGCCAATGCCGAGAATACGGGTGCGCCCCTCGCGTACCATTCCCTGCCTGAGAGCATGGGGAGGAAAATCCTCCTTGCATTGGGAATCATGTAGAGCAGAAGAAAACCGAGTCCCGAGCCGAGCAGGATTCCCATCCCGAGATTCTGGACCATCGGAATCGCCTGCTCGAGCTTGGCCCCCTGCAAAAACAAAACTGGGATAAGGATTCCCCACCCAACGAGCGAGCCCCCGAACCACGACCAGACGGAGATTCTCGGCCCGAGAATGTAGCCGATGCCTGCGGCGAGAGGGGCGATGGATAACGCAATGGCGAGGACTATTCCAAATGCACCGAGTTCAGGAACAGAGATTGCTGGGTTGTTCGTCAGATATGCCATTGCCATGAAGAGCCCGGCAAGGGCAGCTGCAATCAAAACAACGTTTGCCTTCTTTCCCCCAGCATCCCCTGCGAGAAGGACTTCCGCCCCTGCTTTTCCGGAAGCATAGGGGAGCTGCTCCTCATCAATGAAGACTCTCCTGAGTGAGACCGACAGCAGGAGCCCGAGAATCCCGCCAGTTATGCAGACGATGATTATCGTGAGAGTCGGGAGAGGCTCAACAGCTTTTCCCTGGGAAGAAAGAAGCCAGATTGCTGGAATCGTGAACGCAGCTGCCGAGGCGAGGACGCCTCCGATGCTCGCCCCTGCCTGCGCCACGTTCATCTCGTGGATGTTCGTGGGCTTGAGGAACCCGAGCAGCTTGAGGAGCGCGCCCGAGGCGATTACTGAGATTATTATGGGCCAGGGCATCGCCCCGAGTGAAAGCGCGATGTAGATGGAACTGGCTGCGAGGACCACTGCGAGAAACGCAGCCACTAGGCAGGCGCGCAAGGTGAATCCGCCGTTCCCAATCTCCTCCGGTAGCTGAGGCATGCACTAATTTCTGGGTAATAAATTAAAAAGAAGTATAGTTTGTGGATTGACGAAGTCCGCAAATGATATAAATAAAAAATGAAGAGTGTGATTGAGTGGGTGTTGGTGAACCCGTGCGTTCCTGGTGGCTGAATGAGATTGCTTTGCCTGTTGCTCATCGTGATGCTCGCGTTCAGCATTTCCGGGTGCACAAGAAAAATTGAGGCTAAACCGAGCGAGAATTCCGATACCGGCCCAAGCGGAAGTGGCGGGGTTTCTTCTGGGCCGCAGGCTATAATCGAAAGCCACGGGGAATACGAACTTATGCTCCCGGCCGATTACTCCCCGAGCAAATCTTACCCGCTCCTCTTTTGCCTGCACCCCAGCGGAAACGGAAAAGGTTATGTCAACTATCTAAAACCTCTTTCGAAAGACTCGGGCTGGATTATCGCGGCTTCGAATAAGTTTCGGAATGGGATTCCTCCTATCGATTTTCTCCCTTCTGTTGAAAGCTCGATTGCCGAAATTGGGGAGAATCACAAAGTGACAAAGGTTTACTTGTGCGGGTTTTCCGGTGGCGGAATGGGGAGCTATATGAGCACATATCTGAAGCCCGGGGCTTATGCGGGAGTCATTTCAAACGACGGGACGATTCACCCTGCCATGAGAAACGCTGTCGAGCTGAGGAAGATGCTGCTTGGAAAATCGGTGATAATGTCTGGGGAGGGCGACACCATTGAGCCGCCGTCTGTGCTCCAGGAGGATAAACGGTTGCTCGAAGAAGCGGGAGTAAATACGTATTTCATCTCTTTCAGCGGGGGGCACCAGCTCGCGCCAATAGATAAATACCGGGAAGCACTTGACTGGCTGGAGGGAGATTGAATAGATAGAAAAACTCGGGAGAGCTAAGCCAATTGGCGAAGTTCGAAATCCTTAGGTCGGCGTTTCCTTTATCCCGAGCTGCCTGTAGAGGATCCTCCTGTCCAGGGAGACCCCAAGGCCAAGGACCTTGTGTATGAACATCACTATGTCCACCGCCCTCTTGGGCTCGACCCTGCTCCTCAGGATGACGTCTTTTATGGTCTTCTCCTTCCCTATGAGCTCGTAAACCAGCACGCCGTCTCGCCCGTATCTCTTGAATATCTTGAGCCCATCAGAGCCGTACTTGTCCTTCAGGTCCGAGTCCAAGAGCGGGCCGACGGAAACCACTTTCCTCTTGGAGAGCGTGTTGAGTATCCTGTCAATGTCCTCGAAAGAAAGCCCTAGTTCTTTGGAGAGCTCAACGGTGTCCTTCTTCCCGTCCATGGCCGAGAGCAGCCGCTGCCCTTTTCCGCGGTATTTCAGCGTGAGCTTGAGGTTGGTCTCCATTCTCGTGAACACGCCTGCCTTCTGCGGGACTGGCCTGCTCACTGGCACGTTCAGCGTCCTTTCCTCTAGGGGAACCGGCTCTGCCCCGAGCTGCCCCCTGTCGTCGAGGATTGGCTCGAACTGCGCCTCCTTTACTGCAGGAGGAGGCTCTGGCGGCTTCTTGCCCGGCTTCTCCAGCTTTATGATTCCCTCGTCGTCCATGAACTCCAGTATCTCGACTAACTTGGACTCGCTGATTTTGGTCTCCTGGAGTATCTGCTCTGCGGTCTTCTCTCCGTCTATGAGGTTGTAGACTTCCACTCCCTCTCTCCCGAATTTGTCGAATATGATTTTTTCAAGCGGGCTGAGCAAATCCTCTGGCCTCGGGCCCTCTGGCTCGACCTGTCTCTCCGTCTCCTGACCTGCCTGGCGTATCTCGATTTGGCTTCTGGGCCTGACGAACTGCTCCTCTTTTGGCTGCAGGAGCTTTCCCCGCTCCTGCTCTGGCGGAAGAGGGGTGCTCGTGTGCTCATCGCGCAGTATCCCGGGAACATGGGGCCTCTGGGCCCTTGGCTCCTCCTTGGGCTCTGGCTCAGCCCCTTGCTGGGCGAATTCGTCCGGCTCTGCCTGCTGGGTTATCTGTAGCTTGGAGGAGATTGGCGAGACAGGGGGCTTTCGGGCAGGAGGAACATAGGCTTGGGCTTGCGCTGGTTGTGGTTCCTCTTTCTTCCCCTGGACCTGTGGCCTGAGCAGGGGGGTCTCCGGCATCGAGTGCTCCAGCTTTATCATCCCCTCCCGGTCCATGAAATCGATTATCTCGATGAACTTGTCCTCGCCGACGCCTGATTCGTGAAGCATCTGCCCCACGGTCTTGTTCTCATCGAGCACAACGTAGACTTTTATTCCGTCTTCCCCGAACTTCTTCATCAGGGCATTCTGGTTCTTGAATTTGTCTATGTAGTGCTCCTCCTTTTTCCGTATGACGAAATTCATCAGGTCCTCTGGCATGGCACCACGTATTCCCATCTTATAATTGTAGGCATTGATTCTAAAAGCTAACCTTTTCCGCGCATCCAAATCCGAATAGTCAATCAATGAGAGAACTGAAAGTTTCTTCCCGTTCCCTCCGTTTGGCCCGGGAATTTTCCCATTTCCGCCATTGGGCCCGCAAAGCGAAGGCTCGGCTGGCCCTTTCCCACCGTTGGGCTCGGGTTTCTTGCCGTTTCCGCCATTTGGCCCCCCGAGCTCGAAACAGACTGCGGACTCGGGAATGTTTGAGGGCAGGGCTTCCGCTATCAGCCCTGCGCCGATTCCTGTGCAGGCTGATTTCAACCCGTTTTCCAAACGATTGGTTTCGTCCATCTTATCCTACCCCCACACCGTTCTTCGCCTTTAATCCTTGCCCACCTTTCTTCCGCCTCCTTCCTGCCTCCTCTCAAGCTTTCGCTCGAGCCTTGATTTTGTCGCCTTGCCCACCTATGGCTTAAGCTCGTGTTGTCAAACTTTACGGCGCGCGCTCAAAGGCAAAAAAATACTATACGGCCTCTGTCGCGCCACTCAGCAAATAAGGAGATACTTAAAGAGACACGGATGCATAGCTACTCGCGAGGTATCCTTCGTTACACCTTCCCACGTGTAGCTCATGTTCTGAATTGTGGGCGGCAGAATTTAAATAGGTTTCGGAATCTGTCAATGGTGCCCTTGGAGCATGTTCCAAAAATAGAAAAAAAGCCGCATTTTTTCGAAAAAGCGTTAAGAAACGCTGGTTCCCCTCAACCGGCTTGGCCCGGACCGTCCTGATTCTCCAGTAAGGAGCTAAGGAAG
>JBFYLO010000020.1:0-27518 GCA_041305385.1 Microcaldota archaeon | reverse complement strand
GTTCGAAAATGTCCTTCCTTTTATTTACCAGGACAAGAAAATCATCGATGTCGAGCTGGATGAGATGTTCGACAGCATCATGCCTGGGAAGAGGATGTTCATAAAATACGACGTCGTCCCGACCCAGAAAATCATCGAGACTAGGAAGCAGATTATCGAGAAGCAGGGTGCGCCAGAGGGGGAGAAAACCGAAGCCCCGAAGAGCCTGGGAGCGTATACTTACGAACAATTGAGGGAGCTGATGGGGGCGGGAAACCTCGATGTGGCGATAACAAGGGACGCGTCGGGAACCAGAGTCTCCATATCAAAAGCGAAGAAGGAGAGCTAGCTCACTTCAGCTTGAAGTAAACCCGCCTGTTCGCCTTCCCCTTGTTCACAAGCTCGAGAATCTCCATCTGCCCCACTTCGTTCAGGTTTTTCACATGGGTGCCGCCGTCTGCCTGGATGTCCACCCCGGGGATTTCCACAATTCTCAGGATTTCGATGTTCGGGGGAAGCGCCCCGGCCAATTTGACTATCCCGGGAATCTTCATCGCCTCCTCCCGGGGAAGCGAGTAGGTCTTGATTTCAATGTCTTTTTGGAGCGTCTCATTTGCCTCAACCACAAGCTTGTTGAAAAGCTCCCTGTCAAAATTTTCAAGCGAAAAATCGAACCTGGTCTTGTCGAGCTCGAGCTGGTTCCCGGTTATGAGCGCGCCTGTCCGCTGGTTCACCATCGAGGCGATGACGTGGGCCGCAGTGTGGTAGCGCATGAGGGTGTAGCGCCTTTCCCAGTCGATGATGCATTTTACCTTGTCCCCTGGGGCGAGCCCTGGCTTGTCGACCTCATGGCTGATTCTTCCATCGAATTTTCCCACAAAGATCACGTTGAATTCCTCACTCCCTCCCCGGATTAACTTCCCCGTATCATTTGGCTGCCCGCCTGATTTGGGGTAAAAAATCGTCTTGTCGAGCACCACGTATTTCCCGTCTTTCACAGACTCGACCGTAGCCTCGCATTCCTTGAGATAGCTGTCAGTCAAGTAGAGAGCCTCATCTGTCATGGAAACACACCTGCCATCGCTTGATTTATTTTTTCCCTGCCCCTTTCATCCTCTTTATCCTCTCTTCGAGATCCGTGAGCTTCGCCTCATAAACGGCCATCCTCTTCTGGAACGTCTCCCTGTCGATTGTGCCCTTCTTTATGTAGTCCTCCTGCAAGCCTTTCTCCATCGCAAGGAGGTCCTCGCGCTCCTTCTCGAGTTTCTCAAGCGAAGAGCGGGAGAGGAATGTTTTTACTGTGAAAGCTGCGACCACTAGCAGTAATATTCCCCCGAGGACGAGATACCAGTAATAATCAGTCACCGCCTGCTCTCCGATTCCCTTCACCTCGACGTTTGTGAACGCAGAGCCGCTGTTCCCGGCGGAGTCCGAAACCTCGGCCAAAAAGGTGAGCACTCCCCCGCTGTCGTTTTGGCGGGTTTTGTATTCCGCGGAATATACGTCGCCGTTTCTCAATATCTGGAGCGGAAGTTCGTTGGCTTTAATTGACATCGAAGGACTCTCGACTGATTTGCCGGTCGAATAGGAGACTTTCGCCTGAACGGGGATGGTCTCGCCGAGCTTGTAGGAACCTTCCCCCGGCGTGAGGAACTCGACCTGTATGGGCACCTGTTTTACTTCGATTTTTAGCGAATTCTCCCCGCCGAATGACTCCCCGCTGCTGTTCTTCTCAGCGACAAGGTATATGTCCGTGCCGCCTACTGCTGCATCAAACGGGAGTTCATAATCCCGCGCATATACTCCCGGGGAGGTTTCCGCGAGCTGGAACTCTTTTGGGCCTGCAAAAGCCCTGACTGTTGCGCCTGAAACCGGCTTCCCTGCATCGAGGACGGTGGCGGAGACCTGGATTGTCTCGGTCCTCAGGTAGGCTGCCCCCTCGTGGGGCGGGCTCGTAAACCGGACCAGGTAGAATGCATCTTCCCGGGTGGGAGAAACGGAGATTGAAGTTGACTTTTTCTCCTCTGCTTTCGAAGCAGTAATGGTCCAAGCCCCCTTTGGGTCCAGGGCCTTTGTTCTGTAGGAGACAGCGCAGTGGTCGTTGGGTTGAACTGGAAGGCACTCGGCAGTGGTTATTAGGCGAGGGCCATTGGAGATAACGATGTTCACCGGGCCAGGCGTGCCTGAGCAGGTTATGCATAACTCCTCGCCTTTCAGGTAAGAGGTCTTGTCAGTTGAGACGGAAAATGAAAAAACAACTGGGAGAAGTACCGATAAAAGCAGGAAAACGCATGCTGCCCTCATCGCAAACACCTAGACGAAGACTTCCTCGCTCTCGAATATCTCGACGCCCTTCTCGTTTATCCTGTAGGGGACCATCTTCTTGAGGTGGTTCGAGCAGCGGAGCTTGAGAATCTCGACTGCACGGACCCTGTGCTGCTCCTTCTTGATGTGGTAAAGGATGACCAAACCGTCGGAGAGGAATTCCTCAATCCCAAGCTTGCTGTAAATCGTCGGGTCCTGCTCCGTCTCGACCAGCCCGTAGGTCACCGAGTTGTATTTTTCCAGGCTCTCAAACAGGTAACGCAGGTAAGCCCTGTAATGCTCCGGATTTGTCACGAATGCCGCCGAAATCGCGCTTATCGAGTCTATCGCCACCCTGTCAGGGACGAACGGCATTTTCATCTCGTCAATGTCTATGAGCAGTTTGCCCCGCTGCCTCATGAGCGCCGCCTCGACGGAGCGGGCGAGTTCGAATGGGTTCACGGTTATGACTGACATCAGGCCCTTCTTTTCCATGGCATCGATGTCCCAGCCGAAGTTGAGCCACATGTGGCGCTTGAGCTTCTCAGCCGGCTCCTCAAAAGTAAGGTATACTCCCTTCTCGCCCTTGAGCGCGCCGTTGTAAAGCGACTGCATGCAGAAGGTGCTCTTGCCCGCGCCGCAGCCGCCTGCGAGCAGAATCGTGTTGCCGCGCTCTATGCCTTTCCTCTCGATAAGGCTGTCGAAAGTCGAAACGTAAGTCGGGAGGAAGTCCACCGTAGGCTTCCTGGGATTTCCAGGGGAGAACTCCTCTTCCTTCTTCGCCTCCTCCTTCTTTTTAACCCCGATGTTAAGCATGTCTAGAGTATTGCCTGAGCGGTTTAAAAATCTTGCTAAAGGGACAAATTTCCGCAGAAATTTCCAATTTTTGCCCCGAGGCAAAAATGGACATCATTTTCCCGAGAAAATGATTGTGTCCGCATTGGAATTAGCAAATTCCAATACAATAAAAAATCACAGATCTGGTTCTTTGATGCCGAACGGTCAAGAAGTTTATCATGGCAAACCGCGGTTATAGCTCGACAACGAGCCCGGGAGCGAACGCGCTTCCGGCTCGGCAAGACGCCCCGACCAATTTTTGCCCAGAAGGCAAAAATGCTCCGCATTTGCCGATAGGCAAATAGCGGCGGCTTCCGCGCACCCGCGGAGCGTAAAAGGAGCGGACGAATAATTTAAATTAAGCATTGTTTTAACATGAAACATGGAACGAAACCTTTTCCTTTTCTTCTCGGTGTGGTTTGTCGCGATGACTACGATTTGCATTGTGTTCATGACCGACCTCGGGCGGGTGGAAACGGTGGAAGTGCTAAAGCCCTTCTTCTCATCCTCGGTGAAGGGATGTGCGGAGAGCGACAGCGGAGTGAACGTGCGCGGGTTGGAGCAAAATGACCGGGGCCCTGGGTTCCTTCTCTCCGGGAACCAGCTTGTCTATTACCGGGCGGTCAACCACCTCTGCTGCAGGAAAGCAGTAGTGAGGAGCGAGGTAACGGGCTCCAGGATAGATGTATACGAGGTCTGGAGCGGGCAGGGGTGCAGGTGCATGTGCTTCTCGGAAATCGAGGCGAGCATTGAGAGACTGGCCCCTGGCAGGTACACGGTGAATGTTTATGAAACTGGGACTAAGCCAGGTTCAAGCGAGCAGATGGAGAAGACGACGATTTTGACGAAGGAACTGCTTATAGTTGCTCGGTAAGTTGCCTATTGCGCAGCCTACTTTGCCTCGTCGCCCTCGAGAATCCTTCCCGCAATAACTCCGTAGGCGGGCCGGGTTATGAAAACTCCGAGCGCATAGCCCAGGGTGAGCGTTGTCGCGAAGCCTATGGTCTCAATGAGGCCTGAGAAAAGGAGCGGGACCACTGCACAGATGGCAACGAGGGCGTTCGTGGTTATGATGCTGAAGGCCTTCTCGAGCTTCCTCCTCGTGCCCTCCTGGCTGCCCTTCTTTGTCAGTTCATCGGTGACTATAATCTGGGCGTCGACGCTCGTGCCTATGGCAGCCATTATTCCGGCAATGGCGGAGAGGTCGATGGTGCCGACCGATCCCATTATGCATATTAGTATCGTTAGCTCAGCAAGGGAGATGAGCATTATCGGCAATATGAGTTTCGGGTGCCTGTAGCGTGCAACGACGAGTATGACCACTGCAAACAGGGCGCAGGCGAGGCCGATTATGCTGTAGCGCAAAAACTCGGCCCCCAGGGGCGCAGGTATGGTCGTGCTCGAACCGAGAATGACCCTGACGGGAAGGGCGCCCCCGCTTAGGATGCTCTTGAGGTCCCGCATCTCCTTTTCCGCGTTTAGTATCTGCTCGGACTGGGTTGCACCCGTAGCCGGACCGTTGATGGAATAGAATTGGCCGGCGGTCCCCTTTGTCAAACCGGGACTGAGAACAGGGGCTGAGAGGAGCCCTATTGCCGGCCACTTCTCAACGAACCTGCGCTCCCCGGCCAGGTTATATTCGGGAGTCATCTCAGCCGGGGTTTTCTTTACTATGGTGAAGTTGAATGCCTTTAGGTCATTCAGGACGCTCTCGGGCGTATCCTCCGAGACTATGGCCTTGCTGTTGTTCGTGAAGTTGTAATTGGGGATAGCTGCCTTTTCCTGCTCCCAGTTGTCCAGGAGGAGTATGTAAATTGCATCGCTGTCCCTTACTCCCGCGGCCCGGGCCATGTCCAAGGCATCGGAGTCTGAAATCGACTTGTTTCCGCGCAGCCTTTCGCTGCTTATCAGAACGAACGAATCCTCAGGCCTGTCCAGGAACATGTAGACCGGATAGTTCGCCTTGCCGAAAACGACGTCGCTGAACTTCTTTGCAGCCTCGTGGTTTATGGCAAAGCCGATGGACCAGGTGACGCGGGACCCGCTGACCTGGACTCCCTCCGGCCTGATGCTGCCGGGGATTATGTCGCGCCCGTCAACAGCCAGCCTCCCGTCCACCACTCCCTCGTAGTTGCCCTCTTTTTTGACTATGCGCTCAATCTCGGAAACAAGGCTCGAGTCGCTCTTGGGCACTTCAACATAAATCTGGGTCTCTCCGACCCCCCGGACAACGACCTGCGTCAGCCCGAACTTGCTGACCCTGGTCTTCACTATGTTGACTATCTCGGACATCGTCTCCTGGCTAACCCGCTTCTCGAGAGTAATTGGAATGCGGGTCCCGCCCTCGAATTCGATGCCGAATTTTATCCCCATGGTGTATGCTAGGAGAAGCGAGAGCACCACTAGCACAATCAGGGTTTGAATCCTCCTGTCTGCAAGAACCTGCGTTCTTTCTTTCTCGCTCATGGTTTCTTCTCCCTCTTCTCGGCATACCAGAGGACTATGACCGCGTTGAAGAACCACGTGGCTATGATGTCCCCAAAGAGGCCGCAGATTGCGACTGCCGCGATTTGGTAATACGTTGAAATGTGAGTGATGAGCGCAAGGGCGAAGAGCACTGAGAAGGACAGGATTGTTGCAGAGCTCATCGTTATCCCGGTCTTCATCGCTTCGTAAGCCCTTTCCTTGGCCGTTCCTTCCCTCCGTTTTATCACGCGCATTGTCAGCAGCATATCGGTGTCTAGAGAGAAACCCACCAGCATGAGCAGGGCTGCGAATGAGGAGAGCGTGAGCGGTATCCCGAAAAGGCCCATGGCACCCATGGCGATTAACACATCGGCAAATGCACCGCTGAGGACTGCGAGAGACGGAACGAATGTCCTGAACACCGCGAACACAACTATGACTACAAGCACAGTCGATATGACGAAAATCTGGAAGACCTTCGAGATGAAGTATTCGGAGAGCGAAGGCATCACGTTTGCAAAGGAATAGGAACTGAACTGCACCGAGCCGCTGAGGGCCCCGAGAATTCTCCTGTTGTAGGTCTCGGTTGCCTCGAGATAGACTTTATCGACCTGGTCCTGAAGCTCCTTTGTGCTCCCCGGCTGGATGTCTATCTGCCTGCCAAGCACCTGCCCGCAGTTCGAGAGGATGGTTAGGGCGTGCGCATTCATCTCCTCGCGCTTCTGGGCAAGCTGGGCATTGACATCCTTAAGCCTGGCTTCATACTTGCTGGCAAGGGAGCTGTTCTGCTCAATCTCAAGTTCCATCGTGGTCTTTTGGTACTCAAGGTCAATCACTTCATCGTAGCGGTCCGAAAACGGGATTCTTGACTTCTCGGCCTCGGCGAGAAACTGATTCTGCTCAATTTCTATTTCAACAGTTGTGCCGAAGGGGTGGGTATAGCTGCTGAGAACCACGTCCTTCACCCCTATCCCGGAGAGACTGGACCTTATCGCTTCCTCATCGACACTAGAATTTGTCTGAAGAGTTATGAGGATGCCTCCCTTGAAATCGATGCCCTTCGGGATTTGCGGGATGAAGTAAAGCGAAATGAGGATTAAGGCTAGGGGAACCGCCATCAAAACCCGATAATCCCATATCTTGTAAATGTTCGGAAGCTCCATTCCCTCTCATCTCTCGGGTATTAGCAACCCTAAAATCGCACTCTAACCTTTTGGAGGAAAAGCTTTAAATAGGGTTTCTTGAGGTTCGGGAAATCGGAAAAAATCGGCGTTAATTTTTCCTTCGTTTATCGTCGAAGGGGCAATCGGAAGTATTTTTAAAGTGATGTGCGTCACTTTAGGCAAGGTGATTCGATGGATGTGAAGGTTTACTCAACACCAACGTGCCCGTACTGCCACATGGCGAAGAGCTTCCTCAAGGAGAACAACATAACGTTCACGGACGTCGACGTGGCAGCTGACCAGAAGGCAGCAAAGGAGATGGTCGAGAAGACGGGCCAGATGGGCGTGCCGGTGATTGAAGTGAACGGCAAATTCATCGTTGGATTCGATAAGGAGGCCCTCAAGAGGGAACTCCGGCTCTGATTTTTCTGTTTCTTAGAATGTTTTTTAGCCTGAATGCTTCAGCCACCAATCGACTTCAGGAACATTGAAATGGCGACAAGAACTAGGAATGCCGAGAAGAATTTCCTGATCGTCTCCTTTTTTATCTTCTCAACCATCAGGTAAGCCCCGAAATAGCCCATGAACAGGGCGGGAATCGAGAGGGGTAGGGCGATTGAGGCAACGAAATCCCCGTTCAGGACGTGAGAGACAAAGCCGGACAGCATGGAAAACATCGCCATGAAGCTGCTCGTCGCGACAGACTCTTTAATCCCCATTCCTTGAGTAAATATGAGAAGAGGAACGAAAAGGAGTCCGCCCCCTATCCCAAACAAACCCGAGGCAACGCCTATAAAAAAAAGGAGAACAGACAGAGAGACCTGATTCTTTATTTGTATTTTAAATGAGTCAAAAAACATCAGGTAAGCAATCAGTAGGAGCATTCCGCCGAACATCAGGTAGAGTATTTTTTCCTCAAAAGGAAAATAGGGGCTGACAAACGAGCCGATGAGGGCCGGGGGCAGGAGGCGGAGCGCCCTCCGAACGTATGTTTTGCCTTTCTGGATGTTGTGCAAGCTTGCGGAAAGCGAGAGGCAGAAGCCTGCAAGCAGGGAGGCCGCTGACGCAACTGCGAAGCTCGTGCCGATATAGAGAGTAAGGAACGGGACGTTGAGGAGCCCTCCCCCGATTCCGAGAATGGGCGAAAGTGTTGCTGAGAATACTGAAAACAAAAAGATTTCAATCTCGCTCAAACTTTCCCACCGGAATTTTTGAATATCTCTTGCAGCCTCAGGGCATCCTGGTCAAGGAGGGGGGTCTCGCAGATTATCGTCCCGTCGTATCCCCGCTCGACTATCACTTCCGCGAGGGGCTTGAACGGGGGCTCGCCAGAGGTCGGGCTGAACTCGAGGTGCCTCCGCTCACCCTTGTTCGTATACTCTATGTTGCTGTAGTGGGAATGGAAATGCCTTAGGTAATCGGCGAAGTAATGCTTCTCGATTTCATCGAAAATCTGCGAGTATTGCTCCTTCCCCTTAATCCATCCGTTTTTAACTGCGTGGAGGTGGGCGAAATCGATTACCGGGACTGTTTGGGGAAGCTCGCTCGCGAGCCTCGAATTCTCCTCAACTGTCCCGAATTGGGTCGGCTTTCCGCTTGTCTCAAGACCGATTAGGATTTTGTCGAGGCGTTCGTTTTTTATTTTCTCGAGAGCGAGCGAGAGAGTTTCTTTCACCTGGGAGTATACTTCGCGCTTGTCCCGCTCCATGTAATAAGCCGGGTGAATCACGACGACTCCCCCGCCCATGGCCTGCATTGCGCGGGCAGAATCCAGTATGTTGTGGATGGAGCGGGCGATTTTCGATTTGTCCCTCGCGGCGCAGTTAATCCAATAGGGGGCGTGGCACGAGAGGGAAACGCCCAATTCGCGGGCCCGCTTGCCCAATTCTTCCGCCTTCTCCCGGCCCATGTGGACCCCGCGGACAAACTCCACTTCGTAAGCCCGGAGCCCTATTTTCGCCGTGTACTCGAGCCCCTCGAGAGTGTCGCCTTCAACAGCCAAAGGTATCCCTGCTGGACCAAAACGCATAAAAAAAGTTTAGACGGATAGAGTTAAATTACTTCCAAATCCCGTGATACAGCTTCTCGATGTCCGCCTTCTTGATTGCCCCGAGGTACCTCTGCGTTGTGTAGAGGTCCTTCTGCCCGAGCATCTCGCGAAGCGCGTTGATGTCGTTGGTCTTCTTGAGGAAATAAGCTGCAAACGACTTCCTGATGTGGTTGGGGGTCAGGTCGCCGAGACCGGAGGTCTTCGCATAATCCTTGACCATGTTCTGTATCCTCCTTGAAGTCAGCCTGTTCTTCGTGCCCTGGGCCACAAAAATATGAGTTTCGTCGTTAGAATTGGCGTGGGTCGCAGAAAGGAATCCCTTCATGGCCTCCATCAGCTCCCCCTCGACCGGCACCAGCCTGCCCTTCTTGCCGACCATGATGGTCTGCTCGTCTGGATTCACGTGGGCAAACTTTATTCCGGCCACCTCGTTTGTCTTAAGCCCGCACTTCCACATAAGGCTAAGGATAAGCGCATCCCGGTCCGAATTCTTCTTGGCGTGACCGATAAGCTTATCGACCTGCTTCGGAGAAAGAAAGACTGTTGTTTCCTCAGTGTTTTCCATGTTACCCCTATCCACTTTAAGAGCATACTATTTATATACATTGGGGTTAATAAAGCTTCGCCTTTTGTACAGGTTATCTCACTGCCCCTATTATGTTGCCCACAATAATCTGGCTCCCTGGCAGGTATGGCTCGTCCTTATACTCATAGCGCAGATACACGATGCCCTTGAAATGGCCCCCCTCCGTGTCGGCTGGGGCCTTGTAACACGTCCCAGATACCTGAAATTCGGAGCCGGGAACCGAATTGATGCGGATGTCCTCAAAATCCCTTTTCGGGCGGCCCGTGGCGGGGTCCGGGGTCTCGGAGCTGCACAGTATACCGGTAATCTGAATCCACCTGCCGAGGTTGTTCTTCACTGTCAGGTCCAGCCCTATCCTTCCGCCTGAAGAGGAAAGCTGCTTCTCCTTGCACTCCAGCCCGGATTGCAGCACGCAACGCTCATCGGTAAAGAGGATTGAATTGACCTTCAGCCAAAGAAGGATGACGAAAAAGAGCACTATGATTATCCAGAAGTATCCTAGCACCTCGTTCGCCGAGATGGACCTCATGGGAGTACCTTGACTGTGTTAATTTAAATTGGTTTTCACCCAAAATTGTTTATGCGCGGCCTCGCCAGCATACTCCTTGTTCTCGCAGCCGCAGTTGCAGTGATATCGCTCGCCGGAGTTTACAACGCGCAGAAGGAAAGGAATCTCGAAACTTCGTCCTATGCGCTCGAACTCGAGAGGAGCTATTACTTGAAACTGGAATTCAAGCACTCGGTCATGCAGGCACTCGCCAGGGGGGCAAGCGACGGGAATACGGGTGGTGAGAGGGCCGAGGAAGCGGCAAGGAGACTGGCAGAACTGGCGGGATATCTGGAAAAAACAAAAAATGCGGAGCTCTGGTGCGGGGTCATCGGCGAAGGGGAAATAGAAGCTCTTTCTGAGAAAATCACGGAAGAAAAAAAACCATTGAAATGCTCCTCCTGCTGGGGTGCCGAGGAGAAAGCAACCTTCGTGAAGGCGTTTCCCGAGAGGAAAACTTGGACCTCGTACAAGTGCCTCTCTTTTCTGAATGTGGATGCTGTTGAAAAGAAAATCGGGGTTTCGAAAGGCGGACTCGTTTCCACCCAGGACGCCGGGCTTATGGCTGAACAGTTTTCCGGGAAATTTGTCCTCGGAGTATCTTATTATGATGAGGTAACTGGAATCGGGTCCGTTGCGTTAATCCCCGAGGGGACGTGGGTGAGCTATGAATGAGAGCGCAGGTTAGCCTCGAAGCGCTTGTGAGCTTTTCGGCGTTCCTAGCGTTCCTGCTTGTCCTGCTTTATTCGTTTGTAGGGCTGCAGGAGAGGACAGGTGATTTCGGAGACGAACTTGCTGCCCGCTCCTGCGCCTTCGAGACTGCAGAGCTAGCCGGCTATTACTATCTTGATGGACTGCATTCGAATTTTCCTCTCGAAATCTGGGAAGCGGTCGGGGTTGAGGGCACTGTCCATTGCGTGAGGGGAAACCACAACGCAAGCTCAAGAGCGCTGGTGATTGAAAATGAAGGAGAGCCTGTCTAGGGGCGCGATTTTCTCGCTTGACGCAATAGTCGCATCGGTAGCGGTAATCTTGATTGTGTACATCGGATTCACGGCATTTTCGACTTTCGCCCATCGAACTCTGTTGCTGGCCGAGAACGAGGAGATGGATTCGAAGCTTCTACTGCTCTCCGATTACCTGGTGAAACACGGGTTGTGCGAGAGCGACGGCGCAAGAGTTTACCAGCATCAGATAAGCATGAAGAAAATTGAGGAGCTTGACACTGAAAAATTGGCAAGCGAGCTGGGAGTTAAGAATGTCGGGGTGAGCTTGTCTTTCGGGGAGCAGACTGTCGCTTCCAAGGGAGAGGGGAAAAACTGCGTTAGGAGAATTGCCTGGGTTCGGGATTACGAGAGGGTTGGTTACCTTGGGGCGTGCATCGACTAGGGGGTTCGTGCTGACGATGGAGGCGTTCTTCTCGCTTCTCGCAGCGCTGCTCCTGCTTTCATTTATCCCCCTGACTTACGATTCGCAGGAATTCTCCCGTGCTTCTCTTCTGGAATACCAGCATGCAAATGATGTTGCCGAAGTTCTTTGGGCTGCAGGGGATTACGAGAAAATTGGGGATTGGGCCGAGGGGGATGAGGCGAGCGGATATGTAGTGAGGGAGAGACTCGGGGGAATCGCGAAGGAGACGAACTTGTGCATTGTCCTTGAAGTTAAAGGGAAAAACAAGAAAATCGAGGTGAACTGCGGGGAAACTGGGAATGAAGTTACGGTCATTTCGAGAACAATTGTGGGAAAAGAAGGAATTTATGAGATGATGATTTCTGTCTCTTAGGCCTATTTGAACAAAACACGAAGTTTATAAAGAATGAAAACCATAATATAAATGGCCGGGTGGGAGGAACTATGAAAATTAAAGGGGCTATTTTTGACCTTGATGGTACACTTACAGATACAGAGTCCTTTCACTTTAGAGGTTGGGTCGGGGCACTCGGGCCGTTAGGCGTAACTCTCAGCGAAGAAACTTACTCGAAAACTTATTCGGGCAAACCCGCACACGTTACGGCGTCTGAACTTGTTAGAGATTATTGCCTTCCGGTTAGCGGGGAAGAATTGATGAAACAAAAAAGGGTCATAACCTCTGCGTTGATTGGGAGCCAGCCGATCGTTTTAATGGAAGGCGCTAATCAAATCTTGGACTTTCTATCCGAAAGGGGGATAAAACGTGCGATAGCTTCAGGCGACACGAAAGATGCGAATTTGCTGAAATTAGAAAAAACTGGATTAACGGGAAATTTCGACGTAGCGGTTTCTGGCGATGACGTAAAGCGAGGAAAGCCAACTCCAGATATTTATATGCTGACAGTAAGGAAGCTTTGCCTGAAACCGAGCGAATGCGTTGCTTTTGAGGACACTGCTGCCGGAGTTGAAGCAGCAAAAAGCGCGGGTCTGTTCACCGTTGCCGTTCCAAACCAAACGACGAAATGGCAGGATTTCTCGAGAGCGGATAAAAAATTTGGCAATTTAGCGGAGGCCCTTGGATGGCTGAAAGATTGTTGTTCCGCGTATTCTACAGAAGGCGAACAGTTAAAAGGGATGGAGCCCATAGTATTAGGCAGAAGCGTGGGGGAAAGGGGCATGAACAGTGGCCAATCTGACCATAAAATTAATGTTGCAATTATAGGCTGCGGCAATTGCGCCAAAAGCTTTGTTGAGGGCCTTCAATACTACTCTAACAACCTGGGAGACGAAGTTGGATTAATGCACCATCTTATTGGCGTCTACCATCCCTCGGATATCCAGATAGTTGCTGCAGTTGATATCGATGAAAGAAAAGTCGATTTCTCTCTTGACAGAGCTTTATGCGCCGAGCCGAACAGAACAATGAAAATAGCCGATATTCCTCCGTCTAGCGTAATCGTGCAGCGTGGACTAACTCTTGACAGCATAATTCCACAAACACGAGAGTTTATTCATGAATCCAGCCTCCCGCCAGTTGACATTGTCAGAGTGCTAAGGGAATCTGGCGCGGAGATTGTCATAAACGCTATCCCAACTGGAAGCGTCAAAGCAACTTACGCTTACGCTGAAGCTGCGCTCGCCGCAAGATGTAGCTTCATCAACTGCATACCGACTCCAATTGCCAAAGACGAAGAAATGCGTCGGAGATTCGAGGAAAGAGGACTGGTTTTGCTCGGCGACGACATAAAAAGCCAGTTGGGGGCTTCGGTTCTCAACAAGGCGATATTGGAACTGTTCAAGAGACGGGGCATCTTAGTAACGGAATCCGACCAGACCAACTACGGCGGAAACGCAGACCACCAGAACCTGCACCACCGCCCAGAAGCCAAGGAGGGATGCAAGATAGCCGCTGCAGAGAGCGCGCTTACTCCGCAAGATGCAAGACCCGACGCAAGGATGATTTATACGCCCACTAATTATGATACCAAAAAAGCCGTGATTAAAATTAATGGACGGATATACGGACACATACCGGTGGAAGTGCTAGTGAATCTAACGGACCAAGACAGCCCGAACGTTGGCGCACTATACTGTGATGCAATCAGGATAGCCAAGCTTTTGATGGATACGGGAAGAGCATGCCAGGCGGTGGATGCGTGTTCGCCCTTGTTCAAATATCCTCCGATACAGCGCCCCGAGGCTGAGGCGCAGAGAGTTTTCGATGCGCTTATTGATTCCTGCGTGACCGAGAAAAAACACAGTACGAATAGAATTGTGCGTATTGCCCTTCCTATTGCGGCGTCGATTATAATTGCAGCAACGACGCTGTTCCAACTACAAGCAAGAGAAAACGAAAGAATGGCGCTGGCGCAGTCAATTGAAATGAGTATTGCCATGAACGGCAGCAGTTATCTCAGACCTGATTTGGTTGTCCAATATGTCGCCGGAGCACAGAGGCCCATCGGAGAACTTAAATTGGGGGAGTTGAGACAAATAGTGAGTTTTATTGCTAGGGATGAAACGACTGCGTACACCTATCCGGGCACCATGAGATATAACCCACAATCTACTGGAGAATATATGAAAATGTGCCGGTTCAGAGCTGAGCAAAGCGGGAACACGAATAAGCCAACAAGCAGGCAAAGTGTGCGCACCTAAAGTAGAACTTAAACCCAACTTCCTTTTTTCTAAATCTTAGGGCATGGTCCGATTAGCTTCGTCTTTTCTGTGGTTAGACACTGGAAACATACCCTCTTGGGCTTTTTAAAGTGCCAAAACTCTTTTATCTCGAGGCGATGAGTATGTCTGTGGAAGACGAGATAATTCATTGGTGGAAGGACGAGAAAGGCGAGAGTCACCGCAATTGCTTGAGGATTGAGAGCGAGAACCCCCAGCTCGCGAACGGATTCCCGAGAGACGGAATCATCACTGTCCGGCTGGTGAACACGGTGAGCCAGCAGGCGATTAAGCTGAGCCCGGATGAAGCGCTTCGGATGAGCACGCAATTGCTTCAGGTGGCAAAGGAGATGCTGAACCAGAAGAGGGCGCTCTGGGCGCAGCACGAGGAGTAATGGATAAGGCGAAAGGGATATATACGAGATATACGCCAAATATACTTGGTGTGTATATGGTTAGCGCTATGATAGAAATCTCGGAACACGCGAACCGCGTGCTGAATATCATAAAGGCGAAGAACGGGCTTAGGGACAAGTCCGAAGCAATAGAGAGAATGGCGCTCGAGTATGAAGAGGAAATTCTCGAACTGGCCTTCAAACCGGAATTTGTAGAGAAAATAAAGAAAGCCGAAAAAAGCAAGAAATTTAGGAAAATCAAGGACATCAAAGAACTTTTCAAGTGATAGGATGTACTCTATCGAAGCAGAAGATTCCTGCGATGACGATATTAGGAAAAAGTGCCGGAAGAACAAGCCTTTGCAAGATGCTTTGGCCTCGAAGATAAACCAGATACGCACAAACCCATATGCGTTTAAACCGCTCTGCGCCCCACTCGAGGGCAAGAGAAGAGTCCACGTGGGCCCATTCGTGTTGATTTACAAGATATTCGAGAAGCGAAAAACTGTCCGGCTTCTGGGTTTTTCACACCACGATGATGTGTATTGACGAAGAGACGCTTACTTCCCAGCTTCCCCAAACCTTTTCTCAACCTCTTTCCAGTTCGCGATGTTCCAGAAGGCCTCAATGAACTTGGCCCTAAGATTCTTGTAGTCGAGATAGTAGGCGTGCTCCCAAACGTCGAGGACCATCAGCACCTTGAAGCCCGGGTAAACGTTCACATTGTGCTTCTCTATCTGCATGAGCATCGGCCTCTTGGTCTTCGCGCAGTAGACAAGAGCCGCCCAGCCCGAGCCCTCGCAGCTGACTGCTGCCTGAGTAAATTCTTTCTTGAAGCGGTCGAAAGAGCCGAATTCCGTTTCAACCGCCCTCGCAAGTGCTCCTGACGGTGCTCCGCCCCCTCCGTTCATGACTGGCGCCATGTTAGTCCAAAAGAGAGAGTGCAGTATGTGCCCGCTCACTTGGAACGATAGTTCCTTAAGCAGGGCCTTCAGTTCCAAGTCAGCATTGTCTTTTCTCGCCTTGTCAATTTTCTCGAGCGCTGCGTTCGCCCCGTTAACATACGCTTGGTGGTGCTTCTCATGATGAAGCCTCAGTTGCTCCTCGGAAATGTGCGGGGCAAGTTCCCCGTAACCATATGCTAATTTCGGCAATTCGTATTTGTTCTGTTCCATAAAGACACCTCTTATGATTTAACATGACTTACAAGGTTTTTCAGGAAATTCTCAACCCGCTTCTGGTAGGACTTGTCCTTTATCCCGCCTTGTTCGTCGAACAGGTAATGGACCTTCGGGAAATAAAGCGTTTCAAAAATGGGAATCATTTGAAGCTGAATTGAAACGAGGCGTAGCTGCTCAACTGCCCGGGCGCCGCCAATCATCCCGCTCGATACCCCGCAGAATCCAACTGGCTTTTTTGCATATTGCTCCCAAAGCAAATCGAGCGTCATCTTAAGCTCACCGGGGAAGCTGTGATTGTATTCCGGGGAAACGATGACGACTGCATCAGCCGGAGTTATTTTAGACTCGAGCTTCTTCGCAACCGCAGACTCTTCTGTGTTGTCAGTGGCCGGGATTCGGTAATCCCTCACGTCGATTATCTCGCTCGTGTGGCCGGCTTTTTTGACTTCGCCAAGCATGAAGTTTGCCACTTTCTCGGATTGACGGCCCTCGCGGGCAGTGCCCAGGATTATCGGGATATACATTGAACCCCCATAGGAATTCGAAGGAAAATAAGAAAAACAGGACGGTTAACACTGGCAAGAGAATAAAGAAAGATGCGGGGGGTGAGATTTTTGAGCGGCTTTTTCTTTCTTGTTCAGAGGAAACGACACCGTTCAAGGCGTCTCTTTCTTTTTCCAGGGTTTTTCTTTCTCCGCAAAGAGAAAGAAAAAGCCTGAACTCACGAACTCGCTAGGAGACAAGGTTCTGAGCCTTGCGCCTTTGACCAGACTGGGCGACCCCCGCAGGCGGGTTTGTATTACGTAAAGAGTCTTTAAATGTTTTTTTGCTAGGGCCCCCTGGCTCTGAAGCCCAAGGTCGGCTTTGGAGCGGTGTCATTGCCGCCCTGGTCATGCCCGCCATTCCCTTCGTTCGGCCTCAGGGGTTTGCCCTCCTGAAATCTCTTTTTCGGGTCTATATCCTCCTCAGTCGCGGCAAAAATAGGCCGGGATTTCGGCTTCTCTTGCCTTTCCTCCTTGTTCTTCGAGCCCGGCACTGCAGATGCCTCGATTTTCTGCTCTTCAAACAAAGGGGGCTTGACGGATCCGTTCACCGTGTAGGGGAGGAGGGTTAGGATACCTGCCCATACAACGCCTCTCAAAATAATTCTTTTCAAAGAACTAGGCTGCTTTGGCTGATTCCACTTAACCGAGTGATGCACCACCATTTTCCCATCTCTTCGATTCGCCGTTTACTGGAGGTAGTTATTTTCTCGGCTTCTCCCCGTGTTTTATCAGCCACTCATTGAACACTACCAGCGCCTTCGCCCCATCTGGAACATAATCAGAACTCAGGGAACCATACTTCGCCCTGAACTCCTCCGGCGACATGTTCGGGATCTCCTTTCTCTTGCCAACCCCTAAGAACCCGCCCCGGTCGCTGTTCCAGGCTTCGACCCTATTCTTGAAATCCAGGTAGGCGTTCGTTATCGCCTGTGCCTGCTCGAGCGAGCCTAAGCCATCGCAGAGCCTGATGATTTCCGACTTGAGCTGGGTGTCCGTTACCCCGAGGGAATTTATCATCTGTTCGAGCCTGACCACGTTGTCATTTGTCGCCGCTATGCTTGAATCCGCGGTGCGTGCTTTGGTCTCGAGTCCGGCAATCGCCCCTTGGGCACCGGTTGTTGTTAATTCAAGTTTGCCCGTCCTTAGGTCAAGAGTGCCGAGGGTAGAATCCACCCGAGTGAAGTTGACCTGATTGCTGTCGGCATGGGCTTGCTGGGTGGACTGGATGGTATCGACAGCTGCTTTCCGGACATTTGTTTCTTTCAGAAGACCTTCGTTCAGTGTGCCAATCTTTGAAAACGCCACAATCGCCGAAATGCCGGTGACAACTGCCAAACCGGCGGCACCATAAAGAAGCGCCTTCTGTCCCTTGGTCATTCCGCCAGTCGGTTCTGTCATAATTCCACCTCAAGCTTGGTTTATGGGCATCATCTTTCCGGAATCTCGCATTGCCCCCTATTAGTTTTGTCTTTCAAATTAATAAATGTTCAGAAAGCGAAAAAATGGGGCTGCTGAGAGTTTCAGTTTCAAGTCCTAAGCCTCGAACATTTGAACTCAGGTCTCCGGCTCCCGAAGCCGGAAGGATACCAAGCTACCCCACAGCCCCACCGAGGCTACATTTATAACAACAAAGCTTTTTAATTTAGGCCGGTGGCTTGAGTGAATTCTTACCTGGAAGCGAAAGATTGGGTTTCGAAAGCTGTCTTCAGGGCTTGCGGGGAATCCGGCATTTCTGTTAGCGAGGAGGAGGTTAAAGCGAGCATCGAGGATGCGAAGCCGGGTTTCGGGGATGTTGCGTGCACGGTGGCATTCGGGATTGCGAAACGCGAAAAAAAGAACCCGAAAGAGCTCGCTGGGAAGATTGCCGGGCGCATTAAACCTGGCGGGATGATTTCAGAAGTGAAGGTGCTCGGGCCTTACATCAATTTCTACTTGGGGAGCGGGTTCATTGCCGGGGCCTTGAAAGAGATTGAGAAAAAGAAAGGCGATTACGGGAGGGGGGAGAAGAAAAAATTAAAGGTGATGGTCGAATTCCCCTCAGTGAACCCGAACAAGCCATGGCATGTCGGCCACTTGAGGAACGCCCTGCTCGGGGACAGCGTTGCGAGAGTCTTGGAGTTCTCCGGGCTCGGGATTGAAAGGATTGATTACATCGACGACCTGGGGATGCAGGTTGCGACGAGCCTGTGGTCGTACATGAACGTGAACGGGAAAATCGAGGGGAAAGCGGACCAGTGGATTGGGAAGCAGTACGTTGATGCTTCGAAAAAGGCAGAAGATAAAAAAATTGAGGGTGAGATTAGGGCGATTGTCAAAGGGCTGGAGGAGGGGCACGGAGAAACCGCAAGGAAAGGGAGGGAGCTGTGCGAAAAATGCGTCAAAGCCCAGCACGAGACTGCCTATGTCCTCGGTATTTACCATGACGCCCTGGTCTGGGAGAGCGACATCGTCAGGAACAAGCTGCTCGAGAAGGCTGTCGAGAAGATGCTTTCAAGCGAAAAAGTGGTGAAGGAAACTGAGGGGGAGAATAGGGGTTGCGTTGTCGCAAAGCTCGAAAATGAGGAAGAATTCAAGAACTTGCAGAACCCTGACAAGGTGCTCCTGAGGTCGGATGGGACCGCGACATATACTGCGAAGGATATTGCGTTCCACATGTGGAAGTTCGGGATAATTGAGTCCCCTTTCAAATATGAGAAATTGGAGACGCAGCCAAATGGAAAGGAGCTGTATTCCACTTCGGAGAAAGGAAACACGATGGGTTTTGGGAAAGCGGATGTTGTTGTGAATCTTATCGGGGTGGAGCAGAAATACCCGCAGAAAGTGCTGAACTCCGTACTTCGTTCCATGGGGTTCGTAAAGCAAGCGGAGAATCATATTCACTTATCCTATGAGCACGCAGGGCTTCCTGAAGGAAAGTTTTCCGGGAGAGAGGGAACTTGGCTGGGCTATTCTGCGGATGATGTGATTGAGGAGGCTGAAAAAAGGGCTTATGAGGAGATAAGGGAGCGTTTCAAGGACATGAGCGAGGAGGAGAAGAGAAACGTCGCAAGAATGGTTGGGCTGGGGGCGGTTCGGTTCTCTTTCATCAGAACAACTCCGGAGAAAAAACTGATTTTCAAATGGGAGGAGGCCCTGAGCTTCGATGGAGACAGCGCGCCCTATGTTCAATATTCCTGTGCGAGGGCTTCAAGGATATTGGAGAAAGCGGAAGGGAAGGGAAAAGCCGATTATTCGCTCCTGAAGGAGGAGGAAGAGCTTGCCCTCGGAAAGCTGCTCTCGAAATTCCCGATTGTTGTTGAGAGGGCTGCGAGAGAATACCGGCCCCATTACATTGCCGAGTATGCGCTCGAGGTCGCAACCCAGTTCAGCAAATTCTATAATGTTGCGCCGGTCCTGAAAGCGGAAGGGGAACTGAGGGACGCGAGACTGGGGCTAGTTAATGCAACAAAAATAGTTCTCAAGAATTCGCTTGGCCTGATTGGAGTTGAGGCGCCGGAGAGGATGTAGGTGAATGAGAAATTTGCTGCTGCAAGAGCTGTCTTGATACTTGTTGCGCTGACCTTAGTTTTAGGCTGCTCCCAGAAGAAAGAGGATACTGGAACTCTGCAGGGAATCGTCACCGTCGGCCCGCTTTGCCCGGTCGAACCTTGCAGCCTTGCTCCCGGAGCTCTCACGCAGGCTCTCCAGGCAAGGCGGGTTGTTGTTTACACTCAGGACAAAAGCTCTGTGGTAAAAGTGGTCGATTTGAAGCCGAACGGAGCATATAAGGCAGACCTGCTAGTAGGGACTTATCTGGTCGACATAAACAAAATAGGGATGGACTCGACGGGGGATGTGCCGAAAGAGATTGTGATTGAGAAGGGGAAAACGGTCGAGCTGAATATCAACGTAGATACGGGAATGCGGTAACTAGGGTGTTTTCCCGAAAGCATCATATCCTTTTGTTTCGATTCTCTCCCCGTCCAGATAAACTCCTTTTCCCCTGACCACACGCCCGATTCTTGTGATGTTAAGCTTGTGCTTTAATCTCTCGAAATCCTTCTCGCTCAGGCAAAGCAAAAGCTCGTAATCCTCTCCCGTGTTTATGAGACGGGAGAACGGAATCTTATTGCGCCGAGCATACGAACTGGCGAGCTTTGAGACTGGAATCAGTTTTTTCTCAATTTCAATCCCGACTTTGCTCTCCCTCGCTATTTCCGATGCGGTGTAAAGCAACCCATCAGTGATGTCCATGGCAGCAACGCGCGGGGATAGGTGGGAGAGGAGATGCCCCTCGTTCACCCTGGCCCTTGGATTTGAGAAGGCGCGAACGAGCGAACTGGGGGCACTTCTACTATTGACGAGCGAATGGAGACCGCAGAAAGCCGAGCCGATGCTTCCCGTTACTGCGACAATGTCCCGGGGTCTTGCGTTGTTCCTAGCCAGGATGTTCCCGTCAGTTTCCCCTATGGCGCAAATCGAAACAGTGAGTTCCCTGGAGCATTTGGTGTCTCCCCCGAGGATTGCGACGTCGTATTCCAAACAGGTTTTTTTTATCCCCCGGATAAGCGAATCGAGCCCAGGGCATTTTTTCGGTATCCCCAGCGAGAGCATTACATAAAGTGGAGTGGCGCCCATGGAAGCGAGGTCGCTGATGTTCGCTACAACTGCTTTCCTTCCCGCTGATTCGGGGGAGAGATTTTCCGGGAAGTGCGAGCCTGCGAACATTATGTCCGATGTCAGGACCATCGTCCTGTTCCCGAACTTGACGCAGGCAGCATCGTCCAATCCGGCGCCTATCAGCACTGGAGGAGGATTGCACATCCCGTTGCATATTCTCGAGATGATTTTTCTCTCTGAAAAGGGCATGGTTAATTTGTGCGGGGGAATTGTTATAAAACATGTCGGGTTAATAGATTTGCAAGTGCGGCTGGTGATAGTATGAAAGAGGAGATGCAACACGTAATCTTGGACTCAGAGGAGACGCTCGCAAAGGCGATGAGCGACATAATGCAGACGAGGAAAGCCGTAATCGTCACTAAGAACGGCGAATATTTCGGGATGATTGATTCCGCGAGCCTTAGGGGGACCAGCGACGACCCGAATGTGATGAAGGCGGGCCATGCGGCGATAAACGCCCCTGCCCTGACTGACCAGACGCCGATTATCGAAACTTGCAAGCTGTTTTTCTCATCAAGGCTAAAAGCACTCCCCGTGCTTGATGGAAAGAAGGTAGTGGGAGTCCTTAGCTTCTTGGACCTCCTCAAGATGCTTGCCGACGAAAAGATGCTCGAGCACCACAGGGTCAACGAGGTCATGAGCAGGCCGGGGGTCAGGATAGACGAGGACGGAAGTCTCGCCCAGGCGCAAGCGCTGATGAGGAAGAACCACGTCAGGAGGCTCGTGGTGACGAAAGACGGAAAACTTGCCGGGATATTGAGCGCCTACGACATGGCTGAAGTGCTGCTGAAGCCGAGGGAAAAGGCCCCGCTCCTGAGGGAAAAAATCGGGGGAAAGGACCTGCCCATAGCTCCCCTTGTGCAGACGGAAGTGGCGACTGCCGACCCAAGCGACAGCCTGACCGACGCTGCAAGGAAAATGGTTGCGGCAAATGTGGCTTCACTCGTGGTGGTCGATGGGGACATGCCCATTGGGGTGGTGACTGCCCATGATATACTTGAAACGGTTTTCTCGAAAGAGGAGCCGAACATCCTTGTCAGCGGGCTCTATGGCGAGCACAGGAGCCTTTACCCCGATGTCGTGGACATTGCTAAAAAGGAGATTGGCAAGCTCGAGAGGGCCCACGAGGTCAAATACCTCACCCTCCACTTCAAGTTCGACAAGAGCCTGTGCGAATTGAAGGCAAGGCTCATGATGGAGGACGGAGTCATCAACGCGAGCGCCTCGGACTATGTGGTGCACGATGCAGTCAAGGCAGTGATGAACGATCTGGACAAGATAACGAGCAAGCAAAAGAGGAGCAGGATGCATAGGAGATAGCTACTTCAGTTCCCCGTGACCTGCGAGCCTCCATCTCTGCCCGATTTTCTTGGAGACTGAAAGCTTCGAGCCCGGCTCTGCGCAGATTGGCCTTTTGAGCTTGAGCGAGAGCCTGTTCTTTTTCATCTTCTCGATGAACGCTATTGTCGTGGCGGTCCCGACGCTCAAAACGAGAGGCTCATCGGGCCTTATCGGGGAGGACTCCAGGTCCGCCCGCTCCATCTTGAAGAATTCGAGTTCTATGGAGGTAGTCACCTCAGGGAGGGTTCCGGGCTTCCCCACGAGATTCCCAACAAGGCCGTCGGATTTCGAGAGCGACGGATCGAGCTTGGTCCCTACGGCGATGAGACCTCCGGGAGACGCCTCCTCGAGCTTGTCCTTGCCCGTCCCTAGGGAATTGACAGTGAATATTATCGGCTTGAAACTCTCTTTGCCCTTGTCGACTACTTTTATCCCTGGCCTCATCTCGAGTTCGTCCCCGACCTTCAGCTTGCCCTGGATGAGAGAACCGCCGATTACCCCGCCAACGAGCCCGTTTATCTGGGTTCCTGGCTTGTTCACGTCGAATGAGCGGGCTATGTAAAGCCTTGGGGGGGCGCTGAGCTTTCTTTCCGGAGTCGGAATCGACTCCTGGATCTGGGCTATGAGCGCATCGATGTTCACCCCCTGGTTCGCTATCACGGGGACTATGGGGGCGTCCTTCATCTTGGATTTCGAAAGGAATTCCTTTATCTCGTTGTAGTTCTGGGCCGCCCGCTCTTTCTTAACCAGGTCGACCTTGTTCTGGACCACCACGAGGTGCTTTATGTCCATTATTTCGAGAATGCCGATGTGCTCCGCAGTCTGGGGCTGGGGGCACTTTTCATTGGCAGCGATTACAAGGATAGCGCCATCGATGATATTTGAGGCCGAAATTGCCGTTGTCATCAGGGTCTCGTGGCCTGGCGCGTCGAGAATCGAAATTCTCCTCAAGGGCTCCGAGGGCGCACCGCAGTTCGGGCATTTTTCTTCTATGGTATAACATTGCGGCTCAGGGCATTTACGGCAGCGCCTGAGGGTAACGTCGGCATAGCCGAGCTTTATCGTGATGCCCCTTTTTATCTCCTCGCTGTGGGTGTCGGTCCAGGCCCCGGTGAGCTTCTGCGTTATGCTTGTCTTCCCGTGGTCGACATGACCGAACATGCCTATGTTGACTTCAGCCTGAACCAATCAAACACCGAACCTACTTCTTCTCCTTCTTCTCGGTTTTCGGGAATAGGTCCGCAAGGGGCTTTTCGCCGTATTCCGAGACCTTGGCGTTTATCTGCATGGTCTCGTCGCTTACCGTGTTGCCGCGGACCATTTTCCTCACCCTCTGGCCCTTATCGGTGGGCCTGAATCCCGGCTGATCCGAGAGAAGGAACCGCCCCCTCCTCGGGCCCGGAATGTCTCTCCTCATGGGGAATCCTTCCTTGTCGCTCCCGCCTGTGACCACGACTTTGTAGCCCGGGGCGCCTACGCATCCTGCGTCCAGGGTCTGGCCGATTTTCGTGCCGATGAGCCTGCCCTCAGACTCCTTTGGCACCTCGACCTGGTAGGAATTCCCTGATTTGGGGTCAGATATTACGAGCTTCATAGCAATCTCCTCCTTACTCCCGATGGGCGCAGAGAATATGGCGACGCCAACATCAGCAGCGCCACCGCCAAATGGCGGCGAGCCTTCGGAGGCTCGGTCCGACCTCGAGGTCGGACTGACAATCGCTCGAGCGATTGTCACCGCGGCGTGGCGCTGTTCGGTGCGTCGCCATTATTCAACGCTCCATCTCGGTAGAATAGGCACCATACTTTAGAGCCCATAACCATTAAATATGTTCCCTCGAGAACGTATGGGCGAATTCGATTTAAACCACTGTTTCCTTATTGAAGACATTTCGTTTCCAAAATGAAAACATGTGCGTTAACTAAATCTCGACCCCATCATTTTTAAACTTCATCAACCGATTACCTATCGTGAGCCAATGGTAGATGAGAGCGAAGACGATAAGGACGAGGATTACGGGGGCACGGACTTCGATGACGATGAGGAGAGCCTGACTGATTCGCGCACTTACTACCACAGGGGCAACGATTGCTACGAGAAGAACGATTTCGACAGGGCCATTGAGAACTACAACATGGCCATAGTCCTGAATCCCAATTTCGCAGAGGCCTACTTCAACAGGGGGCTCGCTTATTACAACAAGAAGAATTACGAGAAATCGATAAGCGACTACAACAAAGCGGGAGAACTCGACCCCCGCAACCCCGTGATATACAACAACCGGGGGGACGCTTATTACAGGAAGCAGGAGTTCGAGAATGCAATCCTCGACTATGACAAGGCAATCAGCCTCAACCCGAATTACCTCAAGGCATATTACAACAGGGGGCTCGCCTACGCCTGCCAGCAGGACTACGAGAGGGCAATCGAGGACTTCGACAGGGTCATTGAACTGAACCCGGAGTTCGCCGAGGCATACCACATAAGGGGGCTCGCCTTCGACTACATGCAGGATTACGAGAAAGCCATAAAGGACTATGACAAGGCGATTGAGCTCAAGCCCGACTTCCAGGAGGCGGTGAACCACAGGGAGCTCGCGAAATCCAAGCAGACCGGGACAGTGGACGCGAGTGGACAGCCCGTGACAACCACCGAGGGCGGGCAGACTGTCAATGCGGTGAAATTGCTCCAGAAGCCGAAAATCGGATTCCAGGATGTCGCGGGCCTGGCCAGGCTAAAGGACTTAATTAACGACGCAATAGTCTACCCGCTGCTCCAGCCCGACCTTGCGAGGAAATACGGGAAGCTCGGGGGAGGGGGCATAATGTTCTACGGCCCGCCAGGTTGTGGGAAGACCTACGTGGTGAAGGCGGCTGCCGGGGAGTGCAAGTCCTCGTTCATAAACGCAAAAATCAGCGACATCATGGACATGTACGTGGGCAACACGGAGAAGAACTTGCACAACATATTCGAAACAGGGAGGAAGAACGCGCCCTGCATCATATTCTTCGATGAGATGGAAGCCCTGGGCGCGAGGAGGGACCAGATGCAGCAGCAGCCATACCAGAAGATGGCCGTGAACCAGCTCCTGTACGAGATGGACGGGCTGGAGGCGAAGAACGAGAACGTGCTGATAATCGGCGCGACCAACGCCCCCTGGGATGTCGACCCGGCGCTCAGGAGGTCTGGCAGGTTCTCGAAGCACATGTTCGTGGGAGAGCCCGACACCACATCAAGAAAAGCCCTTTTCCAGCTCCATTCCAAGAACAGGCCCACGAGGCCGGGGATTCATTGGGGGAGGCTCGCCAGGGCTACCTGGGGCTACTCTGCAGCTGACATAAAGCAGATTTGCGACGATGCTGCTTCGATTCCATGGAAAGAGGCGTTCAAGAAAGGCGGGGAAAGGGCGGTCGGAATGGGCGATTACCTCGCCGCCATAAAGAAGAGGAAGTCGAGCCTTCCTCCGTGGTATGAGTCGGCAAAGAAGCAGATTGGGGACACGGAGGAGAAGACCGTGGTCGACGGGAAGGAGCACCTCAAGATAACCGAGAGCAAGCTCGCTGCCGGGGAGAAGGAGCAGTTCAAGGAGCTTCTCGATGTCATTAAGCAGAACAACAAGTGGTACTGGAAATACCTGAAAGAAGTGGTAAAATATTTCTCGCTTTATGTGGTTTAGGGGGGAACTGGATGGGATTCATAGAGAGATACGAGGAGGCGAAAAGGAAGAAGAAAAGCGTGCTCTGCGTCGGGATGGACCCGGTTTCCCAGTTCCTCGAACCCGGGGAGGGCGCGATTGACAATAGGTATTTCGAAAACTCCAGCGAAATCGAGGGGATGTTCGACTTCTGCATGGACGTTGTTGGGAAAGTCAAGGACCACTGCTGCGCCATAAAGCCGAACATGCAGTTCGTCATGCCCTTCGGGCTTGAGAGGCTCAAGAAAATCAACGCCCTCGCCCACAAGCAAGGCCTTGTCTCAATCCTGGACAACAAGCTCGGGGATATCGGCTCGACCAACAAGTCATCGTTCTACTGGGCGAAACAGGCGGGATTCGATGCGCTGACATTCTCGCCGTTTGCGGGAAATATCGCCGAGGCAACTGCTGAGGCGCACAAGCAGGGATTGGGGCTGATTGTGCTCACCCTTATGACCAATCCCGATGCCAAATATTTCATGAGGGAAGCGAAAATCGAGGGGAAAACAGGTTACGCCTGGATTGGTGAGCAGATTGGAAAGCATGGGGCCGATGGGGCAGTGGTTGGTTCAACACACACTACAAAAGAAGAAATTCTGGAAATTCGAAAGCTCGTTGGGCCGGAAAAAGTCATACTGATACCCGGGATTGGGGCGCAGGGCGGAGACCTTTCCGGGACTGCGGGAGCGTTTGGAAAAAACGTGCTCGTGAATGTGGGAAGGGGAGTGATTTACGCTAAAAAGCCCGCCGAAGAGGCGAAGAAGTACAGTGAGATGCTGAATTCCCTTTTCAAGGTGTGATTTCATGGCAAAAAAAATTCCCGAGATGGCTGAGATAAAGAAGCGGTTCCTCAAAATGCTGCTGGAGAAAGGGGCGCTTAGGTTTTCCAAGGGGAAAGAGGACCTTTTTACGCTAAAGAGCGGGAGGAAATCCCCGTATTTCGTGAACATGGGGTATTTGATAGACGGAGAGGCGCTGAGAGCGATTGAAGAAGCTTATGCAGGGGCTGCGGCCAGGCTCGTGAATGATGGAAAAATGGAACCTTTCGATTTTGTGTTCGGCCCTGCTTACAAGGGGATTCCGCTCGGGGCACTGACGTGCGAGGGCCTGAGCGAGCTTTATGGAATGAACACGAAATTCCTTTATGATAGGAAGGAAGAGAAAACCCACGGGGACAAGGCAACGGACAAGTCGGTTGTGGGGGCGAATCATTTCACCAAAGGCGGAAGAATTTTGATTGTTGACGATGTCATAACTACCGGGGGAACGAAGCTCGACGTCTTCAAAAAGCTGGAGGAGCTCGGGGAGCACAAGGTCGTCGGCATCCTGGTTGCAGTTGACAGGCAGGAGAAAATGGGGGATGCCAGGAATATCGAGGAGAAAAGTGCGAGCCAGAATATCGAACAGAATCATGGGATTAAGGTTTACTCGATTGGAACGATGCAGGACATTTACCAGCACTTAGAAAAGGAGCTGAGCCCTGAAGTGAAAGAAGCGTGGCTCGGGTATAAGAGAAAATACGGGGTAGGATGAGTTTATGGCTGGAAAGAATCTGCTCGGGACGAAGCTCTGCGGGGTTGAACTGCGCAACCCGACAATTCTCAACTCAGGCTATCTAGGGGTGAACTCAGACGCGCTCATTGGAGCTGCAAAGATGGGGGCCGGGGCAGTCACTTCGAAATCATGC
>JBFYLO010000019.1:0-17989 GCA_041305385.1 Microcaldota archaeon | reverse complement strand
ATGTTCCAGTACAAGTTCTTCCCGTTCTATGTCCAGATACTCATTGGTGGGGTAGATGAGGAAGCCCGCGTCTACAACCTAGACCCGCTTGGTGGGATGACCGAGGAGAGGTTCGTTTCCACAGGAAGCGGCTCCCCAATCGCCTATGGGGTTCTTGAGGACAATTACCTCCCGGACAAGCCGATAAAGGAGAATCTCCCCATAGCTGCGAGGGCAATCTCAGTTGCCATGAAGCGCGACTGCGCCAGCGGCGAGGGAGTTGACTTAGTTTCGATAACAAAGGCCGGCTTCAAGAAATATAAAAAAGAGGAAATCAAGAAAATCCTAGAACAGGAACATTAGAATGCAACAAGCGACCACGGGCGTTTGCTTGAAAAGAGGCGGATTTTACGAACAACTCAAATGATTTGCAGAAACGGGTAGAGGAGCTCTTGCCCCCCTCATGCGAGCTCAGCAAGGTCGAGTTCGAGGGGCCAGACGTTGTCCTTTACCTAAAGCGGATAACCTCGTTCTACGAAGACGATAATCTGATACGGAAGATAGCCGGAGTATTAAGGAAGAGGATACTCGTCAGGAGCACCCCGGAGTCGCTCATGCCTGCTGAAGATGCCCTGAAGGCCATAAACGGCCTTATTCCGGTCGAGGCAGGGGTCGAGGACATAAGCTTCAACCCGGATTTCTCAGAGGTCATAATTCAGGCCATGAAACCAGGGCTCGTCATAGGGAAGGGGGGAGCAACCCTCAAGAGGATTATACTCGACACCAAGTGGGCCCCCAAGATATTGAGGACCCCGACCATGCCCTCCGAGACCATAAAAGGAATCAGGGGCTCCTATTTGAAGAACGCGCCCAAGAGGCACAAGTTCCTGAACGCCCTCGGGAAGAAGATATGCACCCCAGTCACCAAGAGCGACTGGGTCAAGGTGACTGCTCTTGGCGGTTTCAGGGAAGTCGGCCGTTCATGCCTCCTGGTGCAGACTCCAAACAACAAGATTCTCATTGATTGCGGGGTTAACTCCGAGACCGTGGACCCCTCCAAGGGTTTTCCATACCTGACAGCCATGAACTTGGCGCTTGATGAGCTCGATGCAGTCATAGTCACCCACGCCCACCTAGACCACTGCGGCTTCGTGCCCTATCTTTTCGCCTATGGATACGACGGTCCAGTCTACTGCACCTCTCCAACAAGGGACCTCATGATAATGCTCCAGATGGACTACGTTGAAGTGGTGAACAAGGGAGGCCACAAGGCCCCATACATGGACAAGCACATACAGAAAACGCTCAGCAACGTGATAGTTAGGGATTACGGAGAGGTCACGGACATCTCGCCAGAGGTTAAGCTGACATTCCATAATGCTGGCCACATCCTGGGCAGCGCGCAGGTCCACCTCCACATAGGCGAGGGGCTCCACAACCTCGTCTACACCGGAGACCTTAAGTACGGGAACACCCGTCTCTTCGCCCCAGCCGACACGATGTTCCCGCGGGTCGAGACTATGTTCATGGAGAGCACCTACGGGGGCAGGGAGGACGTCATGCCCCAGAGGGTCGAGATTGAGAAAAGGCTCACGAATGCAATATCAAGGACCCTCCAGAACAGGGGCAAAATCTTGATACCTGTCTTCTCAGTGGGAAGGTCCCAGGAGATAATGCTCGTGCTAGAAGAATTCGCCCAGAGGAACCCGGACTTCAACAGCCAGGTCTACCTGGACGGAATGATTCTCGAGGCTTCGGCCATCCACACGGCTTACCCGGAGTATCTCAAGCCGAATGTCCAGCGGAGGATTCTCTCCAACAACAGCCCGTTCGAATCCAAGGTATTCGAGACCGTGAAGAACAACAGAAACTCGATTGTCGACGGGGACCCGTGCGTAATACTCGCACCTTCAGGAATGATGAGCGGAGGCCCCTCGGTTGAATATTTCAAGATGATGTGCCAGGACCCGAAGAACATGATTATTTTCGTCGGCTACCAGTCCGTCCAGTCCCTTGGGAGGAAGATACAGAAGGGAGGGAAAGAGGTTCCGGTGCTGGGCGAAGACGGCAAGCTTCAGACTCTTAAGGTTGAAATGCAGGTAGAGACAGTGGAAGGGTTCAGCGGCCACAGCGACAGGCACCAGCTCATTGGGTTCGTTAAGAACCTCAAACCCATGCCGGAGAGAATTTTCACCCTCCATGGGGAAGAGAGCAAGTGCGAAGACCTTGCGAGGACCATCCACAGGCTGACCCGCATCGAGTCCAGGGCGCCCATGAACCTCGACGCCATCAGGCTGAAGTAAGCGACACTCGACCCGAGGGCCAGTTTTGAACCTCGACGCGATTAGGTTAAAGTGAACGTCCTTCAGTTGACCGAAAACAAACTAAAAAACTAGCGTGAGCCACAGGTTTCTAGCTGCCCGGCTTCTCCTCAGGCGGAGTCTGGGGCTGTTCAGGTGGCGTCTTAGGTTGCTCGGGGGGTTTCTCAGGAGGCTTTTGAGGCTTCAGCTTATCCTCCTTGTCGAGCCCGAAGAACTCGTCCGTACTCCCCTCCTTCATGAACCTCTGCGAAATCTTATCGCGCGCGAACTCCTTGTCTGCGTTCTCAATGACCCTGTCTACGTGCCTTACTGAGGCGAGCCAGTTCTTGATTCCCTCGAACAGGCCCGAGAGCTTGTCCCTCTGCGTTACGGCAAGAAGCCCGAGCCCGCCTATCAAACCTACTACTATTACGAGCATGAGCGCAACCAGCGCAATTCCCATCCCCTCCGGGAGCTTTATGTCGAATAGCCCGCCCCCCCCGCCTCCATTTCCTCCGCCGTTTTTCGGGCAGCCATTTTCAACCTCAATGCATTTGCCCCACTTTCCTGAAACGCATGCCTGTTCCCCAGTGCAATTCCTATTGGTTTTGCATGCGCGAGTCGCGTTTTTCTCGCACTCGACAGGGGCAGGTATCGTCATGTTATAAGTCGGGGTCTGCACCGAACCGTATTCATTGGAAGCGCTTAGGGTGTACGACAGTTCGAACGGGGCCGCGCAGGGAATCGAAAATTCGAATATCCCCAGCTCATTCTTTTCAGTCACCGAGTTCCATTCGGCGCCCCCGTTCTTCGAATACAAAAGAGTCAACGAAATCTTGGACAGGGCGACCCGCTCATCCCTCGCCCTGCATCCGATGACTACTGTGCAGTTCTTTTCGTAGGGGTTGAAGGTCTGTATGCTGAGCTTGTCTATAATCAGAGGGCTGGATGGGAAGACCAGCGTCTTGGTGACGTTCTCTTCGAAAAAGTCAATGCTGGCTTTCCTTTCGATTCCATTGTAAATCCCAATCAGGGTCCCCTTGGAGACTCGGAGGTTCTTGAACTCAGCTTCCCCGCTCGAGTTTGTCTGGAGCTTTATGTCATTAAAAGAGACGTTTACTGCTGGAAGCGGCATGCCGTACTCGTTGGTTGCTATGACATTCAGCCTGTTCTCATAGATGAGAAGCTCAACTGGGATTTCGGTGTCAGAAGACAGCGTGAGTTTCTCCTTTGCAGAGAAGCCTTCCTTTGAAACAGTCATGTCATACTTGCCGCGCGGCAGCCCTATCACAGCAATGCCTTTCTCGTTAGTAATCTCCGAAACAGAGCCGACTGAAACCTTGGCGTTCGCCACGGGCCTGTGCTTCTGGTCTTTCACAGCAACTGTTAGTTTAACGGCAGTCGTGTTATACTCGAAAAGCTCAAGGTGGGCTCCCCCAATGGGGTTGTCTCCATATGCCACCTTTCGGGTATATGTAGGGAGTTTATACGGATTCGTCACAGTTATGGTGTAGAACCTGTTCTCCTTCCCCGCATATGCGGAAACATAATTCCGAAGCACAACCTCGAAAATTCCATCCGCATTGGTCTTCCCAGTCTCCGTCCCATCAATACTGTCCGTCGCCTGCTTCTGGTAATTCACTTCGACTGAGAGGCCGGAGAGCGGTTTCATGTTCTTGTCAACTGTCTGGACCCTGAGCCGCTCCGACCACTCGGCATTCGCAGAGCATAGAATCGCCACCACGAGTAAAAGTGCCAGCAATTTTCGCATGGCTATACTATCTTTCCAAGGCTATAAAAACATTTTCGCCCAACACTTCTGCAATGCAGATAGTCTACTCGCAGGCTTTCCTCAGGCATTCGATGGGCCCGATGCATCCGGAGTGCCCTGAGAGGCTCCTGGCAATCCTGGAACACCTTGGGAAGACAATGACGCTGGACCTGGTCGAGCCCTCGCCCGCTTCAGAAGAGGACCTTCTGCTCGTGCATACGCGGGAGCACCTCAGCAATCTCGAGAAGCTCTCGGCGCTTCAAAGGTCCTTTCCGGATAATGCATTTTCCAAAGAAACCTACTCAATCGCAAAGCTCGCAGCAGGAGCTGTTTTCGAGGCCGCCCTCCTTTCTAAAAACAAGTTTGCGTTCGCCCTAGCCAGGCCCCCGGGCCACCACGCAGGAAGGAATTTCTTCGCAGGCTTCTGCTACCTGAACAACGTCGCATTCGCCGTTCGGAAGATGCAGAAGCTGGGAAAGGCAAAGCGCCCGATGATAATCGACTTCGACCTCCACCACGGGAACGGGACCCAGGACATATTCAAGGATGACCCGAGCGTTTTCTATCTCTCGCTGAACCAGGACCCGGAGTTTACGTATCCCGGCTCCGGCTTCGAGTCCGAGAACAACGAGCATATAAAAAACGTAGTGGTCAAGAATGGCACGACTGAGAACGAATACATGCAGATTCTCGAGTCCGCTCTGGCCCAGGCGTTCGATGCCCACAAGCCGGACCTCATAGGGGTCAGCGCAGGTTTCGACACCTACGGCATGGACCAGATAGGGAGCAAGATAAGGATATTTCACTCGTCGCTTTACAACGAGCTCGGGAAGGCGATAAGAAAATGCGGGGTCCAGGCTTTCGGGACCCTTGAGGGCGGCTATTACCTCCCGGCTCTTGGGGAGAACGTCTATCAGTTCTTAAAGGCCTTCGAGTAAATCCCCTCATGAAGACCGGTTTCAGGGAACACCTGTTCGCTTCGCTTCTGGCCGCACTCGCATTTTTCCTAGTTTTTCCAAACTTCGAACTTCTCCCCGCGTCTCTTTCTCTTTTCGTCCTCTCTTCTCTTCTTCCAGACATCGACCACCCGAAATCGATTCCACGGAAGATAGTCAGAACGATATTTTTCACTCTCGCCTTCTTTTCGGTTCTGTTCTTTGCACTCCTTTACCTGAAGACAGACCAGGCTTTCATCGTTGTAATCCCATTGATTGCGCTTCTCCCCGCATTCCTGCTCACCCATCTATTCGAGGCTTCAATCCCAAAGCACAGGAGGGAGATGCACTCCCCATTAACAGGTTTTCTCTTTGGCCTGCTGGTTTTCCTCACCTGCTCCCTTTCGCTTTCTTTTTACGTTTCGCTCGCTTTTGGGGCTTCGGTTGCAGGGGGATACATATTCCACATCCTAGTTGATTTCGTAGGAGACAGGATCTGAAGAAAAACAAAGCGCCCCCACCGCGATTTTCACCGAACCGCGGGAGGGGTTCCACCCCTCCCCCAGTTTCAGGTTCTTCCTAACCCCACCCCACTAAGTTTTCTTTTGGGGTGTTGAGAGACCTTTTCTTTTTCTGAAGGAAAAGTTGCCAACAACTTTTCCTGTATTTGGGCGTCAGCCCAAATCTGAAAAGAAAAGGGATTTCATTTGAACGCGGGTTTCAAGCTTCGCAGGCTTGCGTCCTATCCAAGCTGGACTATGGGGGCACGAAAAGCCTTTTTAACTTTTCAGTTTGTATATTAGAACCCGAGAATTTATTAATGGTGATAAGATGGCTTTAAGGAACTGTTCATCCTGTGGAAGGCAGACCAAGGAATATGCGGAATTCCCCTGCCCGAGCTGCGGCGGTGAGAAGATAGTAAGGTGCTACCACTGCAGGGAAGTCATAAACCCCTATGTCTGCAAAAGGTGCGGACGCGAGGGGCCATAGTCTCATTCGTTTGAGGTGATTTTTTTGGGAAAGGTTGCTGCTCTAATGAAAGTGTTCCCCGAGGACATGTCCAAGTTCGAGGAGATAAAACAGGCAATACGGGACGCAGTCAAGCCCATGAGCATAGTCGAGGAGCCCGTTGCATTCGGCTTCAAGGCGCTCAAGGTGACCATAGTCCGCGACGACAAGGAAGGCATGGGCGACATCGAGGAAAAGGTCAGGGCAATCCCGGGCGTTTCTCAAGCCGAGATTACCGATGTCGGCCTAATCAGCTAATTCTCCCTTTATCCTTTCAACAGCATTTTTGATTCTCCCCCAGTGCGAGCCCTCCCAATAAACCTTCTTGCAATTCTCACAAAGCCAAAAAGAGGAATGCCGCTCGAGCACGCCCTTCGGAACATTCTCGTTCCCAGCCACTTTCTCCCTTCCCACAACTTCGAGTTCCCCGTTGCACTGGGGGCACAGCGTTCTCTCCGGGAAATCAATTGAAAGGGAAAGTTCTTTGAGAACAAAGGAAACCTGGGTCTCCACTTCCACATCTCTCGGAACAAGCAAAGCTCCAACCCCATTCTTCTTAGCTCTCGAGGCGAGCTCGACATCCTGGGTCAGGAGTATCCGGTTTGTTACCCTCGCCAGTCCCAGTATCCTGTCATCCTCCACAAAATCCGGGTAAAGCGTGTCATAGCCTAGAATCCTCATCCATCTTGCCAGTTTTTTCAGCATTATGTCAGCGAGGAAGCCGGCGAACATAATTTAACTATTTTCAGGCAACTATTTAACTGGTTCCAGATGATAACCTCGATTCAACTGACCAATTGGCGCTCGCACGAGTCATCGAGACTAGAGTTCTCAAAAGGCACGAACCTGATAGTCGGCATAATGGGCTCTGGCAAGAGCTCGGTTGTTGACGGGCTGTGCTTCGCACTCTTCGGAAACTTTCCGGCCCTGCAGCACAGGAAACTGAAGCTTTCAGAAGTGGTCAAATCAAGACCCGCCCAAGAAGAAAGCGCGAAAGTTGAACTCGAATTCGAAATAGGCGGGACAAGCTACTCGATCCTGAGAACCATCCACCTGGACGGGGCGAGCGAGGCGGAGATTAGGAAGGAGGGGAAGCTCCTCGAGGGCCCCCAGCCTAAGAGAGTCAACGAACTCCTGGAACGGCTCCTTTCAATCGACTACGACCTGTTCACGCGTGCAATCTATTCCGAGCAGAACAACATCGACTATTTCCTCGAGTTGCAGAGGGGCGACAGGAAGAGGCAGATAGACCAGCTTCTGGGAATCGACAGGTTCGAGACCGTTCGCTCCGAGCTCGTGAAAGTGCTAAACAAGCTCAAGGAGACGAAGGCGGAGAAATCAGCGCTCATAAGGGAGGCGGACAGGGGCAAGCTCGATGCAGAGCTTGCGGGGAGCAAAAAAGAAAAGGAGAAACTCGAGAAGGAGGTGGCTGAAGTAAGCGCATCGCTTCATTCTCTCTGTTCAAAAAAATCGTCGCTTGAGAAAACCCTTTCATCACTGGAGTCCCAGCGCTCCGAGCACAAGAGGCTCTCGGAAAAGAGGGCAGGGCTATCCCACACCCTCGAGTCCTCATGCAAGCGTCTGGGATGCAAAGCTGCCGAGCTCGATGAGAAGGGGCTCTCCCCACAGGCGGATTCGGTTCGCTCGAAGATAAAAAGCAAGAGACAAGAGCAAACGGCAATCGAAACTTCGCTTTCAAAAATCAACTCGGACATCGGAACCCAGAGGGGAATTCTCAAGGACCTGGATGAAAAAACCGGGAGAAGAAGTAAGCTCGAGGCAGAGCTTTCCCAGCTCCTTTCAGGAAAAACGCTCAAAGACATCGAGAAGGAAATCACCGAGCTCTCTTCATCCCTGAATGCAGGCATTGAGGAGCTGGGGAGGATGAGGGCGCAGGTGAACGACGGGCTCGAGGCCAACTCCGAACTGGAGAGGGGCGAGGGCAAATGCCCTGTCTGCGAGACGCCTCTTTCCGAGGAGAGGAAGAGCGAGCTGCTTGAGAAAAGGAATTCCGAGCTTGAGAAGATCGGGGCAAAAATGAAGGAAACGGAAAAGGACCTAGGCCACAGGCAGGCGCTCCTCAAGAAGTCCCAGGAGCGGCTTTCCAAGGCGAGTTCTCTCGAAGCAAAGCTCTCGGAAATATCGGTGACGGGGGACAGGGCCGAGTTCGAGAATGCGCTGGCCGGCATTGAAAAGAAAAAATCCGAACTCGAGGGACAGCTCAGGGAGCTGAGGGAGTCGCTCTCGCTCAGCGAGGAGTCGCTTCGCTCTTTTGAGGAAAAGCTCCACACAGCTTCCCTTGCCCGGGAGCTTTCCGGGGTTGAGAAGGCGCTTTCCGAATCCAAGTTCGACGATGCACAATACGAGAAAGTGCGCGGAGAGCTCGAGTCAACTCGCATCTCCGAGGGGGAGGCAAGGGCAAAGCGGGAAGGGGCCGAGAGGGAGAAGAGGCGAATTGAAGAAACAATGAGGCTCCAGTCGGAAAAGCTCGCCCAACTCGATGCCTATTCGCAATCAATCTCAACCATCGACTCCTCGCTTGAGCAGCTCTCGATTTTCGGCAATTGCGTGACCGAGACCCAGAGGGAGCTCCGTGAGGAGCTGATAACAGCCATAAACCACACGATGTCCCGGGTCTGGGCTTCGGTCTATCCCTATGGGGATTACTCCGAGCTCAGGCTCAGTGCCGACGACAAGGGCTACGAACTCGAGGCGAAGGTCGGGGATGCCTGGATTTCCGTTGACGGAATTGCGAGCGGCGGGGAGCGGGCTTCAGCGTGCCTCGCCCTGCGCATTGCCTTCGCCATGGTCCTTGCCCCCAACCTCAACTGGCTAATCCTGGATGAGCCGACCCATAATCTCGATGAGGAGGGGGTCCGCGCCCTGGCAGTTGCATTCTCGGAAAAAATTCCTGAAATCGTGGAGCAGACATTCATGATAACTCACGATGAGAATTTGAAGGATGCGGCCAGCGGCTCGCTCCACAGGATAACAAGAAACAAGGGCGAGAATGGGCCCAGCGTGGTGGAGAAGACTTGAGTCCCGTTTATGCGCATTGGGACGACTCCCATGCGCTTGATTGGAGAAGGAGCTTCGGCCCTCCAGTGAGGCCGACGGCTGCCGAGTGCCGCATCTACAGACGGGAGCTGATACGGCTAGGCAAAACCGCAAACGTGCTCCTAATGGGCTCCACCCCCGAACTCAGGGAGATTGTCGCGGATTTGAGTTTCTACCTGACAGTCATGGACGTAAAGGAAAAAAACTATGATGACATGCCGGCCATGTCCGGCTCCACCGGACACAGGGAAAAATACCTGAAGATGAACTGGCTCGACATGCGCTTCGATTCCGAGTTCGACTACATAATCGGGGACAACGTCCTCTCAATCCTCCCGCCTTCCGATGCAGCCAAAATCATCGAGAACGTCCACCGGGCGCTCAAGCCAGGGGCTCGCTGGATCACCCGCGTCATGGTCTACAATGAAGGGGAGGACTTCATAAGCCCGGATACATTGAACGGGAGAATTGGCAAATGCACGACCAAAAAGGACATCTACGAGCAGCTCTACGTCTCATTCCTTTCTTATTACAAGAACGAGATTGGCTCAACAGTCATCAGCGAGGTCTACGACAGACTCAAGAGGGACGTGGACAGAGGGATATTCCCAAGCCTCTGCCTGGAGGTTTTCAGGACCCTCAGCGATTACAAGGAGGAGAATTACCTGGTGGAGAGGAAGCAGTTCGAGAGAACGATTGGGGAGCGGTTCTCAATCATCAGGAGCCACGACTCAACACAGCCGTTCTCGAAGAACTGGGTCATCTACGTGCTCGGGAAGAAGTGATTATTTTTTCGCGTTTTTCCACATCCAGTTGAACAGGTTCAGATAGCCTTTCGAGGTATCAGCATCCCTTATTACGATTACAGTGGGGGGCTTCGCGTTCCAAACAAATATGACTACCTTTTCCCCATAAACCATGGTGTCGCTCGGGCAGTAGAACTCCCTCGGTACGAAGCGGGCTTTGCCCTGGTAATCCTTGAGGAGCCTGGACTCCCGGATATTCTCATCGAATATGCATCTGCTTAGAACTCTCATCTCCCTTTTGCTCTTCTGCCAGGCATCCCAATACGGGCCCATGACCTCCCGGAACCTCCCGCTCACCCCGAAGTCAACATACTCGCCCCCGCCCTTCAGCTCCTCAAGGAGGGAGTCCAGGACACTCCTTATGCCCCGGACTCCCAAAAAGAGCGTGGTCGCCTCGCCTTTCATGTCAAAACTAGGGAGTTTCTTCAACTCCGGTATAGCATTATGGACTTCCTGCATCATCTCGTCCGCAAGGTCCCCGAGCCTCTCAGGGTCAGCTGCCTCGAAATGCTTTCGGTTGTTCTTCATGACAAACGAGACCAGGCCTTTCGCCATCAGTCTATCAAGCGCTTCGTATACTGCCGGCCTGTAAAGTCCGCTTTTTGAGATTACTGCCCCGGAAGTCGTCGGTCCAGTCGAGAGCAGGGCGAGATAAGTCTTGGCCTCATTTTTGGTCAACCCAAGCCTCTCGAGACTCGTTTCAATTTCCATGCCCTGTCTCCCATTTTATTGTAATACTAATTAGTACTACATTTTTTTAAATATTCCGCTTTCGTAAACTAACCAAGCAACCTTGGGGGTGAACACATGAAAAAGACCATTAGCGTTAGCCATAACTCAATAGCTTCTGATTTGGAACTGAACCTCATCTACCGGGAGAGCGAAAGGAAGGCGAGGAGCGGGAAGAGCCATCTCTCAGAGCTCGCCGAGAGAGTCAGGCGGGTCGACAGTTCCCTGACAATACCGGACATGTTCCGGGCGATGCGCCACGAGTGGCTTGCTGGCCTTCCAAAAGAGGACATTCGTTACATAAATAATGCCGGAGTCGGAATTCCGGAGCCAAGCCTTGCTCCCGATTTCATCGAATCGCTGCTAAAGCTCGCCAAGAAGAACGGCTGGTCCTGGAATGATCCGGCGTTTCACATACGGCATCGTGTCTGCTCGGCAAGCGACCTAGCGCTGATTCCCTGGCTTGATTCGAAGGCAGTCGAGAGCGCGAGAGAGGCCATCGAGTGCGGATTCGATGTGAGTATCATGCCCGCTAACCTCCTGCTTCCAGCGGATGTGGTACTCATGAAATACGTCCCGAAGGGAGATTACTTTCAGCCAAAACCCACGAGCGACCAAGACCCTTATGGCATATTCACCGAGGGCGTCGCATACACGGCAAAGGTCAGGGACACAAACGGAGCCGAGCGTACCATTGTGGTATTCTCACAGAAGTTCAGCGACACTGCGCTTGTCAACATCAACAGCACCTGCTGCCACGGCTGCGTTGGCTGCTACAAGAGCCTGATTGCAAGGGAGGGGGAGGCGAACGCTAGGAAATACGGACTGAGTTCCGAGGTGCTAATGGCCCAGATTGATGAACTGGCGAAGGAGCTCAACCGGCGTCCGTCCATCGATCAGATAATCCTGAGCGGAGGAGAGCCGCTTCTCTTCAGCAACGCCCAGCTGAAGGAAATTCTCGAGAAGCTCAAGGGCATAGGAAACCTGAGAGTCCTTCGCATATGTACTGGAACGCTCTTTCAGGGAGAGCCCTTCAGGGTCGATGACGAACTCCTGGGGATTCTCAGGAAGTTCTCCAGCGAGACCGGCATCTCAGTTAAGTTCAATGTCCACCTAAACCACCCCAACCAGATAACTCCCGAAGCAGTCGAGGCGGCAAAGAGGATTAGGGATAACGGGATGAACCTCTACGCACAGGTCCCCATACAGTCAGGCATAAACTTCTTTGCTGACGATGAGGAGAGGACGATTTCAATTTGGGTGAAGCTCGTTTCGATGATCGAGAGGTTCGGCGAGAACTACAAGATGATAGTGGACATGCACCCGAGAACCGACGAGTACGTGCCGCCAATCGAACAGGTGGTGAACGTCGTGGGCCGAGTCTTCGGCTCTCACGAGTTCAGCGACAACAAGCTCCCGAAGACAGTGACGGTGCTCTGCAGGCAGGGCAACCTCATACTTGACCCGAGGCTCTTCAACTCGATGGAGAAGAGGGTAGATCCCCAGCGCAAGGTGGTTACATACTACTGGCTGGCCCAGGGCCACTCGGGAAAATGGTCGCCAGTCAAATACGTCGAACCGCTTACAAAATACAACTCAGACCCACACAGTCTTGATGAAGCGAGGGCCAGATACAAGCGGAAGCTGTTTGCAGCCATAAAAACAGACGAGGAACTCACAAGTGCCGAGAGGAAGATAGCGGGCAATGGGGGGATGGACAGCACTTACTCCGAGAGGTCGAAAGTTTTCATCCCAAAAGGCTCGGAGTGGAGGAAGACGATGGGGAAGAAAAAATGAGCACTGGAAACCCTCTCCCGAAGTTGTTTTTAAAGATTAGAACAAACCCTAATCATGCCTTCCTTGCGCCCGAGCAGCCGCTTTTATTTCCGCCACTCGAGCATCAGGAAGGGCCAGCTGGAGATGATGGAGGACATAATGGGCGCGCTCGAGAACAAGAGGCACATCCTCTGCCACGCGCCGACCGGCATGGGGAAGACCGACAGCTCGCTCTCCCCAGCTCTGACATATGCTCTCGAGAACGGCCAATCAGTTTTCTTCCTCACCCCGAAAATCTCCCAGCACAAAATCGCGGTCCAGGCGATTCGCGGAATAGCTGAGAAGCATTCGCTTTCTTTTCGGGCAGCGGATCTGGTCGGGAGAAGGCACATGTGCCCTGATGCGTCCCTCCTTTCGCTCGACTATGATGGGTTTTACCAAACATGCAAAAAAAGAAGGAGGGAAGAGCGCTGCGGGTTCTACGCCAATGCCAGGGGCTTTTCGAAAGCACAGGAGAGGCAGGCTGCGAGGAACATTGAGAAAATAATGACGGGCTACGGAGTCGTTCAGGACCACGGGGAAGTCGCCAGAAGATGCCTCGAGGAGGAGTGCTGCTCCTACGAAGTCGCAGCAAAGATTGCAGCCGAGTCCCAGGTTGTCATTGCAGACTATTTTCAGCTCATGAACCCGGAGATAAGGGCGATTTTCCTCTCGAGGAGCAAGAAGAAGGTTTCCGATTCGATAATCATAATCGACGAGGCCCACAACCTCGCCCCCAGGGTCCGGGAGCACCTCTCCTCCACAATCAACAACTATGTGCTGAAGCGCGCAGGGACAGAGGCAAAGATCATGGGCTCAGACATGAACCTCAACAAGCTGCTCGGAAAATTCGAAAAGAAAGCAGGGAAGGAACTTGAAAGCAAAAACGAACTCCTCGTCACTCCTGATTTTTGGACAGAGCTTCTCTCGGAATCGGAAATCGACCTGAAATCAGCGGCAGACCTTTTCGAGGACCTGGGCCGCGAATACTTGGAAAAGACAGGCAGAAGGAGCGCCTGCCTAAAGATTGCCTCTTTCACCAGGAAATGGGGCGAGAGCGGGGAAGGGGACATAAGGATTCTGAGGAAGAGGGGAGGGGCGCTTGCGCTCTCCAAGCGATGCCTGGATGCGAGCAGGGCGACCTCGTTCCTGAATACTTCCCACTCGGCTATAATGATGAGCGGAACCCTCCTCCCCCTCGAGATGCACAGGGACCTCGTGGGGCTGGAACCTGAAAAATGCATCCTCCGGGAATACGAGTCCTCCTTCCCGAAAGACAACGTGCTGAACATTCTTGGGACAAACTCCACAACCCGGTTCTCCAAAAGGACTTTTGAAGAATATTCAAAAATAGCCAAAACAATCGACGCGGTTGTGCAAACGGTCCCCGGAGGAGTAGGAGTTTTCTTTCCCTCCTATAAAGTGCTCTCGTCAGTTGTCCCGCTTATGAATTCCAAGAACCTGATGGTTCAAAAGGAAAGGATGACCCCGAAAGAGGTCGGTTCGCTGCTTTCTAGGTTCATCTCCTCGGAGCGGGCTGTCCTTTGCGGAGTTCAGGGCGGCTCGCTTTCAGAGGGAATAGACCTCCCGCATGGTGAGATGAAGTGCGCCGTGATGGTGGGAATAGCCCTCGAGGAGATGAGCATCGAAGTGGAGGCGCTCATCGACTATTACGAGAGCAAGTTCGGCAAGGGCTGGGAATACGGCTATCTCTATCCCGGGGTGATTAAGGCCCTGCAGGCAGCCGGCCGATGCATAAGAAGCGAGAAGGACAAGGCCGTGCTCGTCTTCCTTGATGAGAGGTTCAAGTGGAAGAATTACTCAAGATGCTTCCCCGAGGGCTTCGAGTGCGCAATCACTCCTGAACCAGAAAAATATTCAAAGGCTTTCTGGGCCTCTTGTATTTGAGCGAGACTTCCCTCCCGCCCTCGTCATAGGAAATGCTCTTCCTTCCCAGGTTCCTCAAGGTAATCGCAAGCCCTGCCCCGCAGTCTTTCGGGTTCCAGCTCTCCAGAATGGCCACCGGAGCAACCCCGTCCTCTTTTTTCTCAGCCTCTTTCAGGGCCTTGGCGTAATCGAAGGTCTTCCCCTGGTCCTTCACCTTGACTTCCACTCCGGTTGCGGAGATTTTCCATCTCACTCTCGTTTTCTTGGCCGGGTCGAATTCGTTGCCGTGCTTGACCTTGTTGTAAACAGCTTCCGAGAACGCCCACTGGAGCCTTGTCATCTCGTCCTTGTCATAGCCTGCCTCGAACAAGTCCTTCCCGAATTCCTTCTGCAGTTCGTCTATGACCTGCTCCCATTCCCGCTTGCTCGGAGAAATATTCTTTTCCTTCCATTCAGCCATGTTATTCCCTCAGCGCCTTGGCCGCCTTCTCGGGCGGCATCGGGTTTATGTAAATCTCAGCACCAAGCTCGAACCCGGCCATTATGTTGAGCCTTGGCATCACCTCGATGTGGAAGTGATAGAACTGCGTGGTTGCGTTGAACGGGTCGATGTGGAGAGCGAAATTATACGGCGGGTAGTCGAGCATTTTGTCCAGCTTCCCGAGAACTGCTTTCATGCACTTCGCCATCGAGCCCAATTCATCCCCGTTCATCTTGCTTACGCATCCCAAATGCCTCTTGGGCATAATCCAGTGCTCGAATGAAAAGCGGGAGGCATAGGGGGCGAAGCAGAAGACCTTGTCGTCCTCCCAAATTACCCTCTCCCGTTCGGTGTTCATCATCTCGCAGAATCCGCACTTGCCCGTTTGCTGCGTGTACTCCTTGTTGGCGTCCCTCTCGAGCCTCACGATGTTCGGGACATGGTTCATGGTAATCATTTGCGTATGCGTGTGGCCCAGGGATGCGCCTGCAGTGTGGCCCTGGTTCTTGAAAATGAGCGCGTATTTCAGCTCAGGATTCTTCCTTGAGGCCTCAATCCTCTCCGCATAGGTCTCCAGAAGCATCTTCATCTGGCTCTCGGGAATGTCGGAGAGGTGGTGGTCATGGTTGTTCGACTCCACAATGACCTCGTGTGTTCCGTAAGCATTGGGGAAGTCAAGGGAGACGGCGAAGAATTTATTGGGGAATACCCTTATCGCCCATTTCCCGTCAACTTCCCTCCTGGAAATTTCCGGCGGAGTCAAATGCTCATTTCCGGGGCAGAAGAAGCACGTTCCCTCCTTCTTCTCGCTCCTCTGCGAGTGCACATAGTCCTCGGGGCGCCTTCCCCTGTTCGCTGCAATGATTACCCATCTGTTCAGCAGGAAGTCCTTTCGGAATTCGTTTTTGTCCTCAGGCATAGCGAAATATCCGCGGCGGGCCTATTTAAACTTTCTAGAAATTAGAGGAACGCCTCGACATCCTTATCCTTCTTCCCCTGCAGCTCCTCGAACCTTCTGGCGAGAATCTCAAGGCTCTCGCCCTTCGGGGAGCTTTTCGATTTCCTTCTTCTCACCTTGATGAAAATCGGGTAATGGACAGCTTCCCCGACAACGAGCGCCTCCCCCACCCTGAGAGTTGTAATCGCCCCGAGCATCGCCTTGTCGATTCCCTCGCAGCTCTCCCCGATGTGGTCTATATCATAGGGATTCGTTACTCTCAAGATGATGTTGGTGTTGCACTGCGAAAGGGCAGTGGTTGAGAGCTGGACAGGCCTCTGGGAAACCAGGCAGAGCGATGCCCCAAACTTCCTCCCTTCCCGGGCAATTGTCTCAATCACATGCTTGGAAATCGAGGAGCCCTTCGGAGCCTTCTCCCTTGCGAAGTTGTGCGACTCCTCAACCAAAAGCATGAACGGCGGGATTTTTCCCTTTCTTCTCGCGGCGAACAGCTTTTTCGCGAAATAGGCCACAATGATTTGCTTCTTCTTCATGCTGTCGATTTCGCTTAAGTCCAGAATCGAGAGCGTCCCTGACTGCGCCAGCTGGCTCACCTGCGGGTTGTCTGCCTTCCCGAAGAGCCTGAGCCTTCCGAGTTCCGAGAGCCAGGCGAGCAGCGTCCCCTTAACTGATTCCTTGATGTTGGTGTCCGCCGCAATCCTATTAATCAGGTCCTTTATGTCATAGGCCTCTCCCTTCTCCTTTGCCTCTTTCTTCATCTCGCCCATGACGACTGCAACATCCCTTTTCTGCGGCGCGGAGAGCTCCGGCAGGAATTCCCCAAGCATCTGCGGAGAGACCTTGTGGAGCGCAACCCTGAGCTTTTTCCCCTCGAAAATTTTCGTCTTCTGCCCGTAGCTCCCACCCTTGAACCCAAGGTATTCCCCATGAACATCAACCACAATCACCGCAATCCTTCCCTGTTCAGCATTCCTGTCGAGCAGCTCCTCAATGAGCACGCTCGAGAGATAGCTCTTCCCCGCCCCGCTCATGGCAAGAATCGAGAGGTGCTTCTGGAGCAACCCGTTCAGCGGAAGCATTGCATCGAGCTCGTGGTTCGCCAGCTTCCCCAGGTTAAGCCCATTGTCGTCAAAGCCCAGGAACTCCTTCAGCAATCCCTCATCTGCAACCTCGACCTTTGTTCCCGGTCCTGCAGGGAAAGTCGCCCTTATGAGGTGGTCCTTGGCATAGACTCCGAGTGCCCTCACAATCGCAATCACATACTCCCATTCAGCGGTCGGAAAATTCGGCATCCCCCCGCTCCGCTCATACTCTGCAACGCTTTCAGCCCTTTCAAAATACCTGTTCGCCCTGGTAATCTCGGTGACCATTCCCACGAGCAGGCCCTCCTCGCATTTCACCTGGACAAACTGGCCCTTCCTCACAGTCGGGTTGCTTATCACGAAGGAAAAGCCCATCGTAGAAGGTCCCTCAAGGGTGGAGATGACTGTCCCTATCTCGGAGCTCATGTGGTAAAATTAGGATGAATTGTTTAAATATACTCCGAGGGCGGTTTTCCAATGCCTACCTGAACGGCCTCGAGTCCCTTCTCAGCTTTAGGACCGATGAGCGCATCCCGGTCTTGCTCACCAGTTCCCCATAAACCCTGTCCAGCTCGTTTTGGTCGAGCGCAGCCCTAAGGTCCGCTTCAATAAGCACAGCGGGATAAGCATAATTCTTGTTTATCCTGCTCAGGGTGAACACCAGGGAAGCGATTTCCTCAAACGTTCTCTTGTTCTCGAGAAATTCAACCCTCAGCGGCCTGTCCCCTTCCACTGCCTTCAGATAGAACGCGTCCACTTTCGCGCCCCAGTCCTCGAGGTCCTTGAGCACCTGGTGCTCCCTCTGCGTTTTGGAATACCTGAAGGTAAACGTCCTTTCCCCCTCCTTTAGCAGGAAATTCAAAAACCCGGTATCGTGGGCCTTCCCGAGAGATTCCCCCCCAGCACCCAAATACTTCCTCATTATTTCCACGAATCTCTTTCCCCTGCTGTCCTTTATCACGCCAAGGAGCGAGCAGCCCTTCAGGTCAGCAGTCTGGTAGAGCTTCTTGTACTCCTCAATCACTTCCCCATAGAGCCCCCGAATGGGCGAGTCCTCGCTCGGCTTGTCCGTTATCTGGGGCACAATCGAACCGTCCATGAGCATGAACTGCGGCGAGAGTTTTTCAATAGCCCCCCTTGCGGTCGAAAGCTCCTTCTTCAGCCTCAAAAGGGACTTATAC
>JBFYLO010000018.1:0-4305 GCA_041305385.1 Microcaldota archaeon | reverse complement strand
TCCATAAAGGACTCTCCGCTCGGGAAGAAGGAAACCATCCCCGACACCGCCCGAACCGCCTCCCGCTATGTCGACATAATGATGGCCCGGACTTTCGAGCACTCGGACATTGAGGAGCTTGCGAAGCATGCATCGGTTCCGGTTATAAACGCCCTTTCGAATTTCTCCCATCCGTGCCAGATACTCTGTGACCTTTTGACCATCGGGGAGAAAGGCAAGGACATCGAGGCGTTCAAGCTGGCCTATTTCGGGGACTCCAACAACAACGTGACCCACGACCTCATGTATGCCGCAGGGGTAGTCGGGTTCGAGATTGCGGTCTGTTGCCCGCCGGGCGAGCAGTTCGAACCTCAAAAAAGGGTCGTGGAAGAGGTGAAGAAGCTCTGTGCCAAGAGCGGCGGCAAACTAGCCCTGATTCACGATGTAAAGGCCGCTGCAGCAGGTGCCGACGTGGTCTATACAGACTCATGGATGAGCTATCACATACCCGAAAGCGAAAAAGAGGCCAGAATAAAAGCCCTCCAGCCATACCAAGTCAACTCCAAGGTTATGGCAATGGCGAAGAAGGACGCCGTCTTCATGAACTGCCTTCCTGCTGCGAGGGGCTATGAGCAGACTGCCGAAGTTATAGACGGGCCGCAGTCGGTTGTCTTTGACCAGGCCGAGAACAGGCTTCATATCCAGAAAGCAATAATGCTTTATTTGTTGGGAAAGGATGTTTAAAGAGGGGGTGTTACCATGGTCCTGAAGGGAATCGCAGTAACCTTTGGCTTCGTGCCGAAGGAGGAACTCGAGGCAGCCCTCAGCAGCGTCTCGAAAGCCAAGACAGAGCTGGACGAATACCGGGCAGGGAAGGAAATCGAGATTACCGGGCTTCAGGACGAAATAAACAGGCTCGAGACCGAGAACAAGGACAATCAGGAAATCCTAAAAAAATTAATTGCCGACATCGAGAACGTTTCTAAGCAGTATGCGCAGACTCAGGAGGACTTCAGGATTTCAGAGGAAAACAGCAAGAAGACGCAGGAGTTCCTCGCGAAACAGGAGAAAGGGCTCGAGTCAAAGTGCGATGGGCTTGAAAAGGAAAAGGAGAGGATCGGTAGAGAGAAGGATGAGCTCGAGAAAGAGCTGGTGTCCCTTGAAAAACAGATTTCATCAGCCAAAAGTACGGTCTCCTCCCTTCAGAAGAACCTCCGCCATCTCGACAAGGAGAACAAAAAGCTCAAGGAGAAGCTGAAGGCAGCCGAGTCCAATCACAAGTTTGCGCTGAAGCTCGCCCAGAAGCACCAGAAGATACACAAGAAGCTTGAGCAGAAGCACGAAAAGCTCCAGAAAGCTGTCTCTTCGAGCAAGAAGGTTAACCGGACAAAGAAGGTCAACCCAGCCGACAAAAAGGGCAAGCCGGCGAAGAACAAAAAACCCGAGAAGAGCAAGGCACAGAAAAAGAAGATTTATGTTAAAAAAGGCAAGAAGGCAGGAAAGAAGAAATGAGGTGTCGCCATGGTATTCTTCACAAAGCCAGTTGAGGAGGGGAAGGAATACGAGGTCACCATAGATGCCCAGGGGAACAAGGGCGACGGCATTGCACACATAGAAGGCTTCGTGGTTTTTGTGAATGGGGCAAAAGCCGGCGAAAAGGTAAAAGTGAAAATAACAGCAGTTCGCAGGACCTTCGCTGTTGGGGAAGTTGTCAAATAGGGGTGTTTCTCTTGAAAGAATCTCTCAAGATATGCAAGACGTTCGTCTGCAGCTGCGGCCGCGATTACTCCCTGGAATTCTCAACTGACATGGTTGTCGAGAACCTCGTCATCGAAGTCAGCTGCCCGTCCTGCGGGGAGAAGAAAACCATCTCAATAGGCTCCCTGCTTTCGAACAAGGCATCGCAATCAACGCCATCCCAACCGAGCCCGAGCTACGAGTCCATTCCCTCGCTCTCGTTCATGGACTCGGCGGAGGCCCAGGAACAGCCGTCCTCGAGTTCAGAATCGAGCACCAGTTCGTCCAGTTCGGAACAGGATGACGCGCTCGGCGGCTACTCGGACATGTTCGGGGACAGGTAGCGTTCCTTTCGTTATTTTTATTAATCTCACATCTCTAATAGAGTAGACTAATTCTGGAATCAAGAAGGTGATTACTTGGCTTTATCTGAAGAGCTGCGAAGGGCGGAACTCCAACAGTCCAAAAACATTTCGCTCATGGAAGAAATCTCCTCGTTCACCACCTCGGACATCTCGAAAATCCAGGACGAGGATGTCCTTCGCTATGTTGCGAAATTTTCAAAGAACCCGGCCTCAAGAAAGAGGGCCGTCTTGGAACTTGTGAGGATGGAGAGCGCGGAAGTCCTTGAATACGTCGCATCTACAACCAGCTCGGACGAAACGAGAAAGCTCTCGGTAAAAGGCCTCGCAAGGCTCGGGGACACGGAATCCCTCAAGAGGCTAGCGACCTCGCGGGACCAGGGGCTCGTGCAGCTATCCTGCGCCGGCCTGTACCGCAATCTCCAGAGGATAATCCGGGAGCTCGACGCCGAAAGCCTTGTGCTGCTATCGAAATTCTCGAAGAAAGGCAGGCAGAGGAAAGAGGCGGAAAAGTGGCTCGCCAAGCTCAAGGTAGTCAAGATAATAAAGAAGTTTGAGGCGTGAAGCAACTACCTGTTCTCCGCCAGCTGCGCCTTAACTTTTGCAAGCTCCTCGTGAACCTCAGGGTGCTTCTTAAGCGGGTCCATCCTCACCCTCGGCTCAAGCTCCGCTATCCTTGCCAGCAAATTCGCTCTTCTCCTCGTCAAGTCCTTCTTGCTCATCCCCATAAACACGCCTCCAAAAACAACTAAGCTTCAATCCTTTTTCCAGTGGCATCAAGCCTTGTTTTCCCAAAGTCACCGATGCCCTTCAGCTCTTTTCCTGTGAAGACAGGCCCGTCCTTGCACACCATCAGCCCGCCGCAGGAGCACTGCCCGCACAGGCCGATTCCGCACTTCATGTATCTTTCGAGACTGAGCTGGCACTCGACTTTCGCCCGCTCGCAAAGTTCCCTAACCTTCACGAGCATCTTCTCAGGCCCGCAGGCATATACGCAATCGGGTTTTTCCTTCAGCGCCACCTCGAGATATTCTGTGACAAAACCCCGCATCCCATCGCTCCCGTCGTCTGTGCAGACCTTGAGCGACCTTGCCTCGGGCTTTTTCATAAGTTCAGTGCAGGTTTTTGCGCCCATGATGAACAGGGTTTTGATTCCCCGTTTCCTTGCCTTTTCCTCGAGGAATCTGAGGGGCGCAATCCCGTACCCGCCACCAACCATAATGGCTTTCTTCCCTTTCAGTTGGAATCCTCTCCCGAAAGGCCCACGAATCCAAAGAAAGTCCCCTGCCTTAAGCTCATGCATTTTCGAGCTGAACGGCCCTACCTTTGCAACGCTGAGCCTAAGCGGTTTCACCCCGGCAACGCAAAAAGGCTTCTCATCGAGCCCGGGAATCCAAACCATCAGAAACTGCCCCGGCTCGGCATCAATCTCCGATTCCAGGTAAAAGGTTTTTACCCGGCCCCCCTCCTGCTCGACCTTCGTTATCTTCGCCCTAGCATGAAGCATCCAATCAACCCTGCTCCTCCAGTTTCAGTTCCCCGAGTTTTGAATATCCGTTCTTTTTCATGAACCCCTCAACTTCGGAACAAATGAGCCTAAAGGCGTCATTCCCCCGGTAATGAAGCGCTGAACCAACTCCCACTGCGCTCGCCCCGGCCATGAGCATCTCAACCGCGTCTCTCCCTGTAATCACTCCGCCAGTTCCAATCACCGGAATATCAACTGCTCTTGAAATCTGCCATGCGCACCTGACTGCTATGGGCCTAACCGCAGGCCCGCTCATCCCCCCAAACTTGTTCGAGAGCACAGGTTTTCTGGCTTCGATGTCAATCACCATTCCAGGTCCAACAGTATTAATTGCGTTTATCGCATCCGCCCCGGCCTCTTCGACAGATTTCGCAATTGAAACAATGTCGGGCACATTCGGCGAGAGTTTTGCAATCACAGGAGTTTTCACAGCTCCCTTTACCATTCCCACAACGCGTGCCGCAGTCCTGTAATCGCAGGCGAACGGAATCCCCATCTCGACCTGCACATTCGGGCAGGACATGTTCAGCTCGATGAAAGCGGGCCTGGCTTTTGAAATCTTCTCCGCAACTTCCACGTATCCCTCTGCGCTTTCCGCAAAGATGCTCGCAATCACGGGCACCCCCGCCTCACGGACAGCCCTCAGGATTTCGGGAACCTCATCCTCCACTCCGGGATTCGAGAGCCCCACTGCGTTGA
>JBFYLO010000017.1:0-28925 GCA_041305385.1 Microcaldota archaeon | reverse complement strand
TAATTCTTAGTGCGTTCTCCATCGGCATAATGATAGGGCTTGTCGGGGGAATCATCTGGCTTTACTTGACTAAAAGGTTCAACGGGCTCAGCTACATGCTCACGCTCGCGTCTATTTTCGTTCTATATTCATTCTCGGAATCAGTTGGCGGAAGCGGGGCCATCTCAGCCCTCCTGTTCGGGCTCGTGCTCGGGCACAGGGAAGAATTTTCAAAGCTACTTGGCAAAGAGGTGGTTCCAAGAGAACAGGAAAAAACAAGCCTGAAGCTCATGCAGACCGAAATCTCGTTTTTCGTGAAGACTTTCTTTTTTGTTTACCTCGGGATGCTCGTTTCAGTTGGAGGGATGGACAGAGTGGCAATCGGGATAGGCTTGGTGCTTCTCCTCATCGCAGCACGGTACATCGCAACCCGAATCATAACCATCGGAGCAAAGCCTGCGGAAACGGCTGGGTTCATGGCCACAATGGCGCCGAGGGGGCTTGCTGCGGCGGTCCTTGCGCAAGTTCCCTTCAGCCGCGGGCTCGACCCGGGCCGCGAAATTACGGACCTAGTGTTTGTGGTAATAGTCGCCACTGTAGTATTGGCTTCTTTGAGCGTCTTCTATTTTAGCAGAAAAAATGGGAAGGGACCGGCTCCGATACCTAACAAACGCCCTCCGCCGGTTCTCATAAAAGATTTTGCCTAGCTATTTCTTGGGCAGCATCAATATTATTATATCTGTCCAAATCCTTTTATGGCAGACGCCTGGTCCTCGAAAACAGCATTCGTCCTTGCCTCCATTGGTGCGGCAGTGGGAATCGGCAACATCTGGAGATTCCCCTACATCGCAAGCGAAAACGGCGGATTGTGGTTTATCATACCCTATTTTGTCTGCCTCTTGATAGTCGGGATACCGTTATTTCTGCTTGAGACCGGGCAAGGAATCATCCTCGGGCGTGGTTTTTTCAAAGCAATTGAGCAAAGCCCGAATCTCCCTTTTATAAAAAAGCCCGTGCGGAGACTATTCGGGACCTTTCCGGTTCTTGTAAGCACAGTAATACTCGGTTATTACACGGCACTCTGCGCTTGGACCTTGTGGTTTGCAGTTCAGTTCCTTCTGGGGAACGGGCCTTCGTTCAGTGCAATGCAGCAAAGCTACACTCCGGTTATCGCGTTTATGGTGGTTTTTGCATCCGCATACTGGGTGGTGAAGCGAGGAATAAGCAAAGGAATTGAGCCCATCACCAGATATCTCGTCCCTATGCTTTTCTTGTTCCTTTTGGTTCTTTTCTTTTACTCCCTCACCCTGCCGGATGCTGGTTCGCATCTGGAAATGAAGCTCAGCGGGGGGTTCGACAAAATTTTTGACCCCCGAACGTGGTACTACGCCCTTTCGCAGGTGCTTTTCTCGCTCTCAGTCGGGTTTGGCATAATGTTTACCTACGGGACTTACCTGAAAAACGGAAAGGGGGTATTTGCTTCTGCTTTCCAAGTGGCAGGTGCTGACACTGCCGCATCGCTCCTTGCCTTTTTCTCAATCGTAATAATCGGGGCTACAGTGAATTCCCCGGACTCCGGGCTCGCGCTTTCCTTCGAGGCCCTGCCGGCATTCTTCGCAAGCCAGGGTATCCCCGGCACCCTGGTCGGGGCAATATTCTTCGGGCTGCTCTTCAGCGCAGCATTTACATCGGACATCTCCATGCTGGAGCATACGTTGGTTTCCACTTCATTCTTGAAAAAAAGATGGGGACTAAGCATCAAAGCCGGGGTTTTCGTGCTCGGCCTGCTGTCCGTTCTCTCTTACACTCCTCTAAAGCTTGGGATGTTTGGAAAGCCAATCCTCGACTTGCTTGATTTTGTCTTCGGGACCATACTTGCGCCTTTTTCGGCACTTGTTATAGTATTCTCCTGCGCGTATCTTCTCCCGCACCAGCACCTTGCCGGGAAAGTAGGCGTTCCCGAGAGATACAGGCGATTCTTCGTGCTCGCGATAAGAAAAGTGATACCAATTGCATTTCTCCTGCTCATAATTTTCTCGGAGATGGCGGGTCTTTATTAATAGACTCCGAAACACGCGTTGTTCTCTGCCCGCTACCGTACAGCAACAAAAGCTTTATATGCAAAAAACCAAAACAAGGTTATGGACAAAATAATCGTGAAACCCACTGCAGTAGGCTTTTTCCTTAAGCACTATTATATACTACTACTTGCATTTCCAATCGCGCTGGTCATCCTCGCCGCCAGCCTCGCAGGCGTGTTCGTGCTTGAACTCTTCGTGATATTAGTCCTGTTTATCGCGCTCGCGGTGATGATGGCGCTTGCAATTGCGCACTCGAAACTTCACTGCAACGTCACGTCTGTTTACGCGAACGAGGAGAAGCTTGTCCACGAAACTGGAATCCTGCACCACCACAAAAAGAAACTTCCCATGCATATGATAACGGACACGTCTATAAAAAGAACGCTTTTCGACAGGGCGATAGGCATCGCGACGCTTAACGTAAGCACTAGCGGTAGTTCTGGCTACGAAGTTATCGTTTCTTGCCTCCCGCACTCAGAATCCGAAGTCTTCCACGAAAATCTCTACGGCATCATATCGAAAAACCAGGCAAAACTTAGGACTGAACCGGGCCAGAACAGCCCTTTAGAAAGTCCTTAGTTCTATAAATGGGGCATTTAGGCCATTGTACTTATGGGATTACCGTGGACCAAAACTGGGAAAAACTGAAACCTCAAGAAGCGCTTTCCAAGCTTGGGACTTCACCGAGCGGCCTTTCCCACATCGAGCTTGGCCTGAGGAGGAGAAAATACGGGCCGAACAAGCTCATAGAGAAAAAGACTACCGAGCTTGAGATACTTGCAAGGCAGTTCAAGAGCATTTTCTTCTGGATACTTCTAGCAGCTGCTTTGCTTTCATTTTTTGCAGAGGAATACCACAGCTCCCTCGTCATCGGCTGTATTGCGGTTTTCGTATGCTCGCTCGGTTTCTTCCAGGAATACAAGGCGAACAGGGCGGTGGAGGCCCTCAAGAAGATGCTCGACCCCCAAGTCCGTGTCGTGCGCCAGGGGGTCATTGAATCAGCGCCGGCGGTTTCGCTTGTCCCCGGAGACGTAGTGTTCCTCAAAACAGGCGACAAGATTCCCGCTGACTCCAAGATAATAGAAACGAGCAGCCTGCGCGTTGACGAGTCCATAATAACCGGGGAGTCCGAACCGGTCGAGAAACATCTCGGCGGCATGCTTCTCACGGGCTCCCACGTCGTTTATGGCAATTGCAAGGCGGTTGTTTTTGCCACCGGGATGAACACCCACCTTGGAGGAATAGCCAAGATGATGGAAATGCCCGAAGAGGAGGTTCCGCTCCAGGTCCAGACGAAGTCCCTTACCCGCAGGATTGCCTACGTTGTCCTAATAGTGAGTGTCCTTACTCTAATTGTGAGCATGGCAAGCGGCTACTCGTTCATCGAAGCATCCATACTTGCGGTTGCTGTCGCAGTTTCGGGAATCCCTGAGGCCCTTCCGCTCACAGTTACAGTTGCTCTTGCAATAGGGATGAAGAAGATGGCCAAGAACAACGCAATCCCGAAGACGATGACCGCAGTAGAAACTCTCGGTTCGGTGACAGTGATATGTGCAGACAAGACGGGCACCATCACAAAGAATGAGATGACGGTAACCAAAATCTATGCAAGCGGAGAGATGTTCGACGTCACGGGCGAGGGCTACGATGTCAAAGGAGAATTTGGCTTCGCAGGCGCCCCCATAGATGCGTCATCCCGCCCTACGCTGCATAAGCTCCTGCTTGCTTCGGCACTATGCAACGACGCAGAGCTTGCCGAAAAGGAAGGCAGATGGAGCATCATCGGGACTCCGACAGAGGGGGCGCTCCTGGTTGTCGCGGCAAAGGCAGGTATATGGAAAAAAGACAGCACGAATGCCCATCCCAGGCGATTGGAGGTCCCGTTCTCCTCTGAATCAAAATACATGGTTACGGTCAACGAGCATGGCGGGAAGAACGTTGCGTTCATGAAAGGCGCTCCTGAGCGTGTCCTACATCATTGCGACAGGATAGAGGAGGCAGGGAAAGTGCGAAGAATCGGAAAGGATGAAACGGAGCAGCTGGCGAGAATAGACCAGGATATGGCCTCAGGCGCTTTAAGGGTCCTTGCAGTTGCGTACAAGCCCCTAACTGAAAAAACAGACAGAACCGAGCTCGAGGGCGGGTTTATCCTTCTGGGTCTTGTCGGCATGCTCGACCCGCCCAAGAAAGGCGTTGCCGAATCGGTGGAACAGTGCAGAAATGCGGGCATAAAAGTAGTCATGATAACCGGGGACCATTCCCACACTGCGCTTGCAGTGGCAAAGAAAATAGGGCTTGACGGCGGCCCGAAAGTAATAACCGGCAATGAACTATCGAACATGTCCGACAAGGAACTCGAGGGGATTGTGGATTCGGTATCGATATTTGCGAGAACCCACCCCAACCAGAAGCTTCGGATAGTCAACGCCTTGAAAGCGAAGGGTCACATAGTCGCAATGACTGGCGACGGGGTGAATGACGCGCCGGCAATAAAGGCCGCCCACGTCGGAGTTGCAATGGGGCTGTCCGGGACCGAAGTTTCCACAGAGGCCGCGGACATGGTCCTCGAGGACGATAACTTCGCAACAATCGTGAAAGCAATACGCAGGGGCAGGGGCACGTACGAAAACCTGCGCAAGTTCACTGCATTCCTCCTGTCCTGCAACATGGCGGAGGTTTCAATAGTCCTCATCGCATTGATACTGCTTCCAATCATGGGGTTTGAAGCCACAATCCCCCTCCTTGCGCTCCAGATACTCATACTTAACCTAATAATCGACGACATGCCAGCGGTGGCGCTGGGAATCGACCCCATCAGGCCGAATATCATGCAGAGGCCTCCGAGAAGGCCGCACGAGCCGCTCCTGTCAAGAAATGACTGGCTTACAGTCTTCTCCACAGGCATATACATAGCGTTCATCACGTTTGCAATCTTCGTAATCCACATCCACGACGTGGCATTGGCGCGCACAATGACGTTCACAGTGCTGGTTTCGCTGTCGCTATTCAACCTGTTCAATTTCCGTTCGTTCAGCAGCTCGGCTTTTCAAACGCTATTTCTTGGAAACAAGTGGCTGGGCGTTTCATTAATTGGTTCGGTGATGGTGGTGCTGCTTATGCTCTACCACCCCGACGCGGAAGAAACATTCGGCACCATCCCTCTGTCGCTCAATCAGCTGGCCCTCGTTTTTGCCTTGGGGGCGACCATAATCCCGTTCATGGAGATAAGGAAATTTCTCTCAGCAAGACTCGCTTCTTCCTGAGGCCATTCGCCACCCTGTCTGGAGCAATCCTAAAAGCTTCCCGCCGTTCGTGCGTGTTTATGTGTTTGGCGATACCCGAAGACTGCAAAATAAGGTTGAAGGGATGACATAGGGGAGCGCCCCTATGACCCCCACTAGCTCGCCCCTCCCTCGGCGGGCGAACCCGCCGTATCTGAGGGGCTCGCTCGACCTACGAAAACTCCGAAAGTCGCCTCTGAGAGATATCCTGCTTCTGAATATACCGCTTGACTGTTTCCTCCGTCATTGGACCAACGCTTCCGTTGTACCTCCAGCCGCTCCAGAACTCCCTGTCCGGATACCGTTTCTGAAAATTTGGGATTTCCTCAAAGATTCTGCTTGCAGAATGGCTCTTGAAAATCTGAAGCGTCTGCTGGATTGAAAACCTTGAGGGAACGTTCACTATGAGGTGAACGTGCGCAAAATCTTCTCCAAAACCAAGCTCCCTGATTTTGAAGCCAAATCTCTCCTCGACTTCCTTGAACGCCCTTTTGCAGACTTCTCTTGTGATTTCTCGCCTGAAAACCCCATACCTCTTCTTTGAAACAAAATAGAGGTGTTGCCAGTTGTACCGGGCATCGGTTTTTATTCCTTCAAAGTTCACACTATCCATATTCTCAGCTCCGGTAGCGGTGATGACACTGCTGGGCCGCCGCAAGGCGGCCGCGCCGCTACCAGACATATTTCTGCTTGATAAAAGAAGATGATGAGGGGACGTCTCGCCGTCCCCTTAACCCCTCACGATTGGCGAAAATTCATCGGCCTGCGAGGCAGGCGGAACTCTTTTCGCTTAGGCCGATAGATTCTCCTTTGCCGGATTCCGTAAAATTCTATCTCCTGCGGGAGAGCACGATTCTCGCGTCCTCTTTTAATTCTGTGATTTCCCCTTCCTTGAGGCGCAACCCGCGCAGTCTCTCATCGGGCTCAGCGAGCAGCTCCTTGACCAATATTATGCCGCTGCTGTGCAAAACTTCAAATGCTCTCCGGCCTAGGTTCGGAATCAGCGTTATCGGATAAAGCCCGTTTTCCTCAATCCTGATCTGTATGCTCTCTTCTTTCGGGAAGCTCCAGCCCAAAAGCTTCAAGCCCACGCAGTCGCCGTAAGCTATAACGTCCTGCGAGAACTTGGTGTTGGTGACAAGCCAGGCGGATTTGATGTCCGGGTTGCGGTCGCGCACGTCAAGGAAGCGCGCCCAGCTGTAGAGGGCAGACTGAATGCTGCAGGCATAGTGCGGATTGTTGTGGAACTTGCACTCTACAATGCACTTTGTGGGTGAATGCCCCATATAGTTGCCCCTCGAGGCAATCACGTCTATTTCGTGGGTTATGCACCTGCCCTGGAGCGTCTGCCGCAACTGCGTGGAGTAGCCTCTTCCCCGGAGAAGTGCGCCGACAAACGTTTCGAATGGATAACCCTCCGGCCCTAGCTTGAGAAGGGCGTTCCGCAAGCCGAACCGCGCCGCTGCCCCCGGCTTCATCTCGGAGAGCGCGGCGTATGCCATGCAGTATATTTCGCTGGTCGGTATGTCCGGATAAAATTTCGAGGCAAGGGAATCTGTTATCTCGTTTGCAAGCGAGCCGGATGCGCCTGCGCGCTGGAGGGCATAGCGGATCTTGTTGTAATCCAATGGCTCGGAATCCCCGCTGGCTTTCCTCACGAAAATCTGTGCCACGATAATAGGTGGCCATAATAAAAATATAAACCGTTGTGAATGCTTCCTATGCTAGTTGCACCTCACCAAGTTGCAGGAAAAATATCAGCGCCAAGTAAATTACGTAAAAGACGACCATGATGACTCCGTCTTTTCTTTCGAATCTCTCTTTTACGACGCTTATATACAGGAAAACCATGTTCGCAACTACCGCGAAGAGCAACGCCGCAACAAATACTTTCAGCTGAACCGATATCGGGTTTATGAGCGCAGCGGTTCCAAGGACGAGCGTCAGATTTATTATGTTGCTTCCCAAGGCATCCCCTAGAGCGAGACCGTATTGTTTTTTCCTCAGAGCCTGGAGGTCAATCGAAAGCTCTGGAAGCGAGGTCCCTATTGCGATCAATGTAGCGCCTATGAAGCTTTTCGTCAAGCCAAGCAGGTCCGACAACTTTACGGCTGAACTAACGACAAAATTTGAGCTGACCATAACGAGCACTACGCCGACCGCAAAAAAGAGAAACGCCCTGAAACCTTCGTGCATGCTGATTTTCCCCTTCTCCGGCATTTCGTCTATCTTCTTTTTTCCGAGAACGCGGAATGCATACCAAATCGCGATTGCAAGCAGCAGCAACCCTTCATAAAAGCCGAGGGCGTTTCCTGAAATCTGGGAATGGAAGAGTATGTAGACAGAAATCAGGGTGGTGAGCACAAGCGCAAGCGCGATATCGGAAAGGTTTTTCCTGCCCACGTCAAAGCCGTAAATGACGGCACCAATCCCGAGAACAAGGAGTATGTTGGCTATGTTCGAACCGAAAACATTGCCTGCAGCAATAGCGCCCTCGTTTGCAACTGACGAAACAACCGATACCGAAAGTTCCGGGAGCGACGTGGCCACGGCTATTAACAAAAGGCCTATTGCAAGTTGGCTGATTCTAAAAAATTTCGCGAGCTTAACCGCGTTTTCTACAACCAGGGAAGAAGACTTCGAAAGGACGAATACGAAAACAAATAGCATTACGAATTCTTGGAATACCATGACTACAAGATGGTAAACATTGCTTAAAAACATATTCTCGGCCTTGGCGCAGAATGCGAGAGAAGAATCGGATTGTCGGCAAATCGTGGCCCAAAACCTAGAACTCAGAGCTTTCTTTGAGCATAAGTCTCATCATCGGCTTGATGTCCTGCTTTCTGCCGATTATTTCGTTAAGATTCTTCACTTGCCGGGCCCTCTCCTTAGCTAGCCTCTTTGGGTCAAAGTGGTTGTTCTCGATTATTTTGGCCACATGTTCGCCAACCATGAAGCGGGGCATAATGACATAGGTCGCCCCCTTCAGGTAGAGCTCAAGGGCTGCATCCAGCTGGTTCGCAGTCGCAAACACAATGGCGTTAGCATTGGTTCTCTTGAGTTTTTCTATGAGCAGGAGGTTCGCCTCAAAGTCCCGGACAGTTGAAACGACTGCTTCGGCCTTACCGAGAGGTAGCGTTTCCAAAAACTGCTGGTCCCCCGCGTCCCCGTAAGCGCAGTCAACTTTACAGTGCATCAGGTAGCGTATTGTCTCCGGGTTATAGTCCACAACGAGAAAACTTTTCCCCATTCTCTTGAAACTATTGGCGAGATCGCCTCCTGCCCTGTCGTATCCGAACAGCACCACGTCGTAATCCTTCTGCTTGAAGTTCTTCATCTCATCCACTTTTCTGCCTTTTCTCTCGAAGCCGGAAAGATGCTGCGATATCGCCCCATAAATCCTGTCGGAATAAGTGAACATGTAAGTTGATCCTGCAATCGTTATCAGACCCACGATTGTCACCAACGAGAGTATCTCGGTTGACAGGTGGCCGTTCTTCACCCCGAGACCAACAAGTATTATCGAGAATTCACTTATCTGGGCCACTGTGAGACCTGCGAGAAAGCTGGTTCTTTTCGTGTATCCTAGAGTTCCCATCAGAATAAGCACTATCAGTGGGTTTCCGATGAGTATGAAAGCGGACAGGACTGCTATTCCGAGAAGCCTGTCGGAAACATTGGAGAAAACCATCTGGGAGCCCAGGAGAATGAAGAACAGTATTATGAAGAAGTCCCTGAGCGTCCTCATCCTGGAGCTGATTTCATGCCTGTACTCGGAAGTCGAGAGCGTCACGCCAGCCAACAACGCGCCTATCTCCATGGAGAAGTTTTGCTGCTGAAAGAGTGAAGCCAGTGCGAGGCACCAGCCGATGGAGAAAAGGAGAAGGGTTTCCTGGGAGGAGGCAACCGCTTTGGTTATTCGCGGGAGTAAAAAGACGCCGATAATCAGGAGTGCCCCAACCATAATCACTCCCTTTGCGACAATGCCGATGACAGTCGTGGGCTCCCCGAATCCAGTTTGGAAGGACGAGAGAGATATAAGAATCAATACCGCGATGAGGTCTTGCACTATCAGAAACCCGATCGAGATTCTCCCGTAGAGGGTTTCCGTTTCGCCTTTGTCAGTCAACAGTTTCATGATTATAATGGTGCTGCTGAACGTCAGGGCGACCGCGATATACGCGGACTCTATGTAGTCGAATCCCAAAACAATGCAGATGAAGAAGCCTACTAGTGAAGTGAAAACCACTTGGCCTATCCCCGTTATCGCCGAGACGCGGCCGACATTTTTCACTACGTTAGGGCTCAGGCCAATTCCAACAATGAAAAGAAGAAACGCCACCCCGATGTGCGAGAATAGCTCTATTGTCCCAGTAGACTGTATTATGTTGAAAAAATAAGGGCCTGCGAGGATTCCGCATAGTATGTAACCGATAATGGTGGGCTGTTTCAGCCACCTTGCGAGCACGGCTACGGTCGTGGCGAGTATCCCAAGAAGGCCGAGTTCAACCAAGGGTTCCATGCGTTTCTAGAGGTCTTTTTCATTATAAAGGTTACCATTCCGGTTCATTTTTGATGAATGCAATGCAAACCCATAGGGCCGACTTCCGCTCGCCCCAAGCACGATGAGAAAAAAATGTTCAGAAAAGGATTATTAACTTTGAACGAATAATGCGCTCATGAGGGGAAAAGAAAAAAACGGACTAAATCGGCTAGCCATCATCTTCTCGGCGTTCGTTATCCTGCTTGTTTTTGGGACAATAGCGTATCATTTTCTCGAGGGTCTTGGCTGGGTGGACTCATTCTATTTCACTTCTGTGACACTTTTGAAAATTGGTTATGGTGACATTGTACCAAATACTTCTGCAGGGAAGATTTTGTCGGTCTTCCTTTCTTTGGCAGGCATAACCCTGCTTTTGTGCGCTCTGTTTGTCTTGGTAACCAGGAATTTGCGCAAGAACTGTTGAATTAAAACCAATGTGAAACAACGATGTCACCTTCGCGCCGCGCTTCTTGTTTTTCCCGAGCCTGTACCATTTGCACCTGGCGAAATCTAATCGAGCAAGTGAAGATTTTTTTACCTATTAAGAATAAAGAAAACACAAAAAGAGAGGAAACTAACTTCGGTCTACCTGGCCCCTTGTTCTGAAGGCACGAAGCCCGCGGGACTTCCTGCCTGCGCTCGTCAGGCCCCTGAAAGCCCTTCCCTTCCTGAGTTTCGCGAGCTCCTTAACGCCCGCTCTCTCCTTCTCAAGCAATATTATCTCGAAGAACTTCGTCTGCCCGTCCTCGCCAACCCAGTAGGAGTTGAGGACCTCGCAGTTCCTGAACTTCCTCGATGCCTTCTGCTCCGCGATTTCCCTGTGGGACTCCTTCGGGGAGAAGAATCTTCCGTATTTCGAGGGCTTTCTGCCGCCGAGCGGCTTCGGCCTCTTCCTCATCCCCTTGTCTATCATGACTCTTGCAATGATATAACCGAGCTTCGCGCGATACCCAAGCGCCCTCGCCCTTGCAAGATTAGTCGGTCTCTCAGCCCGGGTGACAGTGTCCTGCCTCTTCCAGGTCCGGACTCTCTCCTTGTAGATTTTCGGGTGTTCCTTATATTCGCTGATGAACGTCTTCGTCATGTATTTGTAAGCTCCCATCTAACCACCATTACTTCCGTTACTTCTTTTGAAGCGGAATAAGCCCACTAATTAAGATGGTTAATTATAATAACGTTTCGGGGACCTTTCGGCGTTACTCCTCTTCGACTAGGTGCTCGAGTTTTTGCGGTTTCAGTTTCGTCTGTTCTTTCTTCTTTTCCTTCTTTTTCATGATGGGTTCCATCGAGTTTCCAATCACCAGGTAGACTCCCCCGGCAATACCGTATCCGAGCACCTGCAGAATCCATTTCGCCTGCGGGTTCTCGCTGTAGAGGAAGCTGTGCAGGTCGAAGATGAACACCAGCAGCGTTGCAAGGAGCAGGAACCCGCCTGAAAGCACAAAGACCTTCGGGATTCCCCTTTCCTTCGGGAAGCCTTCCTTCGCCTTGAGCATGTCGGCGTAGGCAGTTAGCCCGAGGCCGATTATCCCGTAAACCAGGAATTCGACGATGAACTTACCCTCAGGGTACTTGTCGTAAACATAGGTGTTCACAGTCAGGAAGTAACATGCGATTGAGGCGAGCCACAGGAGCAGTCCGCAGATAGACAATACTTTTGGCAGGTCCTTCCTCGCGCTCTCGAATGAGCTCTTTACCCTGTCGCTGAGCGAGAGCGAAGCATACCCCAGAAGCCCGAATAGTATGACATCAACGACCCACGAAAAGGCAGTCTTGTAGTTCGAAGCAGTTATGTCCATGCGCAGCCAAGCGCTGAATCCTATGATAAGGGCGAATGTAGCTGCGACCATGAAAATCGCCCCAATAGGGGCAAGCGCATTCGGGAAAGTCGAGCGGAATTCCTTCTCTTTCTCATGCAGTCTGTCAAACAAGTAAAGCGCCGCAAATCCAATGGGCGCTAGGATTACCGTTTCAACGAATGGCTTCCAGACGTCCCTCGCGTTCTGGTTGTGCAGGTAATCCAGCACCCCAAACATAAAGATGAACACTGCTGGAAGAAGCAGCGCATAGCCGACTGCATAAAGCGGGTAATCCTTCCAGAGTCCTTTCTCTCCGTTCTCGTGTCTTAGCTTGTCGACCCAGTTGAACGCAAGCGCCCCGAGCCCTCCGAAAATTATCGTTTCGATGACCCAGGCGAAAGACGGCGTGTCATACCCTGAATATATCGCCGCATGAAGGCCGAAAAAGAACACTGGAATGGTGAACAGCACAAGCAATGCTGCAACCGGTGTAACTGCGAGATAAACAAGCGAACCTTCCTCTTCCCCCTGTTTCCTGACTCTTTCAGCTGCCCATACGAACGCCGCGCCGAGAACTGCGAAGAGGACAGACTCAATCAGCCATCCATACTGCTGCATCACAGTCGGTTTCTTGGTCGTTTCGCCATGCCCGCTGAAATTGACCAGGTCGTGAACTCCGAATAGCAGTATGGTCGCGCTCGAGAACAGCAAAAGCGTTCCTACTATATAAAGAAGCGACGCGAGCAGCGAATCCGTCTTCTTGTAAAGGGAATCAACCATCGAAAGTGTGATTATTATCCCAATGAAAAGCATCAACGAGAGCGCGCCGCTGTTGAAATAGTTGAACACGTGGTAAGTCGGGCTCGGTGAATAATAGCCGCCGCTGTAATCCCCCTTTGAAACTTCAGAAGCCCCAAGTCCCGCAGAAGTCATGGGGGAGAAGACGCCGAGAAACAAGGTGCTAAACCCAAAAATCAAAATCAAGAGAACTATCCCTACGCCGAGTCCGAGAAGAGAGCTTTTCTTTTCCATGTTTTTCCAATTAGCGTTGTTACTATTAATAAACAGTTGTTTTTCGTTCGGCTGGAGGCAGTAGGGATTTTAATCTCTTTGGTTATAAATTCGAACTATGGACGAGAGAGACGTTGAAATCCTAAAGGCTCTGGTGAAGAATGCGAGAACCTCCTACGTAGAGCTTTCGAAGAAGCTCGGGATAACGGAGGCCGCAGTCAGGAAGCGGGTGAAGAAGCTCGAACATAGGGGGGATATCAAGGGCTTCACTGCAATTGTCGACCCAGCGCTCTTGGGCTACAAAGCAGTGGCAGTCATAGGGGTTGACGCGAGGCCCGACGCCCTGATGGCGGCATTCGAGCTCCTGAAGGCGTTCAAGGGAGTCAGGCACATCTCGCTCTCATCCGGGGACCACATGATACTTTCCGAGGTCTGGTGCAAGGACCAAGCCGAGCTCTCGCAGCTGATAACCAAAGTCAAGGGAATGGAAGGCATCACGAAAGTCTGTCCGGCGATATTGTTGACAAGCAAGGAATTCATAAGTTAAAAGAATTTTGCAACAAAATTAAATGGGAATTGGCATGCACATGAAGAACAAGAACCTGAGGAATGTTTGGTTCGGCTTTATCGCTTGGTTCATTCCATTCGTCGTTTCTTTTTTGCTTTATTCACCCGAAGGTGAGCCTCTTTACGATGTGCAGGTTACCCATAACATTCTTGTCGTAATAGGTTCAGGGCTCTGTGCGTTCCTGTTCATAAAGTATTTCAAGGCTATCAGCAAGGACTTCACGAAAGAAGGAATAATCGTCGGGATAACCTGGCTTCTCATAAGCTCGGTTCTCGACATAATCTTCTTCGTGTTCATGTTCAACATGCCGTTCACCAACTGGCTCGGGCGGATAGGCATCGGTTATCTCATCTTCCCGATAATGAGCGTCTCGATGGGAATCATACTCGATTGCAAGCTGAAGAAATGAGGCGGAATCATGGTCGATGTTAAGGAAACGGGCTGCTGCCCTATGTTCGACCCAAAACCCTGGGATGGAAAGGTGCTTGAGTGGAAAGACAAGAAGTTTGTCAAGGACAAAGTTTGGACATTCTTCTACATGCCGATTAATTTCGGGGGCGTAATAAAGCGATTGAATGAAAAAGTTCAGAAAGCCAATGCAAAAATGCCAGATTGGCTCTGCCTTTCCGACCACACCTCCAAGTGGAATATGGACCTGTATCTTGCAGTGGACAAGGAGGTGGCTGGTGCGAACAACACAGCTCTCTCAGGCAAGTTCCTCAGCAAGGTCTACGAGGGGCCCTTTCAGGACACCGGGAAATGGTGCAAGGACTTCGAGCAATACGCAAAAGGCAAGGGCCTAGGCATCGAGAAGTGGTACATGTGGTACACCACATGCCCAAAATGTGCAAAGGTTTATGGAAAGAACTACGTAGTGATTGTTGCGAAGGTCGGGTAAATGGAGTTTGAAGAGATAATCCGAACGATTAAGTCCCAACACAACCCCAAGAACATCGAGGGCATGGCCCGCTTCGGAATCAACCCTAAGAACACTTACGGAGTTCCGATTCCTTTTCTCCGCAATCTGGCCAAAAAGATTGGCAAAAACCACGCCCTCGCCCTCAAGCTCTGGGATTCGGAGATTCACGAGGCGAGAATCCTGGCGGGATTTATAGATGAACCGAGCAAGGTAAGCGAGCGCCAGTTAAACTCTTGGGTTCTTGATTTTGATTCCTGGGATGTCTGCGACCAGGTTTGCAGTAGTCTTTTTGACAAGACCGAATTTGCCTGGGAAAAGGCAGTTGAATGGACCAAGCGGGAGGAGGAATTCGTCAAGCGGGCCGGGTTCGTATTGATGGCTTGCCTTTCAGTCCATGACAAAAAGGCGAAAGATGAAGATTTCGAAAAATTCTTGCCAATAATTAAGCGCGAATCGAAGGACGAGAGAAATTTTGTTCGAAAAGCGGTGAACTGGGCTCTCAGGCAGATTGGAAAAAGGAATAAGAAGCTGAATGCCCGTGCCCTCAAAACTGCGAAGGAAATCCAAAAAATCGACTCGAAAGCTGCGAGATGGATTGCAAATGATGCGATAAGGGAACTGGGAAGCGAGGCGGTTCAAAAAAAGATTAAGAAGAACTGTTAACTACTTTTTCGCCTTCCCCTGGTTTGCGACTGCTTCCATGGCTTTCTTCACTTCTTTCGGGTCTCCGAGATAGTATCTCTTGAGGGGCCGAAGGTTATCATCGAGTTCGTAGACCAACGGGATGCCGGTGGGTATGTTCAAGTCAGTAATATCTTTTTCGGAAACATTGTCCAGGTGTTTCACGAGCGCGCGAAGGCTGTTCCCATGCGCCGCGATGATGACTCGTTTTCCAGATTTTATCGTTGGAGCAATCGTCTCGTTCCAATATGGCATAAAGCGGGCGACAGTGTCTTTTAGGCATTCGGCAGTTGGTATGTCTTTTGGGTTCAAATCCCTATACCTTGGGTCTTTTCCCGGATACCGCGGGTCTTTTTTCTCAAGTTCCGGGGGCCTGATATCGTAGCTTCTCCTCCAGATCTTCACCTGGTTTTCCCCGTACTTTGCCGCCATTTCTGTTTTATTTAGCCCTTGGAGACCGCCATAGTGCCGTTCATTCAATCTCCACGAGTTGTGAACAGGAATCCACATCAAATCCATTTCATCGAGGGCGAGCCAGAGGGTTCGAACTGCCCGTTTGAGAACTGAAGTAAAGGCCACATCGAAAACATAGCCCTCTTTCTTGAGCACCTGCCCTGCCTTCTTCGCTTCGCCAATCCCTTTCTCAGACAAATCGACATCGGTCCAGCCCGTAAAGCGATTCTCCTTGTTCCAGAGGCTCTCGCCGTGCCTGAGAAGTACGAGCTTTCTCATAAAAGGAGTTTGGGGAAGCACCTATAAAAAGTTACTCAGGCTCCAGGTATTCCCTCCAGCTCTTGACAAGCAGGTCTTCTTCTTGATACTCCGTTATCGCATCCACAAAGAGAACAGCGCACTGAGCATTGGTTATCAGCGGAATCGAGAAATCAGCCGCCGCTCTCCTGATGTAATAGTCATTGGACAGCTCCTTCCTCTCATTGCTCTTCGGGATGTTGATGATTAAGTCAAGTTTTCTTTCTGCGATGTAGTCTTTCACATTGGGCTTCTCCTTATCCAAAGGCCAGTGGAGGATGTTCACGCGGAGGCCGTACTTCCCGTAGAAATCCGCAGTCCCAGGAGTCCCGAAGAGCTCAAAGCCCATTGCCCGAAGCTTCCTCACCGAATCAAGCAACCTGGTCTTTTCTTTCACAGTTCCAGTTGACAGCAGAACATTATTTTTTGGGATTGAAAACCCAGTCGAAAGCAGAGCCTTGAAGAACGCCTCCTGAACAGTCTCCCCAAGGCAGGCAACTTCCCCGGTGGAAGTCATCTCAACGCCAAGGTGCGGGTCAGCTCCCCGAAGCCTGGTGAACGAGAACTGCGGCGCTTTCACTCCCACATAATCCAAATCAAAAGCCCTGGTGTCCACCCAGCCGACATGCTTCCCGAGAATCGCCCTCGTAGCAAGAGAAATGAAGTTTATGTCGTAGACTTTCGAAACGAACGGGAAGCTCCTAGAAGCCCGAAGGTTGCATTCGATTATTTTTATCTCGTTTTCCTTTGCAAGGAACTGGAAGTTGACAGGACCAGTGATGTTGAGATGCCGGATTATCCGCCTGCTTATGCTCTTTACCCTCTTCACTGTTTCGATGTAGAGCTTTTGGGCCGGCGTGACGAGAGTCGCATCGCCAGAATGCACGCCTGCGTTCTCAACATGCTCGGAAATCGCATAGACCTTAATCTCCCCGCGAGAAGCCACGACATCCATGTCTATCTCCTTTGCATCAGTTATGAATTTGGTAAGGACAATCGGGTACTCCCTGGAAAGATTGGTCGCCTTCTTCAGGTATCCCTCGAGGTCTTTCTCATCGTAGGCCACGCTCATGGCAGACCCGCTGAGGACATAGGATGGCCTGATGAGCACGGGATAGCCAACGCGTGCGCAAAACTCCTTCGCTTCCCTAAGATTTGAAAGCTCCTTCCACTCGGGCTGGTCCACTCCAAGCTCATCGAGGATTTTCGAGAACTTGTGCCTGTCTTCTACCTGATCTATAACCTTGGGGGGCGTCCCGAGAATTTTCACCCCGCATCTGCTCAAAGGCAAGGCAAGGTTGTTTGGAATCTGCCCACCAAACGAGAGCATGACTCCCAACGGCCTTTCCTTCCCGTAAATGTCAAGAACCCGTTCAAGGCTCAACTCGTCGAAATAGAGCCTGTCAGACTCATCGTAGTCAGTGCTCACTGTTTCCGGGTTGTAGTTGATGACGACCGATGGTATCTTCTCCCGCTTAAGCTCCTTCACGCACTCGACACAGCACCAGTCGAACTCCACGCTCGAGCCGATGCAATAAGCCCCTCCCCCGAGCACAATCACTCCGCGCTTCCTGACTGCAATGTCGTTCTCTTCACCATTGTAAGTCAGATAAAGGTAATTCGTCTTGCACGGGTATTCGGCGCCAAGGGTGTCAATCTGCTTCGTGACCGGAATGATGCCTGCTTTCTCCCTAAATTTTCTAATCTGCATTTCTGCACTGAGATTCGTGTTCTTTAAGACGCAAGCCGCGATTTGCCTGTCCGAAAAACCCAGTTGTTTCGCTTCCCTCAACAGTTCACAATCGAGCGAGGAAAGCGTTTTTCTCTCGAGTTCCCGCTTCGTTTCGATTATCTTTTTTATCTTGCAAAGGAACCACTCATCAACTTTCGTCAAATCGTAAATCTTTTCGATTCCGTAGCCCTTCTCAATGGCCTGGACAATAGCGAATATCCTCCTGTCAGTAGGGGCCCGAAGCTCTTTCTCGAGGTCATCGAAGGAGCACGTGTTTTCAGTCAGGCTTCCCCGCGGGTTTATCATCCTCACCGCCTTCTGGAGAGCCTCCTCGAACTTCCTCCCGATGGCCATGACCTCGCCGACGCTCTTCATTGAGCTGCCAATCTCCCTCTCGACGTTCCGGAATTTCTCGCTGTCCCACCGAGGGAACTTCACGACGACATAATCCATTGCCGGCTCGAAGAACGCCTTGGTGACTTTCGTGACCGGGTTTGGAATCTCAGTGAGGCAGTGGCCGAGCGAGAGCTTTGCGGCTATGAATGCAAGAGGGTAACCTGTCGCTTTCGAAGCAAGGGCGCTGCTCCTGGAGAGGCGGGCGTTCACCTCTATCACCCGGTATTCTTCGGAATCTGGGTCAAGGGCGAACTGGATGTTGCACTCGCCGACAACCCCGAGATGCCTTATGACTTTTATGGAGAGGGCCCGAAGCTCGTGGTATTCCCTGTCAGTCAGCGTCTGCGACGGAGCGACGACAATCGATTCCCCGGTGTGAATGCCAAGCGGGTCGAAGTTTTCCATATTGCAGACGGTCATGCAGTTGTCCTCGGAGTCCCGCATCACTTCGTATTCGACCTCCTTCCATCCCTTGAGCGACTCCTCCACAAGCACCTGCCTAGAGTGAGTAAGCGCGAGTTTAAGCCTCTCCCTCAGCTCACTCCCATTTTTGCAGAAGCCCGAACCGAGCCCCCCAAGGGCGTAGGCTGCCCTCACAATCACCGGGAACCTGATTTTTCTTGCAGCGGCAAGCCCGCTCGCCACATCCTCAACTGCGATGCTCTTCGGAACCTTTACATCTATGGCTGTCAGTTTTTCAACGAATATCCTCCGGTCCTCGGTGGCGATTACCGTCTCAATGGGGGTTCCCAGCACTCTTACGCCGTATTTCTCCAGAACTCCCGCCCTATGCAGCTCTATCCCGCAGTTGAGGGCGGTCTGCCCGCCAAACCCGAGCAATATCCCGTCCGGCTTCTCCTTTTTGATTATCTTTTCAACGAAATTCCCGGTCACGGGCAGGAAATAGACTTCATCGGCAAAATCCTTGGAGGTCTGGATTGTTGCAATGTTCGGGTTCACTAGAACGGTTTTTATCCCCTCCTCTTCGAGCGCCTTTATCGCCTGCGAGCCCGAGTAGTCGAACTCGCCTGCCTGACCTATGGAGAGCCCTCCGGAACCCAGTATGAGGACTTTTTTTACCCGCGTTTTATCTCTTCGCACGTTTCTTTTCCCCCTCAATAATTCTAGTGAACTCATCGAACAGGTAATCCGTGTCCCTTGGGCCGCAGGAGCCCTCCGGGTGGAACTGGACGCTGAAGAACGGCAGGGCCTTGTGCCGGATTCCCTCGTTCGTGCCGTCATTCGCATTGAAGAACAGCTCCTCCCATCCTCCAGGCAAGGTCTTGGCATCAACGGCGAAGCCGTGATTCTGCGATGTGATGTATCCTTTTTTGCCGCTTATGCACGGCTGGTTTTGGCTCCTGTGCCCGTATTTGAGCTTGTATGTTTTCGCCCCGGCAGCGAGCGCGAGGAGCTGGTTCCCGAGGCATATGCCAAAAATAGGCTTTTTCATCCCCATTGCAGTCCGGATGTTTTCAATTGTTTTCCTGCACATCGTCGGGTCCCCAGGCCCATTCGATATGAACAGCCCGTCATACTCCTCGTGGTTGAAATCATAATCCCATGGCACGACCTTCAGGCTCACGTCCCGTTCAAGCAGGCACCTGAGGATGTTGTTTTTTATCCCGCAATCGAGGACGATGATTTTGTGCTTCCCCTTCCCGAGCTTTACGGGTTTTTCCCTGGAAACGGCGGCCACGAGGTTCTCTTTGTTAGGGTCCCTGAACCCTACTTCCTGCCCGCCAATCACAATCTTCCCAAGCATCACTCCCTTCTCCCTTATCTTTCTCGTCAGGGCCCGCGTGTCCACTCCGAAAATCGCGGGCACTTTGCTCTTCCTGAACCATTCCTCGAGCGACATCCTGGCGTTCCAGTGGCTGTGGTTCTCGCAGTGCTCGGAAACAATTAGCCCGGCAACCTGGATTTTTTCGGATTCGAAGTTCTTCGGAATCCCGTGCCTGTCCGGGCATGGGTCGCCAATGCCGTAATTGCCAATCAGGGGATAGGTGAATGCAAGAATCTGGCCCGCATAGGAGGGGTCAGTGAGGGATTGGGGGTAACCGACCATGCCCGTGTTGAACACGGCCTCGCCTGCGCACGAGCGAGGGAACCCAAATGAAAATCCGTGATAGATGGAGCCGTCTTCGAGGATTAACCTAGCTTCAGGATAATTTTTTACTCCCATTGGCCTACCGGAATAACTTGTCCCATTTGCTTAAAAAATCTTCTGGACAGGATTGGTCTCGTTTAGCTTTTTACTTGCAAATTTGGGTACGGGCAAGCAATTAACACCATTAACAAAAGCACCGCAGTATTAAATTTTCATATTGGTATTTATTTGTATTACTACAAAGCTTTCAAGAGAGTTTTCCAATGCAAAAATTAAACAAAATCACAATTCGACATGGCAATTCCCAGTTTCTCGAGGCGCTCGTATCCTCGAGACCATTCCATCTAAGGCCCCTAGTTGAAGAGTCGGAAAAATTTATGAAGGACTCCCAGTTCAACCTGGCCTCCGAAGCTTTTGGCAAGATTGCACAACTGGCAGAGCGCGAGGCCTTGGAAAAAAAGGAGAGTCAACTCAGAGGGGCTTCAGCCCTATTCCGCCTGGCGGCCGGCTTATACTACAAACAGGGTCTTGCCTTTAAACGAGAAGAAGGGGACGAGGACGCGGCAAGGGCGTTCAAGAATGCAAGAAGGATGGTTGAGGCGAAAGGTATTCTTGACAAAAAGCTGGCGGCTGATGCAGACCAGAAGCCTTTTTAAGTATCCTTGAAATAGAATTTTATGATGCCCACTGGGCTTTTCGAGAGCTCCTGCACTTACATGCGGCTTATTTCGCTCGTAATGGGGTTTATACTTTTTCTTGCCTCGCTTTTCGTCATGATACGGCCGCTTTCCAAGAGCAGAATTTATGCCGACGAGGAAAAGCGGACAAGGGCAGTGAGCCTCTACATAAAGAGCCAGCAGGACCAGAAAGTCCACCTTTTCTGGATGCTCGTGATATGCGCCGTATTCGTGTGGTACATAGGAATTCTCCTCCCTTCCTCTTACATGGCAAATTTGACAGTTGAGAAAAAAGGCGGGTGCGCCGGGACAGAGGATGAAACGGCCTACTCAGACTACAACACACAGATGTTGATTCCCCCCATACTCTTTGGAATCGGAATACTCTCCAACATTTTTGCGACTGCAATCCGCAAAGACGACAGCAGGCTCTTCAGTGCAATCTCCTACCTCTCCATCCTGCTCGGGGTCATCGCAGTTGTTATGCTCTTTAGGTACGTTAGCATTTGCTCCATCGCAGCGAAATGCGTGTGAGATTAGGAACCACGACCTCCAGCTCTCTTAGCAAACTTTATAAATTAAGAAACCGATAAGAACTCGGTGGGGTTATGACGAAAATCAGCAAAGAAATCGAGGATAAGATAAACGAATTCCAGACTCTCCAGGGTCAGCTCCAGATGGTCGTTGCCCAGCGCCAGCAGTCAAAGGCCCAGAACGATGAGATGCAGGACGCGCTGAAAAAGCTGGAGACAGTCACCGGAAAAGTTTACAGGTTTTCGGGGACCCTTTTTCTCGAGTCGACAAAGGATGACGCTAAAAAAGACATAGAAGAAAGAGTCGAAGTCTTCACGGTGCGGGACAGCGCGCTTTCCAAGCAGGAGGAGCGGGTGAAGAAGAGGCTCGAAGAGCTCAAGAAGGAGATTGAGAGCGCCGCTCGCTTGGGTGGAGGATAGATGCTCTCTTTTTTCCGCGAGATAAGAGAAAAGGAGGTCCTCATAACCTTCCACTCCCTCGCGGATGTCGACGCAGTCGGAAGCGCATTCGCCCTGAAAAGCTGGTTTCCGAATGCCCGGGTAGTTGCCCCGGACACCGTCAATTCGCACGCTAAGAAGCTAATGAGATTGCTTAATCTTTCGCTGGATGAGTCCAGCCCGTTCCACGAGGCCTTGATAGTCCTCGATACCCACTCAAGGCGTCTTCTCGGGCATTTCTCGGTCGAAAAAGCGGACATAGTTATCGACCATCACATACGGCAGGACTCCATTGACGCCAAACACGCAATAATCGACAACAGCTATTCCTCAACTTCTGAGATTGTTTATGGAATACTAAAACAGCTCGGCCCGGTTGATTCCGTTTCAGCCACCTGCCTGCTCGCGGGCATAATCTCGGATTCGGCCGGTTTCAAGAATGCGAGCTGGCGGACTTTTGAGGCAATTACGGAGCTCTCGAAGCTCTCTAAACTCGGCTATGAAGAACTCCTCGAGCTAACGGAATCAAGGCCCGATGTTTCGCAGAGAATTGCGATCCTAAAAGCAGTCCAGCGATGCGAGGTCGAGCGTGTCGGGGACTTTTTGATTGCCAACTCCTCGGTGAGCGCCTGCGAATCCCTTGCAGCGGAATCCCTGGTTGAAATCGGGGCAGATGTTGCGTTCATCGGCTATACTGGGGAGGATGCCCGCATCTCCTCGAGAATGCGGATTGGCCTTGAGGGGAAACTCAATCTGGCGGAAATCATGGCGCAAGCCGGAAAAATCCTCGGGGGAAGCGGAGGGGGGCACGAGTGCGCTGCAGGGGCCAATGGCCCGGAAATCGGAAAGATGGATGAAGCGCTCTCCGAGTGCGTCGCAATCGCGAGGGAAAAGCTGAAAGGGTAAAGAAATGGAAATAAAAGAAAAGGTTCTCGCTTCCAAGCTTACCAAGTTCCAAAAATCCGTCCTGCTGGAGACCCTCAAGGTTCCAAAAGGGAAAACAATGACCTACGGCGAGCTGGCTCGAAGGCTCGAGAAGCCCCGCGCTGCCCGGGCAGTGGGCAATGCTCTCGGGAAAAATCCGTTCGCTCCGATGGTTCCCTGCCACCGGGTGGTTTCGAGGAACGGAATAGGCGGATACTCGGGAAAGGGCGGAATCGAGAAGAAGTGGAATCTACTCAAAAAAGAAGCAGGAATCAGGAAAACTTGAGGTTCTTAGAGAAGAAGGCGCCCTTGAATAACAGTTATAAACTTTCAAAGCAATATTTCACTTCGTTTTCTTGAGGTAGCCCTTATGCAAACGAGCAATACCCATAGAGGCGGCAGTTTTCCTTTGGCTTGCGGACGCATCAGACGCGGGGATTTCCCTGGCGCCGAAAATGCACTTCGAGGAGTCTTGGAGGAGACTCCAGACTTTAAGAAGGCCTGGTCCAAGCTCGTCCAAGTTGTAGCTAAACGGGACATTGCGGAAGCGCGTTCAATTTTTGATAAAGCAGTTAACTCGGGGAATTTCGATGCTGTCCTTTTTTCCACCATGATGGCCGCCTATCTGAGGAGGAACATGGAACCAGAGGCCCTTGAGGTTTTCGAGCGTTCTAAAAAAATGGGAGCTTGCGATTCAGATACATTCAGAATCCTCGCCCGTTTCTACTACCTCAATGAGCGATACCATGAAGCTGACGATGTGTTCTCCCAGGCCCCCGTTGAATTATCCAGCCACCCAAACATATCTCTTTTGAGGCTCGAGATAATTCTTAGGCAAAGTGACTACAAGAAGGCGTTTAGGGAATCCGTCTGCATGTTATCTCACTGCGACCTTAGCTACTACGATATCACCTATCTACAAGCTTCAATCATCAGGGCATATGCACTTCTTGGCTTGGGGAAACACGCAGACGCTTTGTTCGAGTTCAAGGACCTCTACGAGAACATGCCTCGCAGGAACGCCCAGCTCTGGAACGTCATAAGGGGCATGGTGCTTCTATCAGACTCTTTCTCATCCGAGACTAAAGGGGATATGCGAACAGTCCTTCTAAAGGCAAAAGACAAGAAGAGTGGGATAGAGCGACGGGAAATCGAGCAGACGCTCCTGCTTCTCGAACAACGCTGATTTGACCAGCTTTGTTCATTCAACCACCCGTTTTGTTGTTATCGCTCGATATGCGCCACGACGTTAATCACCCGATTTTGCGACGGTATCTTTGACCGAAAGATTTAAATACGAACCATGCCAATCTTTAAAAAGCTTCTGGTTTTTCGGAGGCGGTCTACACGGTGTGCCAGATAATCTTTGAAAGGGGATGCTTATGACGATTGACAAATGCCCCGAGTGCGGGGGCCGTAAACTCATCCATGACCACGAGAAGGGCGAACTCATCTGCGCCAAGTGTGGCCTCATAGTAGACGAGAACATAGCAGATGCCGGGCCTGAGTGGAGGGCGTTCGATTCCGAGCAGAGGGACAAGCGCGCCCGCGGGGGAGCCCCAGTTAAGTACATGCGCCCTAACAAGGGTCTTGTCACCGAGATAGACCAGTACAACAGGGACATCCGGGGAAGCAAAATCTCCTCCAAGAAGCAGGCCCAGCTTTACAGGATGAGGAAGTGGCACAAGAGGGCAAGCATCGCCAGTTCCATGGAAAGAAACCTCGCCATCGCCCTCAGCGAACTCGACAGGATAGCCTCTTATCTAGGGCTTCCCGAAAGCATCCGCGAGGCAGCTGCCCTCATGTACCGGAAGTGCATCGAGAAAGGCCTGATTCGGGGAAGGTTGATTGAAAGCGTTGTGGCCGCAGTCATTTACGCCATCTGCCGTGAGTATGGGATTCCGAGGACCCTGGATGAAATCTCCGAGATTTCTGGGGTTGAAAAGAAGGAAATCGGAAGAACTTACAGGTTTATCTCCCATGAGCTCGAGCTCAAGGTTCCGCTCACCGACCCGACTCATTACGTCCCCCGTTTCTCCTCTGCCCTGAAACTCTCTGGAAAGGTGCAGGAAAAGGCAATCGAACTCCTGAAGAAGGCCATAAGCAAGGGACTCATCTCCGGGAGGGGCCCGACGGGGGTTGCTGCAGCTGCCGTCTACATAGCGAGCGCAGTCGAGGGAGAGCGAAGGACGCAGAAGGAGGTTGCGGATGTCGCCGGAGTCACAGAGGTAACGATACGGAACAGATATAGAGAGCTGAAGAAGGAGCTCAACCTTAAGATAGCGCTTTGATGAGGCGCTTTGCAATGATGCCCTTTCCTCCTGAAACGGTTCGGTATCTCGCGACTATTTTCGTAATTCTCGGCTTTCTTGGAGTCGTCTACCTCAGGAGAACAAGCTTCAAGTCCAAGATTATTTACTTAATCCTTTTGGCCTTACTTCTGGTTGCGACTGTAGCGGTTTGGTATGCCATGGCAAGCACGCACATACTCACTGAGCTAGAGATTTACGCCGCCGGCAGGCCGGTCAAAGTCCTTGTGGATATATTCGGGGTGCCCTATGTGGGCGGTACATTCATCTATGAGAGCGGTCCCTACGCAATGCAGAGAAGTTCCGGATTCTCTTTCTACAGGCTCGAGGGCTCGAACTGGGCTGAGATCAACACCGAATGCAGAGACTGTGTTTTCAGGGAGTGCGTTAACGGTCAGATTATCGAGAAGATTCAGCCACCCGGCGGCCCGTGCGTCCAATTAAGCAGCATGCCTTACATTTGGAACCAGACGGTTTTCGTTTCCGAGACAAGGGATTGCGGGGGCAAGCCCTACAGCACATATGTCCAGACACAGGCCGGGCCAGGCAGGTATAAGATCGAGCTCTGCTATGGCAAGGCGTTCAACTTTGATTGGGAAATGCCCCGCTGCTCGCCCCTCCAGAACGTCGAGCCCTCTTGTTCCGAAGCCTACTTCTGGATACGCTAGATGTCAATGACCGCGGGTGCGCGGAGGTTTCAAGGGGCCCAGAGTTCATGAAAGAAATTCCAAAGGAATTTATAAACAAAGTGAATAGAACCTATTTAAACTAGATTCGCCAATCAACTTTCATGCTCGACAGGAGCATGAACTATATCATCGGCGACCAGGCAATATCCCTCGATGGAAACTCCCAGAAGGTTTGCTACGTTTCGCATGCCCACTCGGATCACACGTCTGCAGTTAAGGCAAAGGGGAAAGAGATAATCGCCTCAGAAGAGACAATTGCCCTCTGCGGGAAGAAGGTCCAGCGGACCAACCACCCAAGCATAAAGCTCCTCCGCTCGGGCCACATTTTCGGTTCGACCCAGTTTCTTTCCGAAGAGGATGGCGGGGTTTTCGTTTACACGGGCGATTTCAAGCTCGAGGACGGTTTGACCACAAAGGGCGCCGAGATTCCGAAGAGCGACTTCCTCCTAATCGAGGGGACTTTCGGCTCCCCCGAAATGGTTTTCCCGAAGAGAGAGGATATCTGGGAGGACATCGCGAAATGGACCAAAGAAAAACTCGAGACAGGAATTGTTATTTTTGGAACATACTCAATTGGCAAATCCCAGGAGATGATTTCAATTCTGAATAAATACGCTGGCATCACCCCATTCACTCACGAGCGGGTCTCCCAGGTGAGCAACGTTTACAAACAGTTCGGGGTGAATCTTGATTTCGTTTCCCTTGGGAAGGATTCAACTGAAACGCCCAAAGGGAATTTCGCAGCAATAGTCCCCCAGAACCTCCTCAGCACGAACCTGGCCCTCGGTCTCGAGGCGGCCTATGGAAAAAGGGTTTACACCGCGCTTGCGTCGGGCTGGGCCCTCAAGGGTTGGGGATTCGCGGACCGGCTGTTCCCCCTCAGCGACCACGCGGATTTCGAAGACATAATCAGCTACGTGGAGCAATCCGGCGCGAGAAGAATTTACTGCTGCCATGGGAACGAGCGGGTGCTCGCCAGGGCCCTGCGGGAGAAAGGGCATGATGCGATGCCGGTCAGGGAGCTCGAGCACAAGTTCCCGCAGCTGACGCTGTTTGATACAACGACTGAAGCGAAGTGTTTTGATGCAAAAATTTAGTAAAATCCTGTTCATTTTGATTTTGTGTTTTGCCCATTCTCTTTCTGCGGTGGACATAAACTCCTGCCAGACTCTTTCATCCGCGGGCCAAACGTATGTGTTGACAAGTGATGTCTCTGCGAACGGAACTTGTTTCACAATCTCCGCTTCCGGAATAACGCTTGATTTGAACGGGCACACGGTCACGTACGGAAACAGTGAACCCGTGATTATACCAAACTACGGTTTTGAATCAGGCTCCGCCAACTGGGATTTAACAAACGCGACTGCAGCGAGCGTTACCTCAACATTCCCCGCGCCAAGAGGTTACTGGCATATCGATGAAGTCCAATCCGGCGTGCTGAAATTCACCTCCCCGACGACCATTCAAGAGGTCGTATCGGACCCAATAACGCTTGAGGTTGGCAGGAGCTATGCGCTTTCCTTTTTGATAAACACCAATTCGTACCAGACGTCAGCTCAGATATTAGGGACTTTGGACATACCTCTCCAAAGCACCCGTTGCTACGGCATAAGTGTCGTTCCCGCTACTGGGACAATCGGGCGCTCCGCATTCTACGATTCGGGCCACATGAACGTTTGGGGCGCAGCGGGAGGCAACACATATCTGAACAATGGATACCGATGCGTTTTTACGGTTAACCAGCCATTTGCGAGAGTAGTCATGAAATTCCAGCCGCAAGCCGGATATCCGGTAAACACAAATGACATATACATAGATGCAATCGAGGTAAAGCCCGCAAACGACCGGGGCATCGTTGTTCAGGGTTCCGTTAGCAATTCGTTAATAACCAACGGGCGAGTGGTTCAAGGGGCGGCAAAAACATACTACTCAACCGGAGTTGTCGTGGCAGGGACCAGCAATGAAGTCAGCAACTTGGAAGTCATCGTGAACGGCCCGGACTCAACAGGAATCGATGTTTCCGGAAGCGGGCACAACATCCACCATAATACAATATCCCAGAATGTCGCAAGGACCCATTACAGCCACGACGTCGTTTGGTCCGTGAGCGCCATAATGGCAAGCGGGCTTACGGACGGTCAAATTCACGACAATACCATTCCAACTTCAGGCATCGGGATCGTAGTCCAGGATTCGAGCAGCAGCGTCCAGGTCTACGGCAACGCAATAAACGTTGTCTCAAACGCGATACACTCTTACGCTTTTGCCACCTCGGGCTGGAACGAGCATTACACGACTTACGTCAATTTTTTCAACAATGTGATAAACACCACCCGCGGAAGCGGGATATTCATAGAGTCGGGTTCAAGGCACGGCACGATACACGGCAATATGGTCGAGGTTCGGGACGGCCCCCAAGAAGAGCGGGCGTGGACGGGCAAGGCCCTGTGGATGAGGTACGGGATAGGAAACTTTAGCATTTACAACAACACGTTCATCGGATACGGGGGCATAAACCTTCCAGAACTGGGCAAGAACACCAGCATCGCAGTAGTGAGAATCGGCTCATCTTCAGATTCAATCGGCCCCACTTGGTTCTACAATAACTACGTGGAAGCTCGGGCCACCCAGGTAAGCGGCTTCTGGACCTTCCCGGGCATAACCGCAACAGCGCTTGATTTGAACACAGACGATTCAGTCACCAATGCAAAATACATCCAAAACAACACGTTCAAGAGCAATCACCGGATTCTCACGCTCGGGAGCGATTACGGCCCCTCGATGCATGCTTATATTTCTTCGAACATATTCATACGGAGTCCGGCTGCCCTTTCTGAGTTCACCACTGTCTTCATGGGCTACTCCGGAAATTCAGATGCGCTTCTCCTTGACACCATGTGTGAAGACGGTGCCGATGTCCACGATATTAGGTATTGGCTTTACGGTTCAAGAGACCTCAACATAAGCTGGTACCTAAATGTTTCTGCGCAAGATGGAGAAGGCAACCCGCTTTCGGATGCAAGCGTCTCGATTGCGGACCGAAACGAAATAGTTCAATCGGCAGGTACGACCAACTCCCTCGGCTACTTCAGGCCAGCCTTGACTGAAGTCCATATCGGAGGCTCCGGCAGCAGTACCTCCAACGCCACCTACAGCCCATATGCGATTTCAATAACTTACGGCGGCCAGACCCAATCCCGTTCAGTAACCCTCGACTCTTCCAAAACGGAAACCTTCGTTTTCGACGTTTCTCCTCCCCAAACCTGCTCCACGTTGGGCGGAATCCCCTGCTCAAGCGGCCAGCTCTGCGAAGGAGGCACGTTCAACTACTCCTCTGATTACGGCTCCCTCTGCTGCATTGGAGGAACATGCACTAGCCCCCCAGTCCCGGCTCCAGTAATCTCAAATGTTCAGAACACCTCAATCACCTACAACTCAGTCACTATTACTTGGTCAACAGACATCAACAGTGACTCAAGCGTCCTCTATGGAATCTCATCAG
>JBFYLO010000016.1:0-6914 GCA_041305385.1 Microcaldota archaeon | reverse complement strand
CGAGGCGCCCCGACCAATTTGTGGCTTCGAGCCACAAATGGTCCATTTTTGCCTCCGGGCAAAAATTGGAGCCGCCGCGAGCTCGTTCGTTTTTGGTTTGTTGAGCTGCTTTTCGGTTTGCCATAGCAGTCTATTGGGCTTCGGGGCATATTCAGTCGCCTAGGGCTTTCTGAGTTCTTCGTATTCTTTCGCTAAAGCAAAAATCCCGTAGTGTGCTCCGCGTTGCCGATGGACTTGCCAAGCTGCTTCAGGGTTGTCTTTTTGCCCTCGCTCTCAAGCTCAAACTCCGAGATGACTGCGGGATACTCGTTGTAGACGAGCTTGTTCGGGATTACCCCCAGGGTCTTTTTCTTAAACGTCCAGGAGGAGTGGGAATAGGAGTCCACCCTAAAAGCTATTTTTTCTTGCTCGTTGGCCCCAGACACGAGAAATGAGGGGATGTTCCCGCCTGAGGGACTTATCTTGATTACATGGAAATTGTGGTTTTTTTCGCCATCGAAAAAGGAGATGTCTTTTTTTATGGATTTCCCGAACATGTGCGGGTTGAAGTAGGAGAGGACGGCCCCGTTCTCGAAATGGAATATGCCCCAATACCAGGAGGGGGAGGGCGCGTTCACAAAAACGCGCTGGAAATAGGCGGTTCCTAAAACCTGCTCTTTTCCGACTGTTCCCTTCAGGCCAAAGCGATTTTGCCGTATTATGCTATACCCGAGATTGCCTACGAATGTGTTTGAGCTGTAGGTCGCCACGTCTGATTCGCTGTTTTGGGATTCTGCAGTGAAGTGGAATTCGTTTCCTATTTTCACTTCGCCTGAATTTTTGCCTACGGAAAAAGAGGTGGGAACACGAGAGTCTGATGAAAGCTTTTTTTCAGATATCGATATCTTGCATTGCTCAAGAAGGAAGTTGTGATGCATCTTTTCACCGTCGAAATACCACGCTGCAACTGCGCCGTCAAGGTTGCCCCTATCATTGGAGCCAGTTAGCCTGATGTGCAGGCCATTGCACTGAATCTCCCTGACGTTTTTTGTAGACCAGAGAATCATTAGCTGCCGCGGCTTCTCCGGGTTTTTCGGGTTGTTGAAAAAGAACAGCCAAAACCACCACCACCAGGCTCCGCCGGGCATGGGCTCGTTGTTTATATCGAAAACTTTCTGCTCGAGATTGATTTTGTGCGTTTTAGTTCTGGTTCCCATCTTCAAGCTCCTCCTGATGAAGAATAACGGCCCCTATTGTTTTGCGCTTAACACTTCGGGCTTGCCTTATTTTTCGTATTTGATTATGATGCATTTTTTCCCTTGCCTTACGCGGTAGGAATGTGCGTTCCCGAGGCTGTCCTTTGCCTCGAATTGGGCAGTGTCTTCGGTCTTTTGTTTCACCATTGAAACCGTTATCTTGTTCCCGTTGAGGGAAAGAGTTTTTCCCTCCTGAATCGGGCCCAGGCCCTCTTTGAAAATGTAAACGTCGGCAACTCCGGTCTTGATTACTGCTTTCCTAATGCTCCTGAGTAACGGGACTGCCCTTTCAAGGCCGAAGTAGGCTAAAAGAATGCCGCTTGATGGTCCCGAAGCCAGGGCCCCTTCAACGAGGCCGAGAAAGCGCCGGGTGGTTTTATAAGAGAGGGCATTCGCCTTTCCAAGCTTTTCCGGGTCGAATGCGTAGATGGGCATGTTCACGAAGCGGAATTCCTCTGTGTAGCATATGCTGACGGGGTTTACCCGCGGAACAACTCCGTTCTTGTGGTGGAGTGAGGAGAGCTGCACGTCCTCTGCCTCATTCCAGAACAGCGACTCATCCCAGGGGAACCTTTCCCATACGCTCTTCTTGAAGATGTTCATGAACCCTGCTATGAAGACGCCCTCGTCCCAGTCCCTGTATTCGAGAAGGCCAATCATGCCTTCGTGGGAGTCGACGCCTTTCTGCACGTCCCCGTAGGCAGTCTTATAGCGATAGAGCCTCAGGTCCGACCCGTAAGTCAGCCAGTCGCCTGCACGGGCATTATTTTTCTTAAGTAAAACGGCACAGGAGAGGGCCTCGAAATAATTCCCATATTTTTTCATCCCCTCGTACCAGCCATCGGAGAAGATGATGCGGTCATGGACGATAACTAGGTTTTGGTATTTGGCAGCTGCCACGAGAAGGTTCTTCTTCTTGGTAATCCAGCCCCGGTCGTCCTTGTGGGTGAATTCGATGGATTTAACTTCTCCCTTTCTCTTGCCCGCGTATTTTCCGCAGACGATTATCTCGTAGTTCTTTACCTTCTGCCCGTGTATGCTCTCGATTATCTTGTCGACCTGCCCATCCTTTTTCCCGTTGGTTATGATGCCGAAGGTCCACCTGTCGATGCTGTCCCCTGGGGCCAGCGAAGGCTTCAGTTTTTTTATCCTGGCGATTACCCGGTGGCCCTCCTTCTCCCAGTCGAACTCGACATTGCCCCCGAAAAGGGTCGAGACCTCATGCCTCAGCAAAACGATGCCCCCTCTCTCGCCTTCAGAGAAGATGATTATGACGGAACCGCCGACTTTGCAAAAGTTCATCCACTCCTTCAGGAGGATTCGGTGGAACTTGGTCTTGAAAATCAGGTCCTCGCTTACGATGAAGTCTATGCTTTCCTCCTTAAAATGGGGCCTCAGCGTATAGAGGTTGTCAGGCTCGACATAGCACTGGACTGCGCTGGGGACATCGGTTATGGGCCGTTCCCCCACATTCACCGTTAACCCTGAGAGCGATCTAAAATCCATCGGAAACCCGTGGATATTCACCAGAAAGCATATTTAATATTAACTTAGGAAAGGCTCTATTGCAAACAAACGAAAAATAACGACAAATCGCTCGGCTTGGGACGCGCGGGCTCGGGGGCCCAAGTCTCGAGGCTCAAGGATTGGTCTTGGCGCCTCGAGGGCGTTTCGGACTCGAACAGGACCAGGGCGAATTGTTATTTCATGGAAAGTCATGGGTGGGGGGGAATGAAGGTCATCGCTCATCGCGGGATTTGGAAGAAAGCTTCGGAGAAAAATAGCCTCGAGGCTCTTTTGTCTGCAATCAGCTCTGGGTTTGGGATTGAAACCGATATTCGGGACCTGGGAGGAAAGCTCGTCATCAGCCACGACCCTCCGAAAAAGGGCTGCCTGGAGCTTGAAAAACTCCTCTCAGAGGCGGAGAAGGACGCCAATTTCAGGAAAGTTATTTTCGCCCTTAACATAAAGGCCGACGGCCTTGATTCGGAACTTGAGAGGGCCCTTGGGGAGTATGGCCTTGGGGGAAACTCGTTCTTCTTCGACATGTCAGTCCCGACTCTTTACAATTTCTCAAAAAAATTCCCGAAGGAGAACCTCTGCACGAGAATCTCCGACGTGGAACCAACTCCGCTCCTGGTTGAAAAATGCGGCTGGATTTGGGTGGACTGTTTCTCGAGGGACTGGAGCGATTGGAAAGCGTTGAACAGGATGAAAAAGAAACTCGCGTTCGTCTCGCCTGAATTGCACGGAAGGGACGGGGGGAAATTCTGGGGGGAGCTCAAAAAGTTTGAGAAGAACCGGGAATGCTACATTTGCACTGATTTCCCAGGGGAAGCAGAAAGGTGGTTTGGGTGAACATCGTAATTCCGCTCGCTGGAAAGGACCCCCGGTTTGAGAAGTTCGGGATTTGCAAGCCGCTTATGAAAGTTGAGGGAAAACCGCTGATAACCTACTGCATAGACTCGCTGGGTTGGCCCTTCAAAGAGGAGAAGCATTCTCTCCACATGATAATACTGAGGGAGCATGATGAGCAGTTCGGGCTTTCTAAAAAGCTAAAGGGGTGGTTCCCCTCAGCTGAAGTCCATATCCTGGAAGAGCCCACCGACGGGGCTGCGAGGAGCGTCCTTACGCTTGAGGAGACGATAGGGGATGATAAGGAGCTGATAGTCTATCTGGCGGACATTCATTTCAGAGGCGACCTGAAAGGCGCAATCCGGGGGAACCCAAAAGCCGCTGGCGTTATCCCTGTTTTCAAATCAGACAACCCGAAATACAGCTATGCGATTGCGGACAAGAGTGGAAAGGTCTCGCAGGTTGCTGAAAAAAAGGTCATTTCGGACAATGCGAGCGCAGGTTTCTACTACTACCGCAGGGGCAGGGATTTCGTCTATGCTGCAAAGGAGATGGTTGGGAGGGACGACAGGGTCAACAACGCTTTTTATATCTGCCCCACATACAACTACCTGGTGGACAGGGGAGTCTTCATCGCGCCTGTTGAATTCATCGCAGACTTCGGGCGCGAGGACTCCATCAGGAGATGGTTGGGATGATAAATGCTGTCATATTTGACCTCGACGGCGTGCTTGTCGACGCGACCGAATGGCACTACGGCGCCCTGAACAAGGCCCTCCACATATTTGGCTATGAGATAACCCGGGACGAGCACCTCTCTGTTTACAACGGCCTTCCCACGAGAAAGAAGCTCGAACTGCTCTCTTCCCAGAAGGGCCTGCCGGTTTCGCTCCACTCGTTCATAAACGAGATGAAGCAGATTTACACAATGAGAATCATAGAGTCCAACTGCAGCCCGAATTTTGAGAAGCTCCTCATGGCGAGCAGGCTGAAGAAAAAGGGGTACAGGCTGGTTGTCTGCTCCAACGCCATAAGGAAGAGCGTCCTCATAATGCTCGAGAAGAGCGACCTGCTGAAATACATGGAGTTCGTGCTTAGCAACGAGGATGTGAAGAAGGCCAAGCCGGACCCGGAGATGTATTTGAACGCAATCAAGAAGCTCAGCTTGAAGCCGAGCGAAGTAATAATCGTAGAGGATGCGCCCCATGGGGTCATTGCTGCAAAGGCTTCCGGGGGCCATGTTTGCGAAGTGAAAGGATTCGAAGAGGTAAACTACGACAGGATAGACGGATGCATCAGGAGGTGTTGCGGTGCTAAACATATTGGTTCCGATGGCAGGCAAGGGGTCTAGGTTCGCTCAGGCAGGGTACACGTTCCCGAAACCGCTCATCGAGATAAAAGGCAAGCCGATGATTCAGATTGTTGTAAACAACCTGAAGCCTGGAGTAGAGCATCGGTTCATATTCATATGCCAAAAGGAGCACATAGACAAGTACGGGATGAGGGAATTCCTGAACCTCATCTCCCCGGGCTGCACCATAATAGGCATTGACAGGATAACCGAGGGGGCCGCATGCACTGCACTCCTCGCCTCGGACCACATCGACAACTCGGATGAGCTGGTCATAGCCAACTCAGACCAATATGTGCAGACTAAGATGGATGACTTCATCGCATTCGCAAGGAAGGGAAAGCTCGACGGGCTGATAATGACCTTCCCTGCGACGCATCCGAAATGGTCTTTTGTTAAGACCGACGAGGAGGGGCTTGTGGCCGAGGTCGCCGAGAAGAAGCCCATCTCGAACCAGGCTACGGTTGGGATTTACTACTACCGCAGGGGGAGCATTTTCGTCAATGCCGCAAAGCAGATGATTAAGAAGGACATACGGGTGAACAATGAGTTCTACGTGTGCCCTGCCTACAATGAAATGATTCTTGAGGGACTCTCGATAAAACCCTACGGCATAAAGGCTGAGCAGATGCATGGCCTTGGGACGCCGGAGGACCTGAACGAGTTCCTAAAGTCTGGTGCTGTTTTAGAGGTTTAGGGTAACGGATTATGGCAACAGCCAGCAGCGACATAAAGGTCATAGCGAAGGGAACGTTCTGGAGCTTGTCCGGGAGTTTTATCCTCAGGTTTCTTTCGTTCCTTTACACGATAATCGTCGCCAGGCTCTTCTCCCAGGATGACGTCGGCGCATTCTACCTTGCAGTAAGCATCTTCTACGCCATCGCCATATTCTCGGACTTGGGCATGAATCTTTCCTTTTCCAGGTATGTGCCGTTTTACATCGGAAGAGGGGAGAAACAAAAGTCCTATGTCCTCCTCCAGGCAGCCTATGTCTACTGTGGAATCCTGACGCTTCTGCTCTCAGTCGTGATATTCCTTTCCGCGCCGTTCCTTGCGGAATTCTTCAACAACCCCGGGCTTGTGGACCCGATCCGATGGGTCGCTCTTCTGCCCCCGCTCGCAACATTCTCGGCACTTAACATATCGTTCATATCGGGCTTGAAGATGGTTAAGGAAACCAGCATCATGAACAACATCCAGAACATCGTAAAGATTGGGCTCACGTTCTTTCTGATTTTCGTGATTGGCGCTAACGCCACCAACCTCATGATTTCCTTCGTCGGCTCTTTTGCAGTGTTGGCCGCCCTTTCAACGGTCTACCTGAGTAGGGGGATGAAGACGCACGGAATCAGCCAGGCCCCTTCGACATTATCAGAAAAAACCGCGCTGCTTAAGGACGCCGCCTCCCTGGGCATAGCATTTGCCATTGTCAGCGAGGTGAGCGCGCTGGCGTTCTACACGGATAGGTTTATGCTTGGCTACCTGCTCCCTGCTGAAACGTCTGCCGAGACCATAGCCATTTATTCGATGGCTGTTTCCTTGGCACTCATGATACAGGTGTTTCCGAACGCGATATTCGCCATATTCGGGCCTGTCATGGCTGAGCTCTATGGAAAAGGGGACAAAGGAAGAATGGCGGAGACCGCGGGGACTGCTGTCAGGTGGGACATATTCCTGCTTGTCCCGATGGCGATGATATTCCTGGTGTTCCCGGGGCAGATTCTGAGGATTTTTTATGGTGCTGCCTATGAGCCAGGCGCAGCTGTCCTGGCCATATTCACATTCGGCTGCTTCATCAGATTCCTAAGCTCGATACACGGGACCATACTCGCCTCCATGAGGATTGTCAGGGTCGAGCTCTACGTTGGGGTTCTGAGCCTAGGGCTGAACTTAATACTAAACTATCTCCTGATTCCTGTGTACGGGATGGATGGGGCCGCGGCTGCTTCGGCTCTTTCAATGGTAATTGCAAG
>JBFYLO010000015.1:0-4938 GCA_041305385.1 Microcaldota archaeon | reverse complement strand
TCACGCTTTCGCGCATTGCAGAGGTTTCGCGCCTGCTGCATCCCGTAGGACTAGGGCCCTTGTCTCAGTGCCCTTCTCGGGGCTCCAACTCCCATTGCCCCTACCGATTATCGGCTTGGTGAGCCGTTACCTCACCAACAACCTGATCGGGCGCAGTCTCATCCTCAGGCAAAAACGGCTACAATTCGCCGCCTTGTTTAAACCAAGAAGCATTCCAGCATACTTGGCCTATCGGGATTTATCCTCAATTTCTCGAGGGTATTCCCATCCTGAGGGCAGATTGACTACGTGTTACTGAGCCGTACGCCGCCCCTGGAAGCCCAGGAGCAAGACTTGCATGGCTTAATCGAACTCTGATAGCAGTGCCCTCCAGCAGGATCAACTGGAGTTATGCACACGAACTAAATTCGGAAAGTACTTTATCCACTCGCTAAATAGCGGTGGGCGCACTCACAAGCGTTCGCTACTATTCCGTTCTCGAAGCATAAGTCTAACCTGAAAAAGCTCAGGTTTCCATTTTGCGATTGCGTGCTGTAACGGAGTTGAAGTTCATTGCACGAAAACTCGCGCTCCATTCGGCCGGTATGTTACAGCCGCACGGTGTCAGCAGTTATAGGGGTTAAGGTTTAAATACCTTTGCTCAAACCGCACATATGCGCGCGCGTTCGAAAAATCTGCCATCACACGGGATGTTTACCCCTAATCTGGCAAAATTTCCAGCACATCTTGGGGATGTGCTCAAAGGCCCTCCCAGACCTCTATAACGTATCCTCACTTATGTCATAGGATTAGACTACTATTATGCAGGTCAGAACAACGGTAAAATTATTGCAAACACTGGGGCATCAGTCAAACGCCGGGGTTTTTCGGTCTATCAAATCCAGGTATTTTGATGCCGCATCCGCGACTGCCTTTGGCGCAGATGCTTTTATGGCTTCGAGAAGGGCTACATTATCCTTAAGCTCGCCCAGGGCGTTGCGCGCGACCTCCTCATGGGTCTTTTGAGACATTGCAATTTTGGCCAGGACTTCCTGTGCTTTCTCGCGGGTGTCCATGTCGGCCTTGGAAAGGGCGGGGAAAACCAACGTGATGATGCGCCTCAGCCCGTTGACGTCCCCTTGCGTTCCGCCATTCTTTTCAACTTTCTTACCGATTTCGGCTATTTGCCTCGAGCGTATGTCCGGCCTTATTGACTTTTCAACTCCCCCTGCCGATTGCTGTTTCCCGCCAAATGGGTCTGTTTTCTCCTTGTTAATAATAGTTTTCTTTCGTTGTAGTTCTTCCTTCATACGGCTCACCCCCACTTGATAAGTACTATAATTTGGCTTTAATAGTATTTAAGCCTGCCCCCAAAACGTCCTTAGGCTGTTTCCTTTTTCCCCGACTGATCGTTTTTTCTTCCTCGAGGACGACGTCTTACCTGCGACTGGGATGATGTTCGGCTCTGGCGGTCTGGCCGCCGTAGGGGCATCGGTTCGAGAGAACGGTTAGCTTTTGCCTTTACCGAGCGAGTGACGAGCGCCCCCGAGGGCGCGCTTTTGTTTTGATTCGAATTATTCAATGGCTTAGGTCCTGAACTATTCGATTCTTTCCAGCGCCCCCTTTGCCAAATCGTGCATGATTGGATTGACTGAACTGGTCGAATCGCGGATGCGCTCGAGGGAAGGCCTGTCCCCGGCCAAGGTTTCAATTACTGACTTAGACAGGGTAGCATCCAGGACGTTTATGCCCAGGTAAGCGATTTCGAAGTGCCCCTCTAGAGAGTGAAGCTTCCCCATATGCTCTTTTATCTCGCCCCGAAGCCCGTCGGCTTGCCCACTGTTCCCCTTGCCAGTCTGCTCCAAGAGGACCAAGTTCTCGATTACTTTGCTGTAGGCTTCGATTCTCGCCAATGCGTTGTAGACGCTTGGAACTGAGGAGCGGTCCTTCAGGAGCTCCTTGAACTTTGAGAGGATGTAGTCGGTTATCTTGTCATATCTCTCGGCATCTTGTTGGGGGGCGCGGATGTATGCCTCGAGCAGTTTCTCGACAGTACCTAAAAGAGACAGCTCGCTGATTGCGTAGTAGCATCTGTGCACGTCGATAGTTGGATTTATTGAGATTTCGACCAACCGGTTCATTGCGTCCTCCCGCACTTCCGGGGCGTTGGCAGAACATTTGGCCACGTTCCCCAGTTCGAAGACAGCCCGTGAAGCTTCGTGTGAAGTGCTCGAAGTTATCGCCTTGTCTTGGAACTCGCGGTTTTTGGCAAGTGGCCCATTATCCGCTTTTTCCGGCTTAAGTCCAGTGGTGCCCGAGTCCGTTATTGCTTTCTGAGCCAGGAGTGTCAGTGGGATAGGCGGAGGCTTCTTAAAAAGTGAAAAACCAATGGACGCGGGGGGCGGTTTGTAGTTGTTTGTTCCCCAGCTTTGCTCGTACACCATAAACTGCGCCTCGAATGGACCACTTTGGCAAGAGCAATTATTTAAAGAAAACGTTCGCACTATGTTATTATGAGTTTACTTGAAATTAGCACAATAGTAAGATTATTGCGAAGAACTATGGCACGAAAAGCCCGGTATTTAAAACTTTTTCGAGGGGTACGGTCGGTTTCATTACCGGGACGGACAGACTCTGGGGGGGAGGGATGTTCCTATTGGTGAACTTGTCGGTGTTTCGGACGTAGGGCCCTGGCGGGGTTTTGCCAGCATTGTTCCCGATGGTTCTGTTTATCTGCGTCATTTTTCCACCGTCTTGTCTTATGTACATTATAGTATTTAAATGTATCTTTTTATTCTTAAATGTATAAAAATATACAAATAAGCTCGAGGAGCCCGAGCGACTGTCTGCTCGAGTTCCGAATCCGGATAAGTTAGTTTGGGTTGCCCCATTGACAAGAACAACCACTCAAAGAAAACGTTCGCATGCCGCATTATGAAAACCCCTAGTGCTGAGTTTAAGGGATATTGCATTAGGGAAAGCGGCACCAGTCATAGTCATCAGATGTATTATGTAGCGGCCCTTCATTCTTCGTCGTTTGGGGCATCTCTGGCTTTCTCCCCATTGCCGCGAGGGCCTCGGTTGTATACTTCGATACCGTTGGATTCGGGCTTTTGGCGAGTTTAGTAAGCTGCTCGGTTCCTCCGAGCTCTTTAAGGGCATTGGCTGCGGCCCGTATGACCTCATATGGACTTGGGTTAAGCATTTTGTTAAGACGCGAAACAGACGTTCCTGCCGGCGAGTCGATGATTGCCTGATCTTTTAGGAGATTGGCTGCTGCGCGGATTATACTGTTTTGAACCGGCACTCCGAGTCCGTAAAGGATATCTGTAACTTCTGTCAGTTTTTTCATGGCAGCCGGGAACTCCGGTTTTTTCACCGGCTCGGCTTTTTCGGGTTCAGTGGCTTGGATGGACCCTGGCTGAGTGGGCGGCACAGGTGGAGATGGAGGTTCTTGAACCGGCGGATTCAGAGGGTTCTGAAACTTTTCAAGCATTCCTTGTGAATCTTTGCTTAGGAGCGAGAACTTTTCTAGCGGGATTGTCGATAATAGATAAGAGAGCATTCCTTCGGCTTCCTTTATTTCCTTGGCATTTCCGCTTTTCCATATACTGGATATGGCATCAATGGTGGCGTCGACAACCGCTGGGAGCGTCTTTTCACTCTTGGCGACTCTCCCAAGCTCTTGTATCTTGTCATGGGTGTCGCACTGAAACGTTTGGATTTTGGCTATAAGCTCGAGCCCACTGCTCTCGCTCTTAGTATTGATTGCCTCATTTCGAAGTGACCTGAGCTGTTCTAGTGCTGAAAGTTCTGATTTGGTGATGGGCTTGCCCAGGTCGGATTTCGGAAAAGCAGCTTTTTCATGTGACCTGGAGCCGGAATTGTTACTAGTATTCTGACTTTTGTCAGTCTTCTTCCTAAGTGCCATAAGAAGATATATTATCGCTTAATTGGTATTTAAACGCGCGGGTGAGGCCACAGGACTTATTCCTTCTGCCTTTTCTCCAGGGCCTTCAGGAGCTCCTTCTCGAGATTGCTCGACATCGGCGGGTTATGCGCAAGATTTTCGTTCCTTTCCCTCAGCGCCTTGAGCTCTTCGAGGATGCCGAACAGGATGTCCCGGTCATCGGCCCGGGGGCCGGGGATTTTCTTTATCTTCCGAACAGTCTCGAGCAGCTGATGGACCAGCTCCTCCGCATTTGCGATTCCAGGGAGGATTCCCTCGGCGATTCCGCCCGTTGTTCCGGCGGTCTCAATCTCAACTCGCGAAAGCCCGAGCAGCCTGTAGACCAGCGGCTTCTTTATGTGTATGTTCTGTATCTGGCTGAACTGGATTACTGTCCTGCTCTTGTTGATGACTCCCTCGGTGATTATGATTTCGCTCTTGGTTATCGTGTGGGTGAGCGCCCTGTAGCGGAGGAGGGACCAGATGAAGGCCAGGGCCCCCAATGCGGCCAATGCCAGGATGACAAGAAGGAAGAACTCGAAGAACGAACTAAAGCCGAATGGCTTCGCCTCCGGGTAGTTAAAATAAAACACTACGAGAAGGGCCATGGCCGCCAGGATGAGCACGACCACCGGGAGCATCCAGAGCACGAGTATTTTCTTATCGACATTGCATTTGGTACCAGTGAATTGGTCGTCGATTTCGCATTTTTCAGGCGCCATGAAACCGCGTCTCATTCAAGGGATATTCTCTCTATCCCTTTTATCTTCTGCAATTTTGCGATGAGCGAGGGAGGCGGCTTCCCGTCCGTCACGAGCGTGAGCTTCGGCTCGGGGTAGATTTCCGGGTCGTCGGCGACTATCTGCCGTATCATAATCCCCTCGTCAGCCATTGCCTTGGTCACCTTCGAAACCAGCCCTACCGAGCTCGGGTCGGCAAGTATCTCGACGAAACCGAACCCGAGGGCCTTGGCTGCTCCGCCAACGAAAGAGGTCGGCCTTAGGGCTGAG